>LMZS01000066.1 GCA_001567085.1 Chloroflexi bacterium OLB15
CTGAACATCAACAATACCTATCTGCACAATTACCGGACGTTGTATTTTGATACCAGCGCCTTCACCTTCTACACCCAGCACCATAATCGTTTAGGCTCGCGCTATAAAGTGCGCGTGCGTAAGTACATGGATACCGATACTGCTTTCTTTGAGATCAAGCATCGTACCAACCAGAGCCGCACCATCAAATCGCGTATGCCTATTCCCGATCTGGTCACGCAGCTTGGCGATCCGCTGATCGCGTTTGCGCACGAACACGCCGCCTGTGATGCTGACAGGCTGGAGCCGAAACTGTGGAATGAATACGTTCGCATGACGTTGGTCAGCAAAAACCGCCCCGAACGGGTCACGCTGGATATGAATCTCAGGTATTACTGGAAAACGGATCTCGCCGCCTTATCCGGCATAGTCATCATTGAGGTCAAGCAGCAGCAGCACACGCAGTCTGCCGAAATCATCCAGCAAATGCGGCGCCTCAGTGCGCGTCCACAGTCTTACAGCAAATATGCCGCAGGCGTGTACTCGCTCTATGACGGGGTGAAGGTCAACAACTTCAAACCGCAAATTCGCATAGTCAACAAAATCATGCAGGGGGTGTTCCAAAATGAATTCACTCATTGATCTGGGGGTTAGCTTTGCGCTAAATCTGGCGGTAGTCATCGTCATTATCCGGTTTATCTACTATCCGCAGCAGCGCGATAAAGACTACGTGTTTACCTTCGTGGCCTTTAGCACCATCATCTTTTTTGTCATCGGGCTGATGAATAACACTGAGCTTGGCATCGGGGTCGGTTTCGGCCTATTCGCCATCTTCTCTATCTTGCGTTACCGCACAGATACCGTCCCGATCCGTGAAATGACCTATCTGTTCGTCCTGATCGCGCTGGCAGTGGTTAATTCTCTGCTGTTTCAGTGGCAGGCATATGTGCAGTTTGCTCTCGTAAACGTCGCTGTGATCGCCATTCTGTACGTGCTGGAACGAGGCTGGGGCTTTCACTATATGACCCGCAAGGTGATTACCTATGAGCGCATTGATCTGATCCGTCCTGAAAATGAAGCCTTGCTGCTTGCAGACCTTCAAGCGCGTACCGGGCTTCCCATCGAACGGGTCGAAATCGGCAAGATCAACTTCCTGCGCGACAGCGCCGAGATCGTGGTGTATTACGATCCACGCGCCTTGAACACCACACAGGTTAGCTACGCCATTAACGTCCGATCTGCCGCCGAAGCTGATGTATAAATAGCTACAGGAAAGGAAACACCGAAACGTATATGAACAAGCGCCGTATAACTTCGATCTTGTTTGCAACCATGCTCGTTCTGTTCATGAGCGCCAGCATCACACTGGCTCAGGATACACGCCCCGAAGGTGGGATGAGTATTCGCATGGCAATGACACTGCCCCTGATTATGAAGTGGTATTCCCTCAGGATGCTGTCAATACCATCACCATCACCTTCAGCCCGGAAACATGGCAGGCCATGCAGGATGATATGACCAGCCTGTTCGGAGAGTTTGGCTCTAGAAGAAGAGGTGGCTCTGGCAGCGGTAATTTCGCCGGTGAAGTTCGCCCGCAAGGTGATATGCTCGGCCCAATGCCGGAAGGCTTCAATCCTGAAAATCTTCCAGAGGGTGTTGAGCTTCCAGAGGGTTTTGATCCTGAAAACTTGCCTGAAGGCTTCCAGCCACCGCAGGGGAATGTGATTGTAGGCGGCGGTGTACCCGGCGCGGGCGCAATTGATTTCGCTGAGGAAGACCCCATCTGGGTTGCCGCAGATATCTCTTTTAACGGCCAGACATGGACGAATGTGGGGTTCCGTTACAAGGGAAATTCAACGCTCATGGGCGCGTGGGGCAGCGGATCGCTAAAGCTGGGATTCAAGTTGAACTTCGATAGATACGAGGATGACTATCCTGAGATTGACAACCAGCGCTTCTTCGGGTTTGACCAACTGAGTTTCTCCAGCAACTTCCGCGATTTGTCCTACCTGCACGAGAAGGTTGCTGCCGATGTTTTCCGCGAGGCGGGCATTCCGTCGGCGCAAACCGCGTTCTACGCTGTTTATATGGATTACGGCGAAGGCCCGGTTTATATCGGCCTGTATACCGCTGTTGAAGAGATTGAAGACACTGTGCTTCAGACGCAGTTTGCCGATGGCAGCGGTAATCTGTATAAGCCTGAAGGCGCAGGCGCCGATTTTCAGGAAGGCACGTTCCTCGCGGAAACCTTTGAATTGAAGACCAACGAAGATGATGCCGATTACAGCGATATTCTCGCGCTGTTCGACGCGCTACATGCGGATACTCGCACCACCGATCCAGAATCATGGCGCGCAGGGCTTGAGGCGGTGTTGGATGTTGACGAGTTCATTCACTGGCTTGCGGTGAACACTGTCATCCAGAACTGGGATACCTATGGCACAATGGCGCATAACTACTATCTCTATAACGATCCCTCTACCGGTTTGCTCACATGGATTCCCTGGGATAATAACGAGGCATTCACCGCACGCAGCCTGCGTAGAGGCAGCGAGCGCGAGCAGGTCGCAGGTTCGCTGGATTTGACCGGCACGAGTGACACCTGGCCGCTGATCAGCTATCTCATCAATGATCCGGTCTATGCAGAAATCTATTCGGGTTACGTTGAAGATACCATCAATGGCGCTTTCGAGCCGGCGGGCATGGCAGAGACGCTGCAACGACTGCACGAGTTGATCACCCCGTATGTTCTGGGCGAGGGCGATCAACCCGCTGACCCGCGTTTAGAAACAGCGCAATCGTTTGAAAATTCACTGCCGCAGATTATCGAGCATGTAAACCAGCGAATTGCAATGGCGCAGGAGTTCTTAAGCACAGCCGGAATTTAGAACGCCAGCGCAGGCTTAATTTCAGAAGCGCAGTCAGGAATGGCTGCGCTTTTCTGATTCGCGCCCAATTGGTGCTAACCGCATCATTTTTCAAGATCAGCAATCAGTGGCAGAATTAACCTTGTAGATGCGGCGCTGTTTCCTGCTGCATCACAGCATCTCGATGGATCGTCCACCATCAACTGCTCTATTGTGGAGGTAATGCCATGAGCCTACAACCTCACGTTCGCGATCATACGCCTGAACGCGATGAGCCGTTAACCCAAGACGCTGCGTTTGCCGCTTTTCAACGCGCTTATCCCGAATATGCGACCACAAATAAGCTGGATTCCTTGCGTCTGACCGACTATGCCCGGCTGGATCGTGAGCGGCATACATACCTTGACTATACGGGTGGGGGACTCTATGCAGACTCGCAGTTACAGCAGCATATGGACATACTTCGTGGGGAAGTGTTCGGCAATCCCCATTCGCAAAACCTGACTTCGATGGCGATGACCCATCTCGTTGAAGAAACGCGCGAGTACATCCTTAAATATTTCAACGCCTCGCCAGATGAATATATGGTTATTTTCACGCCCAATGCCACAGGCGCGCTAAAGCTCGTTGGCGAAGCATACCCCTTCGGGGAAGGCGGGCATTACGCGCTCACCTTCGATAATCACAATTCCGTGAATGGGATTCGTGAGTTTGCGCGCGCAAAAGGCGCGGAAATAAGCTATATCCCCGTTCTGGCGCCTTATTTGCGTACTGATGGCGCGGCGCTTGCGGCAACGCTCAAAATGGCCAAACCGCAGACGCATAATCTCTTTGCTTACCCCGCGCAATCGAACTTTTCCGGCGTGCAGCATCCGCTTGAATGGATTGAAACTGCGCATGAACAGGGGTGGGATGTTTTGTTGGATGCCGCCGCGTTTGCGCCGTCGAATCGCCTTGATTTGAGCCAATGGCATCCCGATTTTGTGTCGCTTTCTTTCTACAAGATTTTTGGCTATCCAACAGGCGTTGGCTGTCTAATCGCTCGAAAGGCGGTTGCGCACAAACTGCATCGCCCCTGGTACGCAGGCGGCACAATCAGTTTTTCTTCTGTTCGCGCGTTAGATTTTTACCTGACCCCAGGATCTGCCGGTTTTGAAGATGGCACGGTGAATTACCTCAGTATTCCGGCAGTCAAAATCGGCCTTCAGTTTATAGAGTCCATCGGCATCGAAACCATCCACAAGCGCGTGATGTGTTTGACCGGATGGCTGATGGATCAACTGCTTCAATTGCGACATAGCAACGGCAAACCCCTCATACAGCTTTATGGCCCGCCTGATCTGGACGCGCGGGGTTCTACCGTTCAAGTTAATTTCTTTGATGTACAGGGAAATTTGATTGATAGTACGACGGTTGAACATATGGCGAGTATGCAGCGTATTTCGCTGCGCGCGGGCTGTCATTGCAACCCCGGAACCCGTGAAGTCGCCCTCAATTTCAGCGAAGATGAAATGCGCTCCTGCTTCCGCGATAAAGAGAGTATCAGTTACGAACAGTTTTTGCACGTCATTGATAGCAAGCTGACTGGCGCGCTCCGCGCCTCCATTGGCCTTGCCACCAACTTTGCAGATGTTTACCGCTACCTTGAATTTGCCAGAGAATTCAAAGATAAATAAGTTGATTGATCCAGTTTTCACGCTTAATAACGTGTGGTGATCAATCAAAAAGCGCCGGACTCTGGCGCTTTTTGATTGTAAGATCAGCTTAACCTTTAAGAGATGCGTTCCCCGTTGGCTTCGCCATTCAGCATTCGCTGCGCTTGCTCAACCCACGCCTTGCTCTTCACATTCTTCACTTCAATGGTGATGCTGGGGTAAGGGGCATCGCTGGCAAGCGTGATATGCACCAGGTCTTTGCTGCCGAATATCCCCTTATTTTCCGGCTCAACCGTTTGGATTTGCGCCAGCGGAATCGCCCATTCAAGCTCCTGCGTGTGCTTGCCGCCAAACAGACCGAGTTTTTTGCCTGTTTTTTCTTTTTGCTCGAAGATCAGCCGTTGATCGGTTAGGAACAGCACGCCATCAGGGTCTTTATCGCCTTTACCGGTGGCAACCCATTCGGCGTCGCTTGCCAGAAACAGCTTTTCGCCCGCCAAAAATGGGAAACTAGCCTCGTCCTGTTCGTCAAGATAGCTGTTAATTTCTCTGATTTGCCCTCCGGTGCTGGTCACTTCGCTTCTGAGTTCAGTAAATCGTGACTGCACACGTTCTATCGCCGCTTTTATCTTGCCTTCAAGGCTGCCTACCTCGCTTTCCAGCGAAGGCAGCAAAATGCCGGCAGCGGTCGGGTTATCTGCCTGATTCTTGGTTTTTTCCAGCAGAAGCTCAAGTTTTTGCGCTTCTTGGCGCAGTTGATTTATTTCCTGATTGATCAGTGTGCTCAGTTGGCCGCGTAATGCGCCCCATCGTTCGCCACAGGTTTGTACTTTAGCCTCAAGATATGAGGCGAAGGCATACCCTCTGCTGCGTATTTTTGTGAGTTCGCTCCCTAATTCACTGACTGAACTGGTCAGTTTGCCGATCTCATCCGTTACATCTTTCATGTTCAGGTCGCTAATAAGCTGCATGGCCTTGCTTTGTGCCGCCTGAAACTTCCCCATAATCTCAGCTTGTGGGTCTGTCATCTCCAAATCCTTTCACGGCTGATAGCGACGAAATAAAAGAAAGCTGTTTATACAAGTATCGTGAACGATAAAAGGGGTAAAATTGCAAAAAGATCGCTGAGACTTTCGAACTCACGATTTTCGTTTCGGACTGCCATGCTCGCCACGAAAGGTGTCAGGACAATAAAAATTGTGGTTTACGGGTCTTTGCTGGCGTGGTTTAGGCGGGATAAGGGTATAAAATGCCATTGCTGTTGGCTGGCCGGAACATAAATATGATTTCTCGAAAGCTTCGTTTTACAGGCTTGCTGTTCGTGATCTTGTTTGCCCTGAGCGCCGGGGTGGTGTATGCGCAGGGGGAAACGATCTCCTGGGAAACCTGGCTGGCGCTCAATATATTGTCGCTTGACGATGATAATTCCGGCGCTACCTTTGCCATCAGCGCGGTTGATGATTTTCTGGCTCTGGAAATTATTCCCTCCGGCAGCAGCGATGAAACCAAACTTGCTTATCCTGCCAGCGGCGCAGAATTATGGTCGTGGGTCGAGGCTGGGCAGCTTCAAATCAGCCTGTATTTGCCCGAAGAGAACACGTTGAACCCTGACAACTTTTTTTCTCGGTTTAGCAGATGTCACTGCTGACTGGCAGTGGGTGGGCGGGTTGTTTGGCTCCGCCGACGCAGACGCTGGGGCGGTATCTGTGATCTTTGATCTGGCATCGGTTATTCAGGAAATCGCCCCCGAAGCCGAATACATGGTCTATTTTTCATTCTTCAACCAGAATGCTGGCAGTAAAATCCCGCTGATCGAATCGTTTTATCTCACGTCCATTCAAACGCTGGCGCCTGAGCCGCAGCTATCCGATGATCCCTATCTGGCGGAAATCAATGCGCTGCTTGCGCTTGATGATGACGCGCTGCTAGATGCTGTCGCCCGTGAAACCTTCGATTATTTCTGGGTAGAAGCCAACCCCCGCACTGGTTTAGTCAAAGATCGCAGCACGCCTGCTTCGGTATCCAGCATAGCCGCCACTGGCTTTGGCCTTGCCGCTATTCCTATCGCCGTTGATCGCGGATGGATCACCTATGATGAGGGATATGCGCGCGTTCAGTTGACTCTCGAAACCTTTCTGAGCGGGGGCGTTCAGGGCGAGCGTGGTTTCTTCTATCACTTTGTCGATCCTGAAACTGGCGAGCGCGTTTGGGATAGCGAACTCTCATCTATTGATACCGCGCTGCTGGTGGCCGGGGCGCTGGTGGCGGGTCAGTATTTTGAAGATACCGACGTTCAAATTTTAGCTAACCAGTTATATGAGAATGTTGAGTGGGATTGGATGCGTGGGCGCCGCGAGATGATTAGCATGGGCTGGACGCCAGAAAACGACTTTCTCAATGCCACGTGGGATCACTTTGATGAAAGTATGTTGTTGTATGCACTGGCCATCGGTTCGCCAACGCACCCGGTTCCCGCATCTACATGGGATACATGGGATCGCCGCCTCAGTATTTCCGGTGGATATGTTTATCTCCCCGGAGAGCCGCTGTTCGTATATCAGTACCCGCAGGCGTTTCTTGACCTGTTTGCGTTGGAAGATGCTTACGCCAACTACTGGAATAACACTACGCTTGCCTGCGAGCGTAATTACCAGTTTGCCATCGAAAACAGTGATTATTTCGTCACCTATCGCGATGGCGTGTGGGGCTTAAGCGCCTCTGATGGGCCATCCGGCTACCGCGCGTATGGCGCATCAGAAGTCAATCACGATGGCACAATCGCCCCCTATGCCGCCGTCGCCTGTGTACCCTTTACTCCAGAAATTTCGCTTTCAGGCATCCGCGCAATGCTTGAAAAGTACGGCTCGCGCGTTTGGCGTGAATACGGTTTTGTCAGCGCTATCAATGAGAATGAAAACTGGTATTCGCGCGAGCATATCGGCATTGATCAGGGCGATATCCTGCTCATGATCGCCAACGCTCAGGATGGCTTCGTGTGGAATCTGTTCATGGCGAATCCCAATATGCAGCGCGCGCTGGACTTAATGGGCTTTATTGAAAGCGAAGGCGATTACGCCATCACGCCTGCTTATCTTGCCGAAGTTACGGGGCGATAGCGGCACAGGCTAAGCTAAAGCCTTCCTCTGAGGCATCCATAATCCTGCTAACGCGGCAGTTCAGCGCTGCCCGAAAATAATGGATCGAATCGCATAGACGACGATTGCTGCCTCTTTTAGTGAGGCATCTGAAAGTTTGGAGAATTGTACAAGCATCTTCGAGAATTATTCTATTTAGCTAATCGTTAGCGAGCCTATAATTTTCTCAATCAAGCCAATAATCTGTGCGCAGGGAACACACGGAAGATAACTTCAACGTGTTTGACAACGAACTTCGCGCTAAAGATATGGCGGCGGTTGCTGCCCAAAGCAATACGCTTTTTCATGCCACACTGGGTACAGCGTGGCCTTCTTAGTCAGTAAAGGAACTGCGAAATGCAAAAACGTGTTCTCGGAAACAGTGGCCTTGAAGTTTCGGCGCTCGGTCTTGGTTGTATGCGTATGAGCTTTGGCGATAGCCCGATTGGCGATAAGCAGGAAATGATCTCATTTCTTCACGCCGCGGTTGAGCGTGGCATCACGTTCTTTGATACCGCTGAAGTCTACGGCCCGTTCACGAATGAAGAATTGGTCGGGGAAGCCCTTGAGCCGTTTCGCGGAAAGGTGACTATCGCCACTAAATTCGGTTTCAGGCACAACGCTGAAAATGGGCCAGCTCCCGGCTCCGGGTTGGACAGCCGCCCCGAACAAATTAAGCGGGTTGCTGACGCCTCCCTCAAACGCCTTCGCGTTGAAGCCATTGACTTGTTCTACCAGCATCGTGTTGATCCTGATGTCCCGATTGAAGAGGTCGCTGGCGCAGTCAAAGACCTGATTCAAGCGGGCAAGGTCAGGCATTTTGGACTTTCTGAAGCTGGCGAGGCTATCATTCGCCGCGCCCATGCTGTTCAGCCGGTTACCGCCCTTCAGAGCGAATATTCTATATGGTGGCGCAACCCGGAAGCTGATGTGCTGCCCGTGTGCCAGGAGCTCGGCATTGGCTTTGTGCCTTTTAGCCCGCTAGGGCGGGGCTATCTGACTGGCAAAATTGATGAGAATACGACCTTCGCCAGCAACGACATCCGCAATACTAGCCCGCGCTATACGCCGGAAGCCCGCAAAGCCAATCAGGTGGTGATTGATTTATTGAGTCGTATTGGAGAGCAAAAAGGGGCAACCCCCGCACAGATTGCCCTTGCATGGCTCCTGGCGCAAAAACCCTGGATTGTGCCAATTCCCGGCAGTCGCAAGCTCGAACGCCTTGATGAGAATATCGGCGCGGTCAATGTCGAACTCTCAACTGGCGATCTTAGCGACATCAATGACGCGCTCTCTCACATCACCATACAGGGAGATCGCTACGCCGCTAATCAACAGCGTTTAGTTAACCGCTGACGCTCATACACGAACCATCATACCCGCGCCTGTACGCCCGTCTCAGGCATACAGCGCGGGTTATGAACCTTCCTCGAAACGAACTGCTTACGCCTAAAATCCCCCATTCCATATCTGGTTAATCGCTTTTTTGCCATACCGCCGATGGCTCTACTTGTTTTCCGCGTACCTAAGAATGTCGGGGAAGCGAGCGGTGAGAAATTTGTGCAAAAATGGTTAGTAACCATTTTCGAATTCATTCCCTACAGGATCCTGATTGACTCTTGTGAACAAAAGTTCTATTCTTTATTCTGAACGGATAATGTCCAGTCGAGGGATGTGAATCATGAGTGAAGTTCGTGTTCTGGTGGGTACCCGCAAAGGCGCTTTTATTCTGCGGTCAGATGAAAACCGCAAAAGCTGGACGGTAGACGGCCCGCATTTTCCCGGCTGGGAGATTTATCACATCACCGGCACCCCTGCTGATCCTAACCGGCTGTATGCTTCGCAGTCGAGCGGTTGGTTCGGTCAGGTCATCCAGCGTTCGGATGATGCCGGAAAAACCTGGGAAGCGATGAACAACGAATTTACCTATACTGGCGATCCTGGCACCCATCAATGGTACGACGGCACACAGCACCCGTGGGAATTTAAGCGCGTCTGGAACTTGGCGCCTTCGCCAACTGATCCTGATATGGTTTACGCCGGTGTTGAAGATGCCGCCCTGTTTCAAACCAACGACGGCGGCAAAAGCTGGCGCGAACTCCCTGGCCTGCGCGAGGTCAAAGGTAATCTCTGGCAGCCCGGTGCTGGCGGCATGTGCCTGCACACCATCGTCCTTAACCCGGAAGATTCCAAACGTATATTTGTCGCTATTTCTGCTGCTGGCGCTTTTCGCACAGATGATGGCGGCGAAACCTGGCGGCCTGTCAATGAAGGCCTGAAATCAGAATATGAACTGCCGGATTCGGCTGCTGAAGTAGGGCATTGCGTGCATAGCATCGCCATGCACCCCTCGCGCCCCAATATCCTCTTTATGCAAAAACATTGGGATGTGATGCGTACCGACAATGGCGGCGAATCGTGGCATGAGATCAGCGGCAATCTGCCCAGCGATTTTGGCTTCCCGATTGCCGTACATGCTCATGAGCCAGACACTATCTATGTCGTGCCTATCACCAGTGATTCATATCACTATCCGCCCGATGGCAAGCTGCGCGTTTATCGCAGCCGTTCAGGCGGCAATGAGTGGGAAGCGCTGACCAACGGCCTTCCGCAGGAAAATTGCTACGTCAATGTTTTACGCAACGCGCTCGCCATAGACTCTTTAGACTCGTGCGGGGTGTATTTCGGCACTACTGGCGGGCAAGTGTATGTTTCTTCCGATTCAGGTGATAACTGGATGCCAATTGTTCATGATTTGCCGCCTGTCCTTTCCGTTGAGGTTCAGGTGTTGTGATCATTAAAGTAACGCTGCCCACACACTTACGCACGTTAGCGCAGGTAACGGGAACTGTGACGCTTGACGTGCCGGAACCGGTAACCCAACGCGCTATTCTCGATGCGTTGGAAGCTGCTTACCCTATGCTGCGTGGCACCGTCCGTGATATGAGCAGCAAGGAACGCCGCCCCTTCATTCGCTTTTTTGCCTGCGGGGAAGATTTGTCGCATCAGCCGTCGGATGCGCCCGTTCCCGGCGAAGTCGCGGCTGGATCAGAACCGTTTCGCATTATCGGGGCGATGGCTGGTGGGTAAACCGCGCGACATAAATTGAAAACGGCATTGATCTCGCCTTGTTCAATGCCGTTTATTTAGGGCTACCGAAAACCTGTAAGCGCAAACGCGAGTCATCATGCTGCTAGCCCAACCGTGCCAGCGGCAGGGTAAACCTATTTGCTGGGCCAGGTTACAGGCAAATCGTGTTGAATGATGCGCGGTGAAGCATGGATGCAGATCAATTCCAGCCGTTCGCTGCCCGTATTTTTGAAGCCATGAATTGTGCCTGCCGAAACGACAAGGATATCGCCTTGTCTGGCTTCAATCGTTTCGCCGTCAGCCATAAAATGCCCTGTTCCGGCGCGAACAATCCATGTTTCTGAATAAGGATGCGTGTGTAAATCTGCGCCTTTTCCTGTTTCAGCGTTGACGTGGAAGAACGAAATTGCTGAGCCATGCTCTTCGCCTTCAAAGCGGATCGTCCCGCCGGGTGTTGGCGCTATTTCGCCTGAACGAATAATTTTGTGCATCTGTTCCTCCAACAAAAGGCGTGATCATGGTTCACTATTGCTATATGCGCGTAAAGGCTCTAACTCTGAATTTAGAGGAACTGTGCCAGCGCGGCTGCCGAAGAAAGCGCCATCACTAGCCCGGCGATGCACCCCGCCAGCCCAATCGCTGCTTTTCCTGTGCGGAGATACGCGCTGTTTCTGGCGCACCAGTAGCCGCCCACCGCCAGCGTGAAGAGACCGAACGCTATTCCGGCAGTTGCCAGCAGCAGCGCCTCTGGGTTCGCGCTGGTTTCAGCATCGGGCGCGCTCACTGTTATTGTGAAGTCGTACAGCGTGTCAAATTCCTGCGGGCGCTGCACCGTCATTCTAATCTGCCATTCGCCGGGAATGCTTAGATTGCTGCCTTCAATACGGTATACGCCATCGCCAACCGCTTCTGGCCTTAGCTCGCTGCGCCCGATTGATGGATTAGGCGGGGTAAATCGCAGGCGAATCAGCGAAGCGTCAGTGACCGGGCTGCCGTTTTCATCAAACAACATGACGATAAATGCGTTGCTGCCGATGCTGCCGGGTTCAATTTCCAGATGCGCCATCAGGCCATCAACTATCTGCATCTCAAAAAACGGCTGGTTTGGTGCGCTGCTTACGGGTGGCTGCGATTCAGCGGCGCTTCGCGCAGGCTCTAGCGATGTCATCACGCCGACAGCCGCAAAGATGCCCAGCGCCAGCGCAATTTCGACGCCGATCAAGCCGCGCAAACGGCCAAACCATGCCGCATTTCCGCGATTTAGCTCTTTTCGCGTTTTGAGTAGGTTAATCGCGGCGATCAGTAACAGCGGCGCGAACAAAATCAGCTTGACCAGCAGCGCCCGCCCATAAGGAGTCGTGGTCAATGCTTCCCATGAGCCAACTTGAAGCAGCGCCGCGTAAAGGCCGGAGAGCGCCAGCATGATCATAGATGCGCGCCCCATATCTGAAAAATGGCCGGTCAGCAGGCTTGCCGTTTGCGCCCGATCTTGATGCTTGCGCACGCTCGCCAGCGCCAGCGCAAATGCCGCGATGCCGCCAAACCACAGCACTGCGCCGGTAAGATGCAGCCAGTCTGAGGCGATTGCTGCCACCGCATCTTCAGCCGCGCTGGCATGGCTGAACAGGCTTTGCGTGAGTAAGATACCTGCGCCCAGCCCGAACGCTCCCCACATAAGCGCCGGACGCTTGCGGCTTAGCCATAAGGTGACGCCTAGCATCACCCATAAAATCATGCGTGCCATCCACAGGCCGCCGAAGCGTGTGGCGGTCAATGTTGTCGCAACTGTGCCCCCCGGCAGGGCAGAGGACAGCGGAACGCCTGAATATATCGAAGCTTGCATCAGCAGCAGCATGATCGAAGCCACGCCGATCAGCAGCCAGCTTACTGCGCTGAAGCTGATCAGCCCGTAGGGGCGATAATCAGGGGCAGCGCTCCCGTTCTGTGAAGGCGCCCATACCCACAGCAGAAAGCCGATACTGCCGATGCCTAGCGAAAGCGCCAGCAGGTTGAACCCGCGAATCAGCGCCTGTGTGCCGGATAGCGTTTCAGGCTGGCGAAATTGCAAAGCTGCGCTGCCGCCCGCGCCAATCGAGAACGAGTAGCTGCCCCGTGTGGCGTGGCCATCTGCTGAAGAAAGCGCGCTCCAATTAACGGTATAGGTGCCGCTGGCAAGCGGTGGCAGGGGCACAAAAAGCTGGCGCGCATCTTCTGGCGCGACCTGTGCGGCTGGCAGCGCCACTTCCTGCCCCCGGCTGTCGAACAGGTGAATCCGGCTGAATGCAGTTTCTAATGGCTCGGTGAACCACAGACGAATTTCCGGGGGCGAATTATGCAATACCGCGTTTGCCGCTGGTTCTGAACGCCCCAGCTCAGCATGGGCGCTGGCTGCCGCTGCCAACATAAGGCAGATCAGGAGCGTGAATAGACAGGCCGCAGATTTGCGATAGAAAGCGCTTGTGGGGGGCAGCATCGCAGCAGAAAACAAGAATATGCTTTGCCTTACGAACCGGCGGCGGCTTCAAGCTCGGCTACACGCGCTTCCAATGCGGCAATCTGTTCCATCAGCGCGCTCAAATCAACAATTCCTGCGCGTGGGAACTGGATATCGCTGGCAGGCTCAACTGAACTGAACTCGCCGCTTGCTGAACTGAAGGTTTCATCAACTGCGACATCCCCAATGGTGCCGGTAATGCGAAAGCTGTAATCGCCGGGAAGGGTAGGGATCAAATCTGCGACCAGATGTAAAGCGCCGTCGTTGTAATATGGCCGCGCCGGCGTGAGCAGCAAAATTGTGGATTCTGGCCCGAAGCTGATTTCTGCCTGAAGCTGAATATCCAGTGCCTCTAAAGCGGCTTGCGGATCGGCTTGAGCGCTGCCATGTAGGCTGATGAATAATTCCGGGCCATTGATCTGATTAGAAACTGCGGGTTCATTACGCCAGCCAAAGATCAGTTCATAATCGCCAACTTCGCGGCCTTCATGGGCAAAAACTGGCAGCGCGATCAGTAAAATCCCTGTAAGCAGCACGCAAATTTTAGAAATTGAGCGAAGCATCGCCTAAATCCTTAGTTATGAAGGTGTGAAAGCGGTATTTTAGCAAGCCTGATCGAAGCCGGTCTTTAATGTTGGGTAAGCGCTTGACCGGTAGATACGACTGCTTGCAAGAGCATATCTAAATCTTCGTGCCGGGTGCGATAGTTATTGATACAGGCGCGGATCGCTGTTTTGCCGTGAATAGTCGTGGTGCCGGGAACCGCGATCCCGCTTTCCTGAATTTCCATCACAATTTCAGCGTTTAATTTATTCAAGGCTTCTGCGCTCAATGCCGGATCAACATAGCGAAAAACCACGATATGCAGCGGCGCAGGCGCAAGGCGTTCAAGCTGTGGCGCCCGGTCAATCTGCTCAGCCAGATAAGCCGCTAACGTCATGGTTTGCAGCATCATACGGCCAAACTTTGCGCTGCCAAATTCTTTAAGCAGCATCCATATTTTAAGCGCCCGGAATTCACGGGTCAGTTCAATGCTCATCTCGCTGAACCATAAATCGCCCGATGCCGCGCCGCGCGGGGCATGTTTAAGATATGCGGGGGTGAGCGAAAAAGTTTCACGGTGCAGGTCTGCATTACGAACCAGCACGCAGCCAACCGCGTAATTCATGAACAGCCACTTGTGCATGTCAAAGGCGATGGAATCTGCGCGTTCTATGCCTTTCAACTTTGGTTTGATCTCAGGCGCAAGCGCGGCTACAGCGCCAATCGCGCCATCCACATGAAACCAGAGCTGTTCGCGCGCGCAAATATCGGCAAGGGTATCCAGCGGATCAATCGAGCCGGTATTGGTGGTGCCAGATGTGCCGACGATGCAGAAAGGCAGTATTCCCGCCTCACGGTCAGCTTTTATTGCGGCGACCAGCGCTTCGGGATCGAGTTGGAAGTTTGCGTTTACTGGAATTGCACACAGCGAATCGCTGCCCATACCCAGCGTTTCAAGCGCGCGCTGCACCGAGCTGTGAGTCTCGCTGGAGCAGTATAGGCGCAGCCGCTGTGCGAAACTTTGCATCCCCTCTTTACGCACGTTCACGCCAGCGCGTTTCGCCGCCCAATGACGGGCAACAGCGAGCGCGATCAGGTTTGCCATCGAACCGCCGCTGGTCAGTACGCCGCTGGCATTTTCTGGAAAGTCTAAAAACTCTTTGCACCAGTTGATTACCTGCTGCTCAACCAGATTGGCTGCATGGTTAGCCCCGCCAGAATTGGGATTCATGGTGTTGGCGAGCATAGAAGCCAACATTCCAGCGGCGCTGCCGGGGCCGTTCACCCAGCTAAAGAAACGTGGGTGAATGTCTCCCAGAGGATAGGCGAGAATCGTTTGCTTAAACTCTTCATAAACCGGCTCTGCGCCTTCAGGCTGGTGGGGCAGCGGGGTAGAGAATGTTTCACGTATATCCTCTGGTATGGGCGACCATGCCGGGCGCTCACGAATAGAGGCCATATAGTCGAGCATGTCATCCATCATCTGATGAGCTAGCTTGCGGGTTTCTGCCCAATCGGCAGGATCAAGCGATTCCTGAGTTTTCAAGAAATGTTCTTCAGTGCGCATAGCTAAAATGGCTTTCAATCAAAGGGATATTAATACCTTACGATGATTACCTCAAAGCGGCAATTGAATGGACTTATCAGGGTATGTTTGCTAGCGTGATGATAGGCATTCCTGAAGCGGGTTTAGGAACTCGGCATTGCGTATTTCATCTGGTATAGTGGTAAGAAATCAGGCCGCAAAATCATCAGGTTTTTGTGCGGCATAGTGCAAAGGTTAGGAACAGTGGAATTCAAAACGGTATGGGTTCCGGCTATCGGTTGCGATGGCTGCGTGAAAACCATTAAGAACGAAGTCGGGCAGATTCCCGGCGTGGCGGAAGTTCAGGGCGACGTTGCAACCAAGAAGGTAACGGTGTCATGGATTGAACCCGCGACGTGGGAGGCGATTGAGAATAAGCTGGTCGAAATCGAATATCCGCCTGCCCAGAACTAAGCATCTTTTTCAACGCATGAACGCCGGATTGATGAGTCCGGCGTTTTTGATTCGATTTGCCCGGAATAATATGAACGCCGCTCATTCCGATAGATAATATTGCGCGATACAATCGGCGCTGTTCTATGGGCGTTATCCGCGAAAATCACGTTTTTATTGTGCAGTCTATAAGATTTTTTCGAGGAAGAAGGCTGAATTTATGAAGACCATCAACATTGGCGTGATCGGCATGGGCTGGATGGGGCAGGCGCACAGCCGCTCGTATTTGCGTGTGCCGCTCAATTTCTCTGATGCAGGCATCAAACCGCGCCTCATCATTTGCTCTGATAACGTGGAGGCACGGGCGAAGTCGTCACAGGAATTATTAGGATTTGAGCGCAGCACAACCGATTGGCGTGAAGTTATTGCCGATCCTGATGTTGAAGCCGTGAATATTTGTACGCCGAACGACCTGCATGTGGAAATTGCGACTGCGGCGGCAGCGGCGGGCAAGCACATTTTTTGTGAGAAGCCGGTAGGCCGTTCGCCTGCCGAAACTGCCAGAGTAGAGAAAGCCGCGCGGGAAGCTGGCGTGATTACCGGCGTGGGCTATAACTACCGCTGGGCGCCGATGGTGCAGCATGCGCGGGATTTGATCCGGTCTGGCAAGCTGGGCGAGATGCAGATTTGGCGCAGTCGCTTCTTTTCGATGTATGGCGCCAACCCGCTGGGCTTACTGACATGGCGATTTGATTCGGAAATTGCCGGAACTGGCGTGCTGGGCGATCTGCTTTCGCATGTGGTGGATATGACGCACATGATGGTTGGGCCAGTGAAACGGGTGATCGGGCAGAAGCATACCTATATCACCGAGCGCCCGCTGCCGATACCCGGCAAAGGCACCCATTATTCAGCCGGTCATCCTGATGATCCCAAAGGGCCTGTGAACAACGAGGATTACGTTGGCGCGCTGGTTGAATTTGGTAATGGGATGGTCGGCACGCTGGAAGCCTGCCGCACAATTGTTGGGCCGAAAAGCCAGTTTGCATTTGAATGGCATGGCAGCGGTGGCGCGCTGGGTTGGGATCATGAGCGCCTGAATGAGCTAAACCTGTACAAGCCAACGGATGATGGCACCGATGATGGTTTTATCCGCGTGTTGGGGGGCGATAAATACCCGCATCATGGCAGCTTTGTGCCGGGGGATGGCAACGCAATTGGCTATGAAGACCTGAAGGTGATTGAGGTGCTGGAATTTTTGCGTTCGATTGCCGCAGGCCGCCAGCATGTGCCGGGGTTTGCCGAAGCCTTAGCCGTTGCTGAAGTATGCGCGGCGATTGCCCGCTCGTGGGAAAGCGGCAGCTGGGAAACGGTGACCAAAATCGGCTGAAAGTGAAATCCTGACCGGGTGCGAATCTTCATCAGAAGGCTGGCGGGTTAGGAATGAGTGCTTAACCTGCCAGCCCTGACTGCGGCGGTGAATCTTCTCAGCCAATATCAGTCATATCGCGCCAGTTATCCCCATAGGCGGCGTTGGTTTTCAGCGGGGCGCGCAGATCGGCGGCGCCTTCCATGATCTGCACCACCAACGCCGCCGCATCTTCAACCTGATCATCGGGTGTTTCCAGCACCAATTCGTCATGTACCTGTAATAAGATGCGCGTTGGTGACTGGCGCTTCTTCAGCTCATTATGCAGGTTGATCATCGCAATCTTGATGATGTCTGCGGCGGTACCTTGAATCGGCATATTGATAGCTTCACGTTCGGCAGACTGGCGCAGCGCGCGGTTACCGCTGCCCAACAAGGCCGGGAAGGTGCGCCGCCTTCCGTAAAGCGTGGTGAGCACGCCGGTATTTGAAGCCAACCGCTTGGCGGTATCCAGATAATCTTTCACGCGCGGCATCTTAGAAAAATACTCGTCAATGAAATGCGTGGCTTCAGCGAAGGTGAGGTCGCTATCCCGCGCCAGACGGTGCGCGCCCATGCCATAAAGCAGCCCGAAATTCACCCGTTTGGCAAAGATGCGCTGCGATTTAGTGACCTGATCAATCGGGATGCGGTTGACCAGCGCGGCGGTGGCGGCGTGAATATCCTGCCCCTGCCGGAAGGCTTCGAGCAGATTCGGGTCTTGTGTGACATGCGCCATGATGCGTAGTTCTACCTGACTGTAGTCTACAGACAGCAGTTTCCAGCCGGGTTGGGCGATGATCGCCCCGCGCACTTCGCGCCCGATTTCAGTACGGATCGGGATATTTTGCAGGTTTGGATTGCTGCTGCTCATGCGCCCGGTGGCAGCGCCGATCTGGCTGTAGCTGGTATGCACGCGCCCGGTGCGCGGGTGGATCAGGTTTGGCAGCGCGTCTACATAAGTGCCTTTGAGCTTAGAAAGCTCGCGGTATTGCAGAATCTTATCAATGATCGGATGTTCGCCGCGCATGTTGTCGAGTACGTCGGCAGCGGTGGAGAAGCCATGCGTGGTTTTGCGTACACCCTCAACTTTTAGCCCAAGTTTGCCAAACAGCACATCGTTTAACTGCTTGGGGCTGTTGATGTTGAAAACGCCATAGCCGCCCGCCAGTTCGTAAATTTCAGTTTCGAGATCGCGGCACATGGTATTCAGCCGCGCACTCATCTCGTGCAGGAAAGGCAGGTCGAGCATCACGCCAGTTTCTTCCATGCTCACAATGACCGGAAGCAGCGGCATCTCGATATCATTGAACACATTCAGGACGCTGGGCGGGTTAGGCGTTCCCCACAGCGGGTCAACTTCTGGCGTGAAGGATGCCAGCGATTGCAGTTCGGCTTCCAGCTTCGGCACCAGAAGATAGGTGCATACGGCATCGGCGGCGGCGTAGGCGGCAGCCCGTTCAATCGGCACCTGCGCCATCGTGATCTGGTTCTTGCCGCTGCCGATCAGCTCTGAAATTTCGGTCATCATAACGTGCAGCACACGCCCGGCCAGCCGTTTGAGGCCAAGCGTCGGGCTGAGGGGATCGCGCACGCCTTCGGCGATCATGGTGTCGTAGGTGATCGGCGTCACTTCAAGCCCGTGCTGGCTGAGTACAATCGCGTCGTAATTGGCATTGTGCGCGGCTTTACCGATGGCCGGGTTGGTCATGGCCGGGCGAATAGCCGAAAGCACAACATCGAGGGGAAGCTGCTGGCCTTCCGTGTGGCCGACCGGGATGTAATAGCCGGTTTCGCCATCGGCGCAAAGCGAAATGCCCACAAGATCAGCGCGCATCTGATCGGTGCCGGTAGTTTCAGTATCAAAGGCGATAAGCGTGGCTTTGTTCAGGGTTTCGACCAGCGCATCCAACGCCGCTTGATCCTGTACGATGATGGTGGGATAGAGCGCTGGAATTTCAGGGATAGGCGGCGCTTCCACCAGATCACCAAAGAGCGATAGCTGAGCAGCACCAGAATCCTTTGCGCCAACTGGCGTGACTGGGGCAGTTTCAGCCACACTGGATTTTTCAAGCACTTTGATCAGGCTGGTAAATTCCAGCATCTGGAACAGTTCCAGCAGTTTTTCGCCGTCGCGCTCCCCTACAAGGCAGGCCTCAAGGTCGAATTCCATCGCCAAATTGCGCTGAATGGTGGCAAGGCGTTTGCTGATGAACGCAGATTCGCGGCCATCTTCCAGCTTTTTGCGAACGCCATCTTTGAGTTGGTCAAGGTGCGCGTACAGGTTTTCAACCGATCCGTATTCCTTGAGGAGGTTGGTTGCGCCTTTCCTGCCAATACCCGCAACGCCGGGAATGTTATCGCTGGTATCACCCTCCAGCGCCTTCAGGTCAATCAATTGCAGCGGCTCTAATTCATATTTCTCGCGAAATTTGGGGATATCGTAAGTTTCATCAGGCGCGCCAGCCTGGGGGATATACAGGCGAACCCGCGTATGCTCGGAAAGCAGTTGGAGCATGTCGCGGTCGCCAGAAAAGACCACGTTATCGGCGCCTTCGGCTTCAGCGCGCAGGGTGGCGGTGCCGATCAGGTCATCGGCTTCCTGCCCTGGCATCATCAAAATGGGGATGCCAAAGGCGGCGATGATCTCGCGTATGGTGGGTAGTTGAACCTCAAAATCCGCAGGCGATTCGTCACGATGAGCTTTATACAGGGGGTAGTATTCGTCGCGGCCACCCAGCCCGGCATCAAAGGCGACAGCCATATAGACCGGCTTCTCTTTTTCCAGCACATCGAAGATGGTGCGGGTGAAACCGTAAATGGCGCTGGTGACAATGCCGGTGCTGGTCATCAGCGGCCTGCCAGTATTGGCGTAATAATGGCGGTACGCTAATGCATGCCCATCGAGCAAATAGAACAGGGGGCGGGAAGACATCAACACGCCTCTCTTCTGCGGAGTTTATCGCAGGCTATATGCGAACATGTGAGCTATTATAGCGCGTTTACAGCATTCGCTCAAAGTTGATGAACTGCTGTATCTCATCCATGTCTAGTGAACGGCCGGGTGTGACGACCAGATAGCTATCTGCCCACAGATGATCAGAGTCTAGTGATTTGTTCTGGGCAGAGGCAATCTGGGCGGAGCGGCGTTTCAGCTCGCGGATGACCTGATTGGGAGGGGTATCGCCAGGGACATCAGCCAGCAGATATACGTATTCATCGGCAGCACGCAGTTCACGCACGCGCCAGGCCTGTTCGCGAAGCTGCACATTCATGCCGCTGACGATGGCTTGTGCCGTCTGGCGAGGCATATGACCGCTTGAATCGCGCAAAATCCACACATAAGCGAAGGGGTTTCGCAGGATGTTATCTTCAATGATTGCGGTGCTTGCTACGCCATCGCTCACCGCTGTTCCTATGCCGTCCATGCTTTGCTGCGCCGCCTCAATAGCTTGCAGATCGGCGGGCACTTCAGGGATAGCCTTCAGCGCGGCGACGAGGCGCTTCCCCTGCTGGCGGATATCGCGCAGTTGGGTTTCGCCGGCAAAAATCAGGGTGAGGGTTAGATCATCAACCGTGCGCCGCGAGTAGACCATGTAATCTTTGCCGCTGGCCGGCAGATTGACGAAGCGGATACGCGAGACATCCTCTTTTGCATCCCAGTCATCGCCCAACACCTCACGCAGTTCGGTCATCTCTTCGCGAGGCATACGCCCTGCGTAAGCTGCAATCTCCCCGTCACGGGTGAGCAGGGTGGCGTCGGCGGTCAGTTCCAACGATACATCGGTCAGGCTGAGCGCCAATTGAGCGATATACGGATCATCTATGTGGGTAGTTTCTAAAGGCGGCGGTTCATCGCCCACAGGCACAAAGGCAAATGTCGCCATGCGCTCAAACTCGGTGTCGTAGCCGGGGATGCGCGGCGGCTCGGCCATGATCGCCGGTTCCGCAGCGGTTGCGGTGGGCGGGTGCGCGGCTTCCGGGGCAATGGTGGCTTCATCCCACGAGGTGTCCAGCTCAGGGATACGCGAGGGCGCGTCATCGTCTTCATCTGCCCAGGCCAGCGCATCTACAGTGACGGCGGCATCTTCAACCGGCTGCGCTTCATCTTCAGCGTCTTCAATAAGCGCCGCGCTCTCTTCGATCAGGGTTGGTTCTTCAGGAAGCCCCCAATCGGCGGGATAAAGTTCGGGTTCAACTTCTTCATCCGCAACCTCATACATCTCAGTTTCGAGGTCGCTCAGGTCTTCAGGCTGCGGTATTTGCTGGGCGCGCGAAGGGATCGTGGTTTGATCGTAGTAATCGTCAGAGTCTTCCGCTTCCGCAAGCAGCGCATCGAAATCAAATTCGTCTTCGGCAACTTCATCAAACACGTCATCAAAGCCGGTTGTGTCTGGCTCGTCAGGCTGGATCGCTGCGGAGGTGGCGACGCTGGTCGCTGGAATTTCAGGCAGGGTATCTGGCGCCCCGGTTTCAACAGCGTTATCGGCAGCGATAGAGGCTAGCAAATCCTGAATATCTGCGTCTTCTTCTGAAAGCCATGAGGGGGGCGCTTGAATCTTCGGGCGATACTCTGGCAGCTCTTTTTCGATACTGTCCAGCAGGTCGTTGATGGAGAACGAATCGGAATCGGGGGAAGTGTCTTCCGCCTTTTCCAGAATGAACCTGGCGGGGGTAGATTCGCCGGGTTCATTATCTACTGCTTCCAGCGAGTCGAAGTCAAACTCAACCCGTTCGCCGGGCAGCGACGTCGGCCTGACAAGGCCTAGATCAGTTTCAATCGCAGAAAGGAAGCTGTCGTCATCGAAATCTGCGCGTAAATCGTCCAGCGTGGGCGCTTCATCCGGCTCTTCCGCAACTTCTTCGCCGCGTAAGATGGAGAGCACGTTTTGGAAACCGCTGTCATTCACGCCGGTGATCAGATCGCCAACTGTGCCGCTGTCTTCAAATGAGGGCGGCGGCGGCTCGTCTGCGGCAAGCTGAGCGGAGACATCATCATGCGGCAGGTTCACCTGCGGGATTTCGGTGGTGCGTTTGCGCTCGATTTGCTCAACCAGCGAGTCCATGCCGCTTGCCAGCGTAAACTCGATAAACTGCTGGCGGGCGGGAAGGGGCTTGCGCTCCTCATCAGCGCGCATCGAATCGACCAGATTATCAAACTTGTCGCGGGGGCGATCATCCGGTTCTGGTGTTCCTTCGATAGCAGTGAGCACATTATCGAAATCGTCGTCTAAATTCTGGCCGAAAGCCGGTTCATCAGAAAGATCATCAAACAGATCATCTTCTATTTCAGGTTCAGCCCACTGCTCAAAGTCTGCAAACAGGCTGGATGGGTCAACACTGGCCGATTCCAGCGGTTCTTCTTCGCTAAAAAGCGCCGAAACATCAACATCAATTTTCGGCTTGTCTTCAAAATAGGGATCGTAATCATCTTCTGACGGGGTGCGCGGCGGCATTTCCACTTCGCCGGGCTGAGGGCGAGTTTTAGGCAGAACGTCGGTTTTCTTCTGTTCGATCACCCGCGTAAGCAGGCCGGAACGACCTAATTCAGGGTCTTGAGAAAGCGCAACTGTCCCCGGCTTGCGGGTTGCCATGATCTTCTCAATCAGCGGGATGATTTCGCGCGCTGTAAATCGCGCTTCAACGCTGCCTTGAAGTTTCAGCGCGGTCAGCACCGAATCGGGCGTGAGCGGAGTAGCGATAATCGGAATATCGGCCTGCGTATCGCGCAGCAGCAGGGTAATTTCATCTCCGCTGGCGGAAGGCATCTCAAAATCAACAATGGCTAAATCTTGAGGGTGGGCAACGAGGTACTCAGTGGCTGAGTCCAGCACTGTGAACGGATGCACCTCAAAAGTGCCTGTGCGTTCAAGAGCCTGCTTCACAGAGACGGCGAATGCGAGTTGGCGATGGATCAGCAGTATTGTCGTTGGCATAACAAAATTATAACGCTCGTTTTTGATTAGGCACAAGCACTTGTGCGGCCGCCACGTCAATTCATGGCAGCCGCACAGGTGGAACTGCTCCTAAAGCGGCGGATTGACCACAATATTAACCGAACCCGAATTATTCACCTTTGTGACTTCTGCAATCTGATTGAAGGCATCTGCTACCGCCACTACCGTAAATGTGCCGGTTGTGTCAAAGGTCAGATTGCCGTTCAGGACAATACTTTCACCCGGAAGTAGATTCGCCACGACACCGATAGGCTGCGCTGCGCCAATTCCCTGAATTTGCAGGGTCGTCGTGAACTGCGCCGCTGCTGATTGCCCGGTGTTGGTGATCGTGACCGAGAAGGCGGTCGTGGTTGGCGTGCTGCCAGGGCCAAGATTGATCGCGTTCGGGCCAACAATGCTCGTGATCACCAGATCGGGCAGGCCGGGCGTTGCCGTCGCGGTGGGCGGCTCTGCCGTAAGCGTGAGCGTATTGGTGGGCGGGATCGGCGTCTCGGTGGCGGTTGGCGCGCTGCTGGTTGGCGTGGCAGGTGATGGCACTACTGGAATCAGCGTGCAGTTCCCGAATACGGTGGTGTAGGGTGAAGCTACCCAACCCGTGAGCACAGCGCTAACCCGTACCTGCCACCAGTCATTGGCGGCGGTGCGCCCGACGATTGGCACAACCGAGCCTGCCGCCAGCGTGGTCACCACAGTGAAGGCGGTGCTTGGGCCTGTGCGAACATTCAAACCAACATTCACCAGCGCGCGGCAGGTGGGATCGTTAGGATTGATGGAGGGGATAGGTTGTGGCGGCAGCGTGGCGGTAACCTGCGCCTGATTTTGACGCACGTTGATTTCAACGATTGCCGGATCGCTGGCAACGTTATTGCGGAAAGCGGTAGCTGTGAGCTGAACGACGCCCGGCTGCTGGGGAGTATAGTCTAACAGGGCGTTCAGATTGGTGCTGCCAGTGGGCGATTCAGATTGCACCGTGTCTACATTTTGCCCGCTTACAGACAGCGTAACCCGCGTCACCCCGATCTGATCGGTAGCGTTAATGCTGACCAGAACGGTGGAACCAACCGTATATTCAGCGCCATTTGGCGGCGAAATGATGGTAATTGTAGGTCTTTGATTAGCTTGCTGTGTGGCTGTTGCCGCCTGCATTGCGTCGTACTCGGCTTGCGAGACGAGATTGCAGGCGCTAAGGGCAACCAGTACGACAGACGCGCACAAAAACAATATGGGCACGCTGAATAGTCGTTTGATCCCGAATGGCATAGCGAAGTCCCTTTAACTGCGTGGCAGGTGGACGCACATATAGCGCATTCTAACATATGCTCTCTGAATACACCTAGCAATTTGTCTTGCAAATAAAAAGGGTGCCCTATGCACCCTTGCAAGCTCCTGGTTGGAAGCATCTGATCAGGGAAGTGGTTCCTTGAAAATGACATACTTGCCCATCGGATCGCCTTTGCCGATGCAGGTAGTCATGTCTACTTTGAACTCGCGACCGCCGGAAAGCCAGCGCAGGCCTTCTTGCAGCAACCCCTGACCCATAAAGCATACAGGGCGATCCACTTTACGCCCCCAGCACATCGGGCAGCGCTCAAGGGTGTAAATCACTTTATCGCTGCCTTCTTCATAGACATTGGAAATCTGATCAGAAAATTGAGTGAAGATGTTTGCCATTGCTGGAACGCCGACGCGCAGTTTGGCATTCAGCGGCAGCACCTTGAAAGCCAGATCGCCAACGCCAGCCAACGCACCAAAGGAACGCAGCCCACCCGCGAAAATGGCGCGACCCGCACGCAAGGCCAGACCACGACCACCGCGTGGCCCGAACATATCTTCCAGCGCGATATTCAGGGCGGTAAAGTCGCCAAAATCAAATTGTTTATCCAGATTGTCTGGCGGGGGGTTATCAAGATAGGTGTTTAGCCCCGCAAGCGTTAGGATGGCATTTAACCCATTTCGCCCCATAACTTCTTCCATCGCTTCAATGGTGAGACGGGCGAATTTGTTGGGATAGTAATACCCGCTTTTCTGCGGTGGCATAAGCCAGTCCTCCAAATGGGTGCTGTCGCTGTGCTCATGTGCCGTTGCGACAGTGATTGATTAAGCCGAATCCTGCATAACGATTTCAGTATACGCTATATAGTGCCTTGTCCCAACTTAAGACGCTGGCAAAGCATTAAGAATTCACGCCAGTTGGTCAGAATCCTGGCCGTTTTTGAGGGACTCCCCACGCCGTAAAACAAAAAGGATGCTTGCGGCATCCTTTACGAGTAACTTCACCCTGCGATGACGATCAGCGGGTCGCTCTGAAAATCTGGAACTGCCGCGCTGTGCAGGCGGCCTTGCATACTCCAGGGGCCAGTCCATGTAATTTCAACGTCTGCCAGTTTACCCAGCCAGTCGCCGGAATCTTCAAAGAATACCAGCTTGTTTTGCGGGGTGCGCCCGCGCCACTTGCCTTTGTGCTGGCCTTCGACCAGTATCTGTACGGTTTGGCCGAGTGAGTGACTGTTGATTTCAGCGATAATTTGCGCCTGTAGATCGTCCAACACACGCAAACGGCGTTCTTTTTCTTCTTCAGGCACATCATCAATCATGCGCCGTTCGCTAACAGTGTTCGGTCGCGGGCTATAGCGCGCCAGATGGACTTTATCTAATTTGAGTTCAGCTAAGAGATCGCGGGTGTTCTGGAACTGCGCTTCGGTTTCACCGCAGAAGCCGACGATGATATCGGTGTGGATGGCGACGTTGGGGATGCGCTCGCGAATACGCTGAATTAAGGCGCGATACTGGTTTGTGGTATAGCCGCGCTTCATGGATTCAAGCACGGTATCGTCGCCAGCCTGTACTGCTACTTCAATGTGAGGCATCACACGAGGCAGTTCAGCCACCGTATCCAGCAGTTTATCGGTCATCCAATTCGGGTGGCTGGTCAGGAAACGGATGCGCTCGATGCCAACTTCTTCAGCCACGCCATGTACTACGCGCAGCAGATCGGCTAAATCAGGTCCATCAGGAATATCTTTCCCGTAACGGTCAACGATCTGGCCGAGCAGGGTGACTTCTTTAACGCCCTGATTGCCCAGACTGCGCACGTGACCGACAATTTCGCCGACGCTGCGGCTGCGTTCGATGCCGCGCCGGAAGGGGATGACGCAAAAAGTGCAGGCGTGTGAGCAGCCATAGACGACTGGCACATGCGCGCTGATCAGCCGATTTTGCTCGTGCGCTGGCAGGATCAGATCGCCATCCTGAACCAGATCGCGTTGGGTGCGCAGGGCAGATTCAATAGAGATGATTTCAGCTTCACCAGCGCGGGTTTTCAGAAAATCAACCATCGGCGCAGGTTCAGAGGGTGCCATGAACACATCTACAAAAGGCAGACGTTTACGCAGCGAGACAGGATCGCGCACGCCGACCATACAGCCCATCACGCCGATCACTTTTTCTGGCTGCGTCTTTTTCAACTCACGCAGCCGGTACAGCCGATCCCAGGCGCGGTCTTCAGCCTGCTGGCGTACCACGCAGGTATTGACCACCAGAATATCGGCATCATCGGCAATTTCCGCCGCAGAATGTCCCATACGTTCAAGTTCGGAAGCCAAACGCTGCGAATCCGCAGTGTTCATCTGGCAGCCGAACGTCCAGATATGATATTGCATCGTATATTGACCAGAACTGCTTGCAATTTACAGGGTATTGTAAAGTCAGGGGCGGGTCGCGTCAATTTGAAACGGTGTTATTCACAGGGGATAGCCTCAAGACGGATGCCGCTCAAAGGGAAGATTCCGCCTGAATCTTGAATCATGAAGGTGATCGTGTTCGTTTCCAGCCAGACGAAATCGGTGACCTCACTGGCAAAAGATGTTTCATTTTCGATTCTGCCAATGAGCTGGTCGTTCATATAAATGGCGGTTCCAGCAGGCGCGCTTTCTACGTGCAGCCAGTATCCCACGCATATATCCAGCGGCTCCAGCCAGAAGTGATGTGTCAGGCGCGTGCCAGGCGAAAGGGCTTCATCTGCGGTTACCTGCCAGTTGTTATTGAGGTCTAGTGTAAAAACGGGTGTGGGTGACATGGTTGGCTTGTTTACCTAACTCCGAATCGCACTGGTATTCGCTGCTGTGATCTCAAGGCGACTAACAGCAATCCCAAGCTGGCGCCCGTCAACAACCTTCGCAAATTCAGTAGGTGTGCGCGTTTGCTGAACGCAGAATTGTAATGCGGTTAGCTTACCAGCCTGAATTAGATTTTTAGGGATCACGCCGTGACAACTGTATCCGGTCGCTGTCGCTGTTTTCTCGATTGCGATACGCACGTCATTGACGCGCAGTTGAAACATTTGCCATGTTTCGACTGTTAAAACATGGCATAAGTCGAACGAAATAGCATAGTCATGATCTGATTTTAACGGGAACTGTAGGGTTGCTACTGGCTTGCCTGTCCAGCGGAACGGAACGCCGGACGCCTCAAATTCCGCCACTTGCCAGCCATCGCCGTAAAACGGTTGATCGAAGGCATAGGTAATATGATCCACCGGAATGATTGGCTTTTGGAGGACGTACAGGTTGTAATCCTGCTGCATTGAAAAAAGGCGCTGCTTGTAATCCTGCGCGGGATAGTGCTTCATGATCGGGTTCGGGATATTTGGAACATACGGGATACCCTCAACGGAGTTCCATTTCGAATCAAGCACCTTGATATGCTTCCAAATTTCGTAGGGAAAGGTGTTTTTAACAGGGTGTTTCGCCTTTTTGTGCTCAGGCATGTAGCTTGCAAGGCGATAAAGATAGTGGGTATAACCCAGTACTTCTAAAAAGGCGGCGTTGTCGCAGGGCGCGGTCTTGATATAGCGTGTCCTGCTCCATATTTGCTTGAACAGAGATTTCGACCATGCGGTATTTTTGATCAGGAAGAAGCCGAATGACGGGAAATCTACTTCCACGCGCACGCCGGGCATTTCGATATAGGTTTGAATCAGGATCGTGATATACAGAAATTTATCAGGCTCGACTTCGGCTAGAATATCGTGGTCGAAATTAGTGAACAGCGCGTCAGCATCAGACCATAATACATATTCGTAGCCTTCCTCAAATAACTGCTGCGTAATAATAACTTTGTCCCATGTTGGCGGGCGATCTGACAGAGACTCGCGGAATACCCGGTAGTCATAACCGAATTTTTCAGCATATTTGCGGATAGTCGCTGCACAAATTTCGCCGATCTCAGCATAGTTATCGTCGAATGATGTGGCGATACATAATTTCATTAAAGATTCTCGATGTAAGGGATGGAACTTTGTTGATTGTGAATCCGATGCACGCGAAATTCAAGTGAAAAAGTAGTGTGATCAGGTGGAAAATATTTGATCAGTGGAATGTGCTGTTGCCGGCAGCATACAGCGGCGATGCAGCGTATCATGTTAACCAGCGCGCCGGTCAGCGCGCGGCAGCAGTTGCGTGAATTGTAACGCGCGTCCACAATACATAGTGCAGGTTCGCTGGATAGCGCGAAGTGCGTGAGGAAACTGATGCGCCATACTGTACTGTTCTATAACCCAATCAGCACGTCCCCCGGCAAGCAGCGGCTGCCGCTGTCTATTCTAGCGGTGGCGGCGGTGATTTCTGAAGATTACGATGTTGAGTTCATTGACGGTAATCTGATTGCAGACCCGGCAGCAAAGATCATTGAACGGGTGAAAGCCACGAACGCGAAACTGCTGGCGTGTACGGTAATGCCGGGGCCGCAGTTACGGCAGGCGGTGCCGGTTTGCAAGCAGGTGAAAGCAGCGCTGCCCGATCTCACGATTTTGTGGGGCGGTTATTTCCCGACCCAGCATGCCGAAGTGATCCTGAACAGCGACTGTGTAGATTACGTCATTCAGGGGCAGGGCGAAGCGCCGTTCCGGCAGTTTGTAGATACTTTGCACAGCGGCGGGGCGATCACCGAAATCCCATCGCTGGGTTACAAGAACGGCGGGCCGCACGTGAACCCGCGCGCGCCGAATGTGCCGATGAATAACTTGCCATGGTTTCCCTACGATAAAATTGATGTAAGCCGCTACGTGGGGCGCAGCTATCTGGGAACGCGGGTGCTGAACCACAACACCAGCTTTGGCTGCCCATTTGCCTGTAATTTTTGCGCGGTGGTGGCGCTTTCCAACCGCCGTTGGCTGCCTGAAAGCGCCGAGCGCGTGGCGGATATTGTGACCCATTTACAGGACAACTGGGGGATCAACGGTCTGGAATTTCACGACATGGACTTTTTCGTGAACGAAGGCCGGACGGCAGAATTTGCGGATCGTATTTCTGGCAAAGGCATCAACTGGTGGGCGCTGGGGCGTGTAGATACGCTGATGAGCTACAGCGATGAAACGTGGGAAAAGATGAAGCGCAGCGGCGCAAAAATGCTGTTCATGGGCGCTGAAAGTGGCGATGATGAGACGCTGAAGCGCATGAATAAAGGCGGGCGCAGCAGCACGAATGCGACGCTGGCTCTGGTAGAGCGCATGAAGCACTATGGCATTGTGCCGGAGCTGTCGTTTGTGATGGGCAACCCGCCTGACCCGCGCGACGATATTGAGAAGACGATTGCTTTCATCCGCAAAATTAAGCAGATCAACCCGGCAACTGAACTGGTGCTGTATATCTATACGCCTGTGCCACAGGAAGGCAGCATTTTGCTGGACGAGGCTGAAAAACTGGGCTTTCGCTTCCCAGCTACGCTGGATGAATGGGCAAGCCCGGAATGGGCAAAATTTGCCATGCGCCGCGATCCGGGAACGCCCTGGTTTCGTGACAGCGTGCGGCGGAGGGTGCGTAACTTTGAGGCGGTGATCAACGCTTACTATCCTACGGTCACCGATTTGCGCTTGACCGGGAATTATCGCCATCTGTTGAAGGGCATCAGCGGCTGGCGCTATAAGCTGGGATATTACCAGTGGCCGTATGAGCTGAAGGCGCTGCAGCGGGCGATTCATTATCGCCGCCCGGAGACGACGGGATTCTAAAACTATTCAGGAATGTGCTCGCGGCCATTCCGCCAAACGTTGTGAAAGAACCTAATGAAGCAGATCATCCCCGGCCTGTACACCTTTACCTCGCTGCTGATCGGGCGTGTTTACGCGACGGAAGATGCCGACGGCCTGACCTTGATTGATACTGGCATCACAAGTGCCGCGCCGAAAATTTTGCGCCAGCTTGAGCAGGCCGGACGGGCTGGATCGGTGCGGCGGATCATCATCACCCACGCGCATCCTGATCATGTGCGGGGATTGCCAGAACTAAAGCGCGTGACGGCAGCCGAAGTGATTGCCTCGTATGTGGAAAGACCCTACGTAGAAGGAAAATTGCCCGTGCCAGGCGCGCCGAAGGAATCGCTTCGGGGGCTGGATCGCTTGATGGCATCGCCGCCGCAGGCCATACCCGGCACGCCAGTTGATCGTGAAGTGGGGGATGGCGACATCATCGCCGAATCGTTTGGCGGCTTAAAAGTAATCTTCACTCCCGGCCACAGCCCCGGCCATATCAGCTTGTGGCAGCCGGAAAAGAAGGTGTTGATCTCCGGGGATGTGCTGATGTATCCGGCACTGTTCGGCTTGAGGCTGCCATTTGCCGCTTTTACGGTGGATATGGACGAAAATAGGCGGTCTGTGCAGCGAATCGCCGCGCTGAAGCCGGAAGTGATCTGCTTCGGGCATGGAAAGCCGATGCTGGAAAATGCGGCAGCGAGCCTTGAGGCATTTGCCCTGAAAGTTATGCGGCAGGATTAAGATAAATGCTGCCTTTGCAAACGAGTATCGGCGATATTCGTGGCCTCGCTATCAGGCGGCTAAGCGCACATTCCCCCACGCCAGCGCTGGACTGCGATTTACTGCTGGCAGAAGCCACTGGCTTAAGCAGGGCTTTCCTTTTGGCACACAGCGAGCATTTGCTCACCACAGCGCAGATGCGGCAGTTTTCGGCATGGCTTAAACGGGCGGTGGCTGGCGAACCGATTGCTTATATTCTGGGGCGGCGGGGGTTTTACGATCTTGAGTTTACGGTCACGCCGGATGTGCTGATTCCGCGCCCTGAAACTGAACTGCTGCTGGAGCAAGCGCTGATCTGGGCAAAAAATCGCGGCGCGATCACAGCGGCAGATGTGGGGACAGGCAGCGGCGCTTTAGCGGTCACATTCGCGGCGCACATGCCTTCCGCGCGGGTCATTGCGATTGATCAGAGCAGCGCCGCGCTGAAGGTTGCAGCACAAAATGCGGCGGCAAATGGCGTAGCGGATCGGGTGCATTTCGCGCAGGGCGATTTGCTGCTGCCAGCCCGTGAAATGGGGATCAAGCTCGATCTGGTGATGGCGAATTTGCCCTATATTCCTACCGATGAGGCGCGCGCGCTGCCCGTAAGCCAATATGAGCCGATGCTGGCGCTGGATGGCGGGGCAGACGGGCTTGATTTGATCCGGCGGCTGCTTGGGCAACTACTGGATGTTTGCGCGCCGCAATTTTTAGCGCTTCTGGAATTTGGCGCGGGGCAGGGCGAAGCAATTTTGGCGATAGCGCAGCAGGTCGCGCCAGCGGCGAAGGCCGAAATTCTGTTTGATTACGCGGGTTTTGACCGTATTTTACGAGTGGAGAAGCGCTAAAACACCCGTTCGCCGATCACTGCTGTTTTGGAAGGCGTGAGGACGGAAACCTGCCCATCAGCCATGCGCGCGCCTAAAATCAGACATTCGCTCATGAAGCCAGCGATATTTTTGGGCGCGAAATTGACCACTGCCACCACCTGACGGCCAATTAATTCTTCTCTGGAATAGCTGGTAATCTGCGCTGACGACCAGCGATAGCCAACTTCATCCCCGAAAAACACCTGTACCTTGTAGGATGGATTGCGCGCGCGGGGGAAATCCTCAACTGCAACAATTTCGCCGACGCGAATCTCTACTTTGTCAAAGTCGTCATAAACAATGGTCATGTGCCATCCTTACTTACGCGATAATTCCGGCTAAACGCAAGGCGGCGATTGCTTCTTCCGTATAGCCAATGTTCTGTAAAACGCTGTCGGTATCCGCGCCCATTTCTGGCGGCGGCAGCGTTTCTGAGGTGATGTCGCCTAGATGGATCGGGCTGTGTAGATGAACGTTTCCCTGATCATCGAACGCTAGCGCGCCGCGTGCCTGAAGATGTGGATGATGAAGCGCCTCTTCAGCGCTGAGAACGGGCACGAAGCAGCAGTCGGCGGGTTCAAGCAGTGCTGCCCATTCGGCTGCCGTCTTTTCGGCAAACAATGACGTGAGTTGGGCGATCAATTCTGGCTGGCGCTCCACCAGAAGGTAGCCATCTATCCAATCGGCGCGGCCTACCGCAAGGCAAAAGCGTTCCCAGAATTTTGGCTCAAGTGCCGCTAATGCCACCGCCTGACCATCAGATGCCATGTAGACGTTGTAACAGGCTTGTTTGCCAGTCAACGCGCCTTGCGCGATAGGCGATTTGGCGGCAGCGGCTTCGACAAACTGGATCAGGTTAAACGGAACGGCGGCATCGAACAGGCCGGAATCAACAAAGCCACCTGCGCCCGTGCGTTCGCGCCGCAGCAGCGATGCCAGAATGCCTGAAAGCGCGACATATGCGCCACCTATATCAGCTATCTGCCCGCCGGCAGGTTGAGGCGCGTTAGCGGTGCCGATCAAACCGGCAATTGAGGCATAGTTCAAATCGTGACCGGATTTGGAGACATACGGTCCGCTGCTGCCCCAGCCAGAAAGCGCGCAGTAAACGAGACGTGGGTTGACCTGTGCCAGCGCTGGCGCATCACAGCCTAAGCGAGCCATCACGCCGGGGCGGAAACCTTCGACCAGCACATCGGCAGTTTTTGCCAGATGGCGCAGTAGATTGGCACCTTCGGGCTTTTTCAAATCAATGACGATGCTGCGTTTGCCGTAATTGGTGGCATGGAAGATTGCGCCGCTTCCAGAAGGCGTATAAGGCGGCATGATGCGGGCATAATCGCCACCGTCGGGGCTTTCAACTTTGATAACTTCCGCGCCAAGTTCGGCCAGCATTAGCGTCAAAACCCCACCCGGTAGCAGCCGGGTGAGGTCTAAAACGCGCGTTCCTGAAAGGGGCAGAGGAGAAGCCAAGAGATGTCAGGCGTTTAGCCGCCTGCTTCCCTGATCAGCAGGCGTGTGCCCAGAGGCACGTTGCGGGCGGTTGCCATCGTCAGGTCGTTCAAATCCAGCACCTGCTGAAGTGAAACACCGTAGATCACCGCGATGCCGCTGAGGGTATCGCCATACTGCACTTCGTGATACTGTGCGCCGTTAGCTTCAGCCGGTTGGCGGGTGGGCAGCGATGCCGTTGGGCGGGGCGTAGGTTGGGCGCCGTTGCCCGTTTGTGCCGATCCACCACCAGAGCCAGCCGGGGAACTGCCGCCGGGGCCACCAACATATAACAGGGCGTTATCGAACCAGCGGTTATTGAAATCGCTAGGCCACGACTGCCCGGTAAAAATCCAGAAAGTGACCAGCGTGCCATTGGCCGTGCCATTCACTGTGGCTTCTTCCCAATGATCGTGTGGGGCGATGGCTGGCCCCCAGATGACCGCCGGATCGTAAGGATTGGTGCCGCCATTG
>LMZS01000067.1 GCA_001567085.1 Chloroflexi bacterium OLB15
TTTTCAGCCTGAAATGCAATTTTGCGGCCAATGCGCGTGACACCAGATCGGCAGCTTCCTTCACAAATTTGCTGGTAAATGTCGCTTCACTTTTTCAGGCTTTCAAGCATAGAGCTTGTAAATATCTTCGGTGCCGGAGCGCGCGCCGCGAACCAGCCGCCACTGGTGACCACTTTCAGCCCGCCAATCGGGGCGTCATTGCCCGGCGCGCGCGTCAACCGCGCAGTGATCGGGTCGCCTGCCAACAGGCTATCGCTGACATCTTCGGGGACGAGTTTGCCTAAAGCTGACTTTTCAGCGAGCGTGACCGGCGTATCCAAGCGAACGTAATAGGTTGAGCCAAACCGCGCTTCCAGTTCACGGTAATGCACCGCTGGATCACTGCCAGTTACCGCAGTGATCTCTGCCGCCAACAGCCCTAAAATCAGCCCGTCTTTATCCGTCGTCCACACCTGTCCATCGCGGCGCAAGAAGCTGGCGCCCGCGCTTTCTTCGCCGCCAAAGCACACAGAACCGTCAAACAATCCGGGGGCGAACCACTTAAAGCCGACTGGCGTTTCTAGTAATTTGCGCCCGGCGGCTTTCACCACGCGGTCAATCTGGGTGCTGCTGACCAGCGTTTTTCCCACCGAGATCTGATCTGACCATGCGGGACGATGGGCGATCAAGTAACCGACAGCCACCGCCAGATAATGATTCGGATTCATCAAACCGGCGGTAGGGGTCACGATCCCGTGGCGATCTGCATCAGGATCGTTGCCAAACGCGATGTCGTAATCATCTTTGAGGCCCACCAGACCCGCCATCGCATACGGGCTGGAACAATCCATGCGAATCTTGCCGTCATGATCCAGCGTCATAAAGCTGAAAGTGGGGTCGATCTTCCTGTTCACAAGCGACAGGTTCAATCCATATTTTTCGGCAATAGGTTCCCAGTAACCCAGCGATGCGCCGCCCAGCGGGTCAACGCCGATGCGGATGCCGGCATTCCGTATAGCATCCATATCAATGACGTTTGCCAGATCATCTACAAATGCCGGAACATAATCGTGGTGATGGGTAGTGGCGGCGCTTAAGGCCTGTTCATAAGGCATACGCCGAACTTCACGGTTACCCTGTTGCAACAGCGCGTTCGCCCGCCGCTGAATCCAGCCGGTGATATCGGTATCGGCGGGGCCGCCGTTGGGCGGGTTGTATTTGAAGCCGCCATCCTGCGGCGGGTTGTGCGAAGGGGTGATGATGATACCGTCGGCTAAGCCTGCTTCACGGCCGCGATTGTAGGTCAGGATGGCATGAGAAATGACCGGCGTAGGGGTGACACCGTTATCACGCTGAATGAAGGTTTCCACACCATTTGCAGCCAGCACCTCCAGCGCCGTCATCTGCGCGACGGAAGACACGGCGTGGGTATCCCGCCCCATAAAGACCGGGCCAGTAGTCCCCTGCGCCGCGCGAAATTCACAGATGGCCTGCGTAATAGCGAGGATATGGGCTTCAGTAAAACTGCCATCCAACGGCGTGCCGCGATGCCCGCTGGTGCCAAAGCTGACCGATTGGCCGGGGCGATCAAGATCGGGGGTGCGCTCATAGTAATCCCGCTCTAAGGCGGCAACATCAATTATTTGGTCTGCGGGGACGGACTTTCCTGCCAATGGATGCACCATCATTCATACACCTGTCTGTGCGGCATACGCGGGGTCGCATACCGCGATGATAGCGCCGCGCGAGAGCAAAATCAAAACACGCCGTCCCCGTACAGTGAAGGGAAAGCGTGTTCCGAAATGGCTTATGCGTTTGTAATATTCGCCACGGTTAGCCTGCGGGCAAGAGCAACTGCTGGCCGGGATAAATCAGGTTCGGGTTGGCGATCTGGTTGATAGCCGCCAGCGCACTCACCGAAACCCCGTAGCGCAGAGCGATACTCGCGAGCGTATCCCCGGAAGCCACATACACCACCTGCCCCGATGTTAAGTCCTGAGCAGAGGTTACCGGCGTGGGAATATCTACGGGCGGGGCTTCAACGAGCGACTGCTCAGCAGGCGGCTGTTCAGCGGGCTGCGCTTCACTAACAGGCTGTTCGGCAGGCGGGGCATTCGGGTCGGCCAGTTCGCCGAACACGGTGACGTAGCTGGTACGGTAGCCATCGCTGGACATACCGATGCCAATATCGGTGAAATCACGGTGCATCACATTGACGACATGGTTCACGCTGCCCACCCACCAATTAACCACCAGTTCCGGCGTCGCATCAATGCTCATGTAGAAATTTTCGCCACAGCACCAACCTACAGCAGGAAAGCCGAATGCCTGCGCACGCTGGCTAGGGCGGCTGCCATCAGGCCGGAAATGCGCCCGGCTGTGCGTACCCACCAACCACTGCGCCTGATCCTGCGCGGCGGCGGTGAGCGCGGCATTCCAGCGATAAGGGGGCAGTCCACGATAGGCTCGAACTGTATTGATGCGGTCATAGACTTCCTGAAGCAGCACAGGATCGGGCGGCAGTAATACCGGCGTCGCTTCGGGAACATCCTGCGCGGCGATTGGCGAAATGGAAAGCATCAGAAGAAGGCCAAACAAAACGGCAGCAACAATAACGATGGTGCGTGCGTTTGTGAGTCGTAACAACATTTGTCCCCCTCCTGGTTCGAGCCACAAGCCTTATAATAGTATATTAAAGTTAGTCTTTTGTAATCATAAAACTTTTCCGACCCATTCAACTGTCTATTATGGATATTGACCACACCCCACGCCTATATGACGATTAGGCCAGATTACAGCTTCCAAACGGGGTATTAGGACAAATGAAGATCGGCGTACTGGCATTGCAGGGGGCATTTATCGAGCATGAAACGAAGCTGACGGCATTAGGGATACAGGCGGTACAAGTGCGGCTGCCAGAGCAGCTAACCGATTTAGACGCGCTGATCATTCCCGGCGGCGAAAGCACCACTATCGGCAAACTTGCAGAACAATATGGGCTGATTGAACCAATGCGTAAATTTGCCCAACACAAGCCAACGTGGGGCACCTGCGCGGGGATGATTTTCCTGGCTAAAGATATTGGCAACGACCGCCAACCTATTCTCGGCCTGATGGATGTGAAGGTGAACCGCAACGCTTTTGGCAGGCAAATAGACAGCTTCGAGCAGGATTTGCAGATCAATGAAATCAGTGATGACCCGTTTCACGCCGTGTTCATTCGCGCGCCGATCATCACACAGGTGCTAGAGAATGCACAACCAGAGGTAAAGGTGCTGGCAGCGCTGGAAGATGGCCGGATTGTAGCTGCGCGGCAGGGGCATTTACTGGCAACGGCCTTCCATCCTGAATTGACGAATGATCAGCGTTTGCACCGCTATTTTGCTAATATGGTCGCCTCAAAAAGCGACTAAGCAGGGCATATTCAGGGATACGATTTGAAGCATTGAGAATTTGACGTAGCACGACATAGAAATCTTGCTACAATATCGCGCGCTTTGCGCTACAATGACCAAAAAGGTATCAACTCAGAGGCAGAGAGAGACGCCCTATGAACTACGACCATATCAACAACGACCCGGAACTCATGCTCGATCTTCAGGAATTGGCATTTGTTAACCGTGCCGATGGCTACGAGGACGAAGAAAGCGAAGATGACGAAATTGACGTTGAAGTTGACGAGGATATTGATCCCGACTTCGACGACGATTACGACGATGACGAAGACTTCGACGACGAAGACTACGATGACGACGACGAAGACTACGACGATGATGATGATGACTACTATGATGACGACGATGACGACGACGATGACGACGACTACTATGACGACGACGATGATTATTAGTCGCTCGCCTTTGCCGTGAAACGATTCGCGCGATTTACGGCAGCGGCTGTGCTGGCCGGCCTGTGTTTAACGGCTGGCGCAGCCCCTTTCTTAATCACGGCTGAAGCCCAGCAGACGGTCACGCCTGCCGCCAGCCTCAGCTTTCGTAATGTTGCGGCGCTGGCATTGAATGCCGACGGTTCACGTTTACTGGTCGCAGACAGCGCGACCAATGCCGCCTCTATTTACGACACCAGCGAAATTGACTCGCCTGAACTTCTGCAACTTATCACGTTGGATGGCACACCGCTGGCTGCCACATGGATCAATCAGGATGATTCCGAGTTTGCATTGATCATTGTGGATGCGGACGACGCTATTTTATTGCAAGTGCTGGCGCTGGGAAGCCCGCGCGAAGGCTGGATTCCTTATGCCATCTACGATATGGCCGGCGACACAGAGCATATTACTGCCGGGGTAGATGGGCATTGGGCAGCAGCGTATGGGGCTGGCGGTTCTGTGCTTATGGAAATCATTTCGGGCAGCGAACTCAATTCCAGCGTCGTCAGCGATCAGGAAGTTGCAGCAGCCGCGCTGACCGAAACGATGCTGCTGGCAGCAGGCAGCGACTCAGATTTGATTGCCATCGGCACCACCGTTGATGGGCCTGCGATTGGCGAAGTTGCTACCCTGAGTCTGGAAGATTCAGTGATCACGCTGGCAGCCGGCAGGGACGATCTGGCGGCGGCAATCACCGATGCCCCGGCGCTGGTTCTGTTTCAACCCTCTACACAAGAGATCATTTCGACGCTGCCCTTGCGCAGCAGCACAAGCGGGCTGGTCTTTATGCCCTTTGCCAGCGGCGATAATTTCGCAATTTTCCAACCCGGCGCACGCAGCATTTCGTTTGTGCCAGCCGTTGGCGACGCAGCAATCACCGCGGTTAGCATTCGCACCACAAACCCGGTACAACAGGCGGCTGGCGCAGGCTCCATTCTGGTGACAACCAACGGCCAGCGCGCTGATATTTACGGCGTCGAGTAAGCCTCACCCGTTTTACAAAAATCAACTATTTTCGTGCTTTACAGCGCCTTTTTGCGGCGTTATTATGTGATTGTCAGCCTCAATGCGCTGGCTTTTGACCTGCTTGTTCAAGTGAAGGATTCAATGGACGCTGGTAGTAGTCGCGAACAGAGACCGCCGATAGTTGGCGGCGGCAGCGAATCCCGGCGCCTCCCCGGTTAACCCCAGGCGGCGCACCCGAAACTGCCGCCGACCCTGCGTTTGCAGGGCAATTCAACAATACCAATTAAACGACAAATCTCTGTTCCAAAAGCACATTTACTGTAGCGGTTGAATGTTGGGTTTCAACATTCTTTCCATGTGACGGAGGGACTTGCCATGTACAGCGATCTGCTGCTCAATCGTCTGGCTGTGCCGGTGGATGAGTCGGAAGAAGAGATTCAAGACCTGATTGATGAGATCGAAGAATTGGATAACCTGCTAAGCCCGGAGGCGCAGGAACTAATTCGCGATCTACGGCCACTGATTGTTACCGATGACGTTTACGAAGATATTGATGAAAAGGCGCGCTTTGGCGATAGATTGGCAGACAAATTAGCCATCCTCGCCGGAAGTTGGAAATTCATCATCTTCTTCGTGTTGATCATGGTTATATGGATGGCCGGCAACCTGGTATTGGGCGGAGCGGCGTTTGACCCATTCCCATTCATCCTGCTCAACCTGACGCTAAGCACACTGGCCGCGTTACAAGCGCCGGTTATTCTGATGTCGCAGAATCGCCAGGCGACGAAAGATCGCGCCGTCGCTGAAAACGATTTTCATGTGAACCTGAAAAACGAGGTTGAAATTGCCGACCTGCACCGCAAGATAGATACGCTCACCGATGCGTTATCCATGCAAACACGGCTGGTCAATGCGCTGGTTGAAGCGCGGCGTAAAGAGCTTAGCGCCACCATTCGCCATATTGAACACACGCGTGTAAGCAACGGCGCACTGGATCACAATCACGCGGAATATGATCCTGCTGCCGATGGTCTTGGGCGGTGATTTTTGCGTTGATCCTATCTGCCGGAAAAGTTCGGGGCTTGCCTATCACCCGATAAAAATTTTTCCCGGATTGAGAATGCCTTTAGGGTCAAGCGTCTGCTTGATCGCGCGCATTACATCCAACGCGCCGCCGTGTTCCTTCGCCATATATCTGGCTTTACCGAGGCCAACGCCGTGCTCTCCAGTTGAGGTGCCGCCCAGCTCAAGCGCTTTTTCGACAATCAAGCCGTTCATCACCATACAGCGTTCATATTCGTCTTGATCGGCAAACGGAAATTCCACGTGAATATTGCCGTCGCCTGCATGGCCGATCATGTAAGCCACGATTCCGGTTTCCTGCTTCAAATGCTCTACATAGCCGATCAACGCCGGGTAAGCGCTAATGGGCACCGCCACATCCATAATGAAGAACTGATAGCCGGGGTGTGAGCGCACCATAATTTCGTAGGAATGATGGCGCGCATGCCATAGCTGCCTGCGCTCGGCAGGGTCGGTAGTAGCGCGAAAAGAGATCGCCCCCAGTTCCTCACAAATCTCTTTCACGGCATCTAACCCGGAGCGCAGGGTGCTTTCATGCGCGGCATGAAATTCCATAAACAGCGTGGGGTGATCGCTCAGATCAACATTTTCGGTCATGCGCAGCATCCGGCAGTGGGCAGCGTCAATCAATTCAAGCGCCGCCGGATCCAGACCGCTGCCCCGCACCGCGACCACCGCCTCAACTGCCGCATCAACGCTCTCAAACGCCGCGACTACCGCGCTCATCAGCGACGGCACAGGCACCAATTTCAGCGTGGCTTCAGTGATGATGCCCAGCGTGCCTTCGCTGCCAACGAAAAGATGCAGCAGATCGTAGCCGCTAGACTGCTTAACGGAGCGAGAGCCAACGTTAATCAATGTGCCGTCAGCCAGCGCCACCTGCATTTTCAACACGTTATCTTTGCTGGCGCCGTATTTCACGGTGCGGATGCCTGCCGCGTTATTCGCAAGCATACCGCCCACCGTCGCATTCGCCCCCGGATCAGGCGCGAAAAACAAGCCCTGCCGCGCCAGGATCGCATTCAAATCTTTATGGCCGATGCCGGGCTGCACCGTCACCTGAAAATCATCAGCATACACTTGTACGATCTGGTTCATCTTCTCAAAAGAGATCGAAATGCCGCCATAAACAGGGATGGCGCTGCCTTCCAGGCCGGTACCCACTCCCCATGCCGTGACCGGGATGAGATGCTCATGGGCAAGGCGCAGCACGCTGGACACGTGTTCGGCGGTGGTCGGGTAAACCAGCACATCCGCCAGATGCGCATGATGGTGCGACTGGTCTTTAGAGTGAAGTTCAAGCTCGGCCTGCGCGGTGGTGACGGCATCTGCGCCAACTGCCGCCTGCAAAGCGCTGATAATTTCAGGAGTCACGGGCTGATATGCTGACATTATTTTTCTTTCCAATACATGATCAGGCTTAAACAATCATCCAAACAAGCTGCGGCGCTTCAATTTTACAGGAACGCCATGCGTAAGCGTGGTCATTCCGCCCCCAGAACGATCCCACAGCGGGCGCAAATCGTTCAGCAGCAGCGCGATATCCTTATGCTGCAACCGCCGCTGCGCCATTTCCAGCCAACCCCCATGCCGCCTGAAAATATTCTGCACGGTTTCGGGCGATAAATCTTCGTCCCACTGCCATTTCTGAGTCGTGTAGAAATAGTAAATCGGGTACATGGCCGCTGTCGCAACCGATACGCCGCGCGCTTCATAACTCCATAGATCAAGCCCGACGGAGGCCGATGCTGCTTCAGCCATTAAAATCAGCGCCTTCGTCGCCAAAACCTGACGCTCAAGCGCGGTGAACAGGCTCTGATGATCCGGCTCTACCGCAGGTGGATGAATCCCTGCGGGCGCAGTTCTTTAGCGATCACCTGTTTGAAGGCTGACACCCCTTCGTCAAACCAGGCTTCGCGTTCAAACACGATGCCGGACAACAATTTGACCGCGCTTAACCACAACTGAACAGCATATTCATGCGGATCGCTTGCGGCGGTCAGGCGAGCGACCTGTTCGCTTAAATCGTCAGCATAGCGCCCGCGCGCCGCCAAAAACGCGGGGTGATCGCGCAAAAGCTCGAATACATGGAGGCGGGTTTGCAGTTCCGCCGCAGCTTCCAGGTCATTTTCAGGGAGCGGCACGCTGACGGCATTTTGAAATGCGGCCAGCGCATGGCCGGCGGTTTGAGCCTGGTCATCACCACTTAACTTCACAAGCAGCGCGGCGGCCAACGCGCGATCAATATCTGCTGCCTGCGAATCAGCCTGTTTTGCATCCAACGCTTCCCATGCAGACGCTAGATTTGCATGATTGCCCGCCGTTTTAAGCCCAGCCTGCGCCGCTGGCGTGAAATAAAGGCCAAAATGAGTGACTTGAAACAACCTTGAAGTCCTATCGTTAAAGACGCAAAAATAGTATACCCTAAGGGAATAAGGAGTGTAGTGCAGGCCATCATCTGGCTCAAACTGAGGATAGGTTGACCGAAACCCCGAAACCTGACCGACCCATCCCTGATCCGAACGCGAAAATGCGCTCGCCAGTGCGCCCTGTGTATACGCCGCCCCCGGATAAACCTACAACGGCTGAGCCGCGCAAACCTGCCCAGCAGCCTGGCGCTGAAACACCTGCCGATCCTAAAACGGCACTGGCAACGCTGCGTCAAAAAAATGCAGCTTCTGGTAGATGAATATGCCGCTGGAAAAATTAACCGCGCTCAATTTCACGCTTTGTATAAGCGTTACAGCGAGCAGCGCAGCGTGATTGAAAAGCTGATCGAGCGCAATCCTGAAACTGACGCATGGAAACAGGTTATCCGCTCGCAGGGGCAAACTGGTTTTTTGCGTTCGCGCCTTGAAGCGCAGCCGGTGCTTTATGCCATCTTCGCCCGCAACCAGACGCTTCCGGTGCATGCTGGTGGACGCCATCCATTAAACCCTGAGGTGACCCAACCGCTACTACAGGCGTTGTGGCGCGCTCCGCAGTTGCCGGCAGCAGGTTTAGGGCGCAAAGCATTGGACAATGACGAATGGTTGGTGCTGGCGGTTGGAGAGTATGCCGCGACGATGGTGATCTTCTCGTTAGAGCCTGCCAGCAGCCAGGCAAAGCTGGTACGTGACTTGCATCTCGACTTTGAGCGCGCAAACCGCATGGCGCTTAGCCGGGGGATGGTGGCCATTGACCGGCTGGTATTTCCACAACGGGCACTCGTAGAACGCAGCGGCGAAAACCGGTGGTAATTCCGCGCCAACGGAACCTATAAATCGCTAACTCACCATCTTCATTCGGGAAAGATTGCTTACACACACCAGCCCCATCGTGGAAAATGCCAGCGCGCCTTTGTTGGTAATGGCGAGCGTGCCAATCGCGGCGCTGGTCGATTCGCTGACAGGAAGCAGTTGGGCGCGCTTCGCATCCACCAGCAAATCTACGGCGAAGCGCTGGTGCGTAAGCAGCATATTTGAAGCGTTATACACCCGTATGACCCCAGAATCGAGATCGCTTGCGGTAAGCAGCCGGCCATCAGGGCTGCATGCCAGCACGCCGTAGGCATAGTGCGTCACAAAACGCCGCCGGATGCGCCCACTTGGCTCTAACATCACAATTTGCTGGCCGTCTCCAACCATAATAGATGCGCCGCCATCGGGAATCACCAACTGGGGAAAAGAATCGCTGCCGATTGCCAGATCAGTATCAAAGATGCCGATACGCACGCGCCGTTGGTAGATATGAACCCGCCCCAGCCGATCCAGAAAGACTAATAAACCGCCAGCGCGATCCATTGAAATCAGCACAATATCGGCATCTGGCTCAATTTCCAGCGGGGCTTCATTTCCGCTGACGCTGAGCGTGAAAAGATTGCCCTGGCGGATCAATTGAACGCTGCGATCGGCGGTGGTATATAACGTTAGGTGGCTGCCCTGCACAACAGGAAGCATGAGGCCATTGGGGGCGACCAATGCTTGCAGATATTCGCCCCACACAGGCAGATCGCGCTGTGGTGGATCAGGTTCGGCAAAATTGCGGTGTTCGAGTTTAGTGCCGTGTTGGAGATCGAAGTAGTGAACCTGATGCGCGTTAGGCCATACGGCTAGCAAACTGCGCTGGCCGGAGAGAATATCCAGGCGCCGAATCGGACGATTTGAAAGCTGAAAACGCCAGGCCATGCCGGTCTATATCCCCACTCATGGCGAACTCTCAACGTGAATCTGGCCGCGAGGCGCGGTCAGCGTAAATTGCAGCACGTCCCCAGAAGGATCAATCACCCGACTTTCGAGCACGTCGCCCACCAGAAAGTTGAACAGCGTCGGATCATATACCGGATCAATGCCGCTGTTACCGCGATCAAGCTGCAAGCGCGCAGTCGCCGTTTGCGGCAGGATGAGCGTCAGGCTGCCATCCCGCGCCGTCAGCGAATTAGCAGATTCGCTTATGCCTAATAACGTCGGCTGATAATCCGGGAAGGTTGCGGCCAGATTGCCCCGCGCAACATCGGCATTCAGCCGCTCCAGCGCAAGCCCATCAAGGTTCAGGATGGTATCGCCATCTTGCCCGACCACCTCAACATCCAGCGGCAAACCGGGCGGCAGTTCCAGCGTTAATGTGCCCCGCCCTACCCGATCCAGACGTGGAAACCCGGCGGGCTGCGATTCGCGGATGGTGAGGGTGGCGCTGTTATCTGCGCTCAGGCTGAAATTAACATCCACTTCACTTTCTGAGCTGCCAACAAACTCGCCAGTTACCCCGGTGGAGGGATCATCAGAAGGCGAAATTTCCACATCGGTTGCCAGCGATTCAAGACGCACACGCAGCAAACTGATATTCGGGTCAAGCGCCTGCCCGATCTGTACAATATTCTCTTCACGCTGCTGGCTGGAACGCTGATTGAACGCGGTTACCGCGACGCCAGCGACTAATACCACCGTCAAGACAACGGCGAGCAGCCCGCCTAATGGGATGCGCCCCCGCAGAAGCATCGAAAGGCCGGCTAATATCAACAGCGCCGGAGCAGCCCGCAGCGCCAGATCCCACACGCCGGGCGGCACATAACCTAAGGCATAAGCCAGCACCAGCGCGGCCAGCGCAAGGAAAACTAAACCCCACAGAAAATTAGTTCGGCGAAGGCTTTTCATGCGATTGCCCCGCCGCTGCGAATTTGTTTCAGGAAATAGACCAGCGCCAATGCCGCCAGCAAGATCGGCCACAACAGGCTCATACCGGCGGGAGCTGGCAAAAGACCGCGCAGTTCAACAAACCAGAGCGCCGCCCCGGCAGCAATAATCAGCAGTGCAAGAATCAACGGCAAACCGCGCCTGCGCACAGCCAGCGATTCCTGTGGCACAAGCCACCACAGAATCAGGTAGACCACCAGAAAAACGCCCTGACTGGCAACCGCCAGCGCTGCAAAAAGTATGCGCCAGAGCCATGCGTTCAAACGGGTAGAACGAGCTAACCCGCCGCAAACCCCCGCGAATACACGATTAGCAAAACTTCTCGTCATCATACTCTATGCTGGTTAGAGGGCAGCAAATGCGCCCAAGAATTACAACACTATACCCACTATTTGTACATGACCGCAAACAGCGTGAATAGGGCTTGAGCGCCTTTAATTGTAAGGAAGTCACTGGCGGTTTGGGAATGAGTATTTTAGGGCGAGCAACCACTCGCCCTTGAGAGGTTTGTTTAGCTTGCGCGGATGATACGAACGGTCATCAGCAAATCGCCAAGCGCCAATTCATCGCCACTACGCAGGCGAATTTGACGCCCCGGCGGCATCACGACGCCGTTAATGCGGGTTCCACATTCACTGTTCAGGTCTTCGCCCCAGATGACTTCGCCATCGGTAAGCAAAGCCAGATGGCGCCGGGAAACGCCCGCCAGGTCACCACCAAACGGGAACAGATCGAGATCAAGCTCCCAATGCGCGCCGCCGCAGCCCACCAGCACCCGATCTTTCATCTTCAGCGCCAGCGTCTTGCCTTTTGGCCCGCTAATCTGCAAGACCAAGCGGATGCCATTTTCTATCTGCTGCGCGATAGGCAGCGGGGTCACAGTACGTGTAGGTTCGGCTCTTTTTAACATCACAGTATCCCAAAAACCCTTTAAAAACTTAACGCTTCGCCAATATTAGATGTCGCCATAAATTAAATGTAAACGGAGAATCGTTAATATTGAATTAAGATTTCCTTTGTCCAGGCGAACGTTATACAATCCTTCAGGCAAAGTTTGGAACGCCCCGGCAGTGGAGAGTACATGCGCCTTCGCCTGTTGATCATCTGTTTAATAATGCTCATCCCGTACAGCGCGCTGCATGCCAGCGAGTTTTTACAGGGCGGCGATTGCGAGATTGGCGAAAGCGAAGTGGTCAGCGGCACTCTTTACGCATTTTGCCGAACGCTAACAATCGCCGGCGAAGTACGTGGCGATATTCTTGGCGCTGCGTTAAACGCCACGATCAGCGGGCAGGTTCAGGGCAGCATGCTGTTGGCGGCCGGCAAACTTCAAGTCAGCGGCGAAATTGCTGAAGACATCATCTTCTTTGGCGGCATTCTGCATGTTACGCCGCAAGCAACCCTGCAAAGCCCGCTCAGCACCGTATACAGCGCGGCTTTGAGCACGCAGATCGAAACCAGCGTGCCGGGCAATGTTGGCGCGATTGGCTATCAACTGCTGATTGACGCGGCGGTTGGCGGTAATGTTGACTTTTCAGGAACATCGCTGCGGATCGCTTCAGCCATAGGCGGCGACGTGACTGCCAGCGTTGGTGATCGCCAGTCAAACGGGGTTGGCGAATTACAAACGCTGATACAGATTGTCGATTCCGATGTGAGTTTGCAGCCTCCCGGCCTGATGGTGACCCCTGAAGGCTGGATCGGGGGGACGCTCCACTACAGTTCGCCATCGCCGGGCGACATTCTCGGTCATGTAACCGAAACTGTTTATGAGCAGATCATTCCGGACGCCGCGGCAATTGCGAACCAGCAGGATTTTGGCAGCGCGGTTGGCGAATATTTACGGCAAGTGCTGCGCGAATTCCTGACGCTAGCGATAATCGGCATTGTGGTTGTTACGCTCGCGCCACGTTCCGTGAACGGGCCGATCTCGGCCATTCGTTACCGCACGCTCCCCAGCATCGGGCTAGGCTTGTTGATCTTCATCCTCTCATTTCCGGTGCTGCTCATCTCGCTGATTTTAAGCTTGCTGCTCATTGCGGTGATTTCGCTGCTTGGCGTTGAGCAGGTTACGCTGATCACCGTGTTTGTGCTGACTGCCCTCAATTTTTGTGGCGCGGTTATGTTTTACTTCGTGGCGCTTTTCTTCTCGCGGGTGATGGTTGCAACGGCTATCGGGCGAGCAGTTTTAAGCCGGGTCTATCATCCACGCGGCAGATTCTTTGATGCCTATATTCATTTGATCGCTGGCGCGCTGCTGCTGGCGCTGGTTATCGCCCTTCCATATTTAGGCACAGTGATTACGGCTGCTGCCGCCTTTTTAGGGTTAGGGGCGTTGGTGCTGCACTGGCAGCGCCCGCGCAGAATAGCTGCCGCGCCAGCCTCCGCAGCATCGCTGGAGATCGTAGGGCGCCGCGAAGCGCTGCATCTGCCGCCACCGCCGCCGGAACCCCCACCCGGCCCCGGCAGCGATCATCTGCCTGAAGGGTTCAACTGGTGGCAGTAGCCTCATCCCGCCAATTCAATGATCTATCGCCGTGCTGAACAGGAAATGCTGGCTGTGATAAGCTGTTCGGAAATAGCGGGGGAATAAAAAAGGCGCATGGTTTATGCGCCTCTCGCCTTATTTATTCAATTTTGAAAGTTACAGGTCATCCAATTCGCCCTTGCGAAGCGCGCTTTCAAATGCCCGCCCGACCATCAGCACGTATTCGATCCACGAAGCCAACGTATCTTCATCAACATTAGCCAGAATCTCATCTACCATGTCTTCAGGGGCGCTGTGCAGCACTTCGGTTGCCAGGCAAGCCATCGCCTGAAGCACCGAATCGCGCGATGGCGGCGGTGGCTGCTGAAGCATGCGGTGATACCAGCTTTCGACAATGGGATGAACCTGCTCGCAAGACGATCCGTCTTGTAATTCACGATTGGCAAGATCGCGAAATTCATCCAGCCATTCAGGCTCGTCAGGGTGCCTGTTTTCGTCCACGTCAACAGCCCCTTTCTAAACTAACGGCAAAACCAAGTGTAATCCTGAAAGCGACTAACTACAAGCAAAGCTACCATCTGGTGTGTATAAGCAAATAGAAAAAGGATATCTCGCCGGATCGCGCTAGATTATAATGCGCTTACACTTCATGGAAACCTGTATCCTATGAGTTCCAAACAGCGTCTTTTAGTTTTTGTGGGCATCGGCATCAGCGCCGTTTTCCTGTATTTATCGGTGCGCGGGCTGAATTTTCAAGCTGTGCTGGATGCCATTCGCAGCGCCAATATCGCCCTGCTGATCTTCGCGGCAGCCTTCTATATGGTGGCGATTGTGGTGATTGCATGGCGCTGGCAGTTTTTGCTGCGCTCGATCAAGCGCGTGCCGCTGTGGCCGCTGACTAAACTGACCTGCATCGGCTATATGGGTAACAACATTTATCCACTACGCGCAGGCGAGATTTTGCGGATTGTGCTTTTACAGCGCGATCAAGGGGTGCCTATCGCCCCGGCAACTGTGGTTACGCTGACCGAACGCATTTTTGATGGCGTGGTGATGGTCACATTTGTGGTGATCTCGCTGAACATGCTGCATCTTCCCGATCCAACGCTGCAATCTATGGCAAACGCGGCGGCGCCGTTGTTTGCAATCGCGCTGGCAATCTTCTTCACCGCCGCAGCTAAGCCGCTGTGGTTTCATAAGCTGCTGGAGGCGATCACTTCAATTCTGCCAGCCAAAATCAAAGCCATTGTGATGAAACTGGGCGATGAAGTTCTGGCGGGGCTTGAGGCGCTGCGCACTCCCAAAGACCTGATCGGGGCGATTATCACATCGTATGGCACGTGGCTTCTGGCCGCTGTTGGTTACTGGATCGTGGCTTATGCCATGCATCTGACGGTCAGTTTCCCGCTGATGATACTGGCGGTGGGCGTGGTCAATCTGGCAGGGCTGATCCCTGCTTCGCCGGGGCAGCTTGGCGTGTTTGAATTTTTCGTGACGACGGTCTTGGTGGCCGCAGGCGTCGCAGATGATCAGGCATTAGCCTACGCCTTCGTGCTGCATGTGATTGTATGGCTTCCGGCAACACTGGCAGGCTTCTTCTTCCTAACCCGTATGGGGCTAAACCTTGGCGCGGTGCGCGACGCACAGGCGCTTGAAACTGAGCTTGAAAACGACAATAAGGCGGTGGCAGGTTGAACATTGGAATCATTGGCGCGGGCGTCGCTGGTATGTCCGCCGCATGGGATTTTGCAAAGCAAGGTCACAAAGTCACTATTTTTGAGGCTGAAAAACGGGTTGGCGGCCTTGCCAGCGGATTCAAAGATGACAACTGGGATTGGACACTGGAAAAGTTCTATCACCACTGGTTCCAGACCGATCATGATCTCTTGAAGCTGATTGATGAAATGGGCGTAAGCGGCAAAGTGATGTTTCCGCGCCCCAAAACCAGCTACTGGATTGACGGCAAGATGTACCGCTCGGAAATTTCGCCGTCAGCGCTGTTTCTACCGCTGCCGTTCTTCTCCAAGATGCGTTTTGGCGCGGCGGGGGCGTTCATCAAGCTAACACCAGACTGGAAAGCGATGGAAAAAGTCACGGCTAACGAGTGGCTTTTGAAATACATGGGCGAAGATGGCTACGGCAAATTTTTCCGCCCGCTGCTGATCGGCAAGTTTGGCGAAGAATATGACAAAGTCAATATGGCGTGGATGTGGGCGCGGGTGAAAGCGCGCAGCCTGCGATTAGGCACGTTTGAAGGCGGCTTTCAGGCGTTCATGGATACGCTGGCGGAACAGCTTACCGCCAAAGGCGTGACGATTCGCCTTGAAACACCCACGCAGGGCATCAGCACACAGGATGGCAAGCCCGCGCTGGTGGTCAACGGCGAAACGCTGGTATTTGACCGCGTGCTGGCGACCACCTCACCGGGGCTGCTGCTCAAACTGGCGCCAGAACTGCGCGACACTGATTTTGGCCGTAATATCGCCTCACTGCACAGCATCGGCGCGATTTGCGTGGTCATCGCCATCAACCAGCAGTTGATGGCCGACGGCACGTACTGGCTGAACTTACCGGCGAAAAGCGCCGATAAGCGCGCTAATCCTTTCCCATTTCTGGCGCTGGTAGAGCACACCAACTGGATGGACAAGGCGCATTACGGCGGCGATCACATCCTGTACTGCGGCGACTATGCGCCTGTGGATCATGAGTATTTCAAGCTCAGCGACGAAGAGATCGTGGAGCGCTTCATAAAAGTGCTGCCCACCATCAACCCGGCGTTTAACAAAGATTGGATTCGCAAGACATGGGTATTCAGAGCGCCTTACGCGCAGCCTGTGCCATACGTCAATCACAGCCAGCACGTCCCGCCGCTGGTCACGCCGATCCCCGGCGTATACTGGGCAAGCATGAGCCACGTTTACCCCTGGGATCGCGGCACCAACTACGCCGTTGAAATCGGGCGGCGGGTGGCCGGGTTGATGCTGGAACAGAATTAAGCGGTTCATGGCAAGCGGCGGGCTTATGCTTTAAGGAATCACGAACATGCGTTTTGAGATACGCGCGCTCACACCAGAAGATTCCCGCTACATCGAGCAAATTACCCTGTTCTGCCCGCCCGCTTTTCTCAATATGGCGCCAGATTATATGCAATCTGCGGATGAAGTTCGGGAAGAAATTGCCGACTCTTTTGCAGATGACCGCATTAGCCGGGTAGCTATTCACGCAGAAACGAATATCGCTGTCGGCTGGATCGGCGGCATTCTGGCTTATGATCCATACGCGTGGGAGCTGCATCCCTTAGTCGTTGATCCTGCCTATCAGGGGCAAGGTATTGGCCGCGCGCTGGTCACCGATCTGGAAGCGCAAGTTAAACTACGCGGCGGCATGACCATCTATCTGGGCAGTGATGATCAACTCGGCATGACCAGTTTGGGCGGCGTTGACCTGTACCCCAATCCGCTGGAACATCTGCTCCAGATCAAGAATTTGAAACGCCATCCTTATGAGTTTTATCAGAAATGTGGATTTGTGTTCACTGGCATCGTGCCAGATGCCAACGGTTATGGCAAGCCAGATTTACTGATGTCTAAACGGGTTCAATAACTTTGGCATACCCTAAAATTGGTATGGCGATTACACTTCTGACAATTCGGTTGCTAATAGACGCGCAGGGCGCGAAGGAAGAACGCTTATGAAGATTATTGTGGTTGGAACCGGCTTTGTCGGCCTGACCCATGCCGCTGTTTGCTCTGAATACGGGCATGAGGTGTACGCCTATGACATTGACCAAAAACGCATCGCGGCCTATAACACCGGCGAAAAGAGCAAGATTGAGCATTACGTAAACGAGCCGGGGCTGGCAGAAGCGATTGCTGAAACCAAAGATCGCTATCTCTTTTTCACCAGCGAGATTGTGGATACTATCGAAGGCACCGATGCCATCTTCCTGTGCCTACCCACCCCTCCCGGCGCGAACGGCGCCACCGATTTGAGCTATTACGATGCCGCGCTGGAAACCCTTTCCAAAGCATTGGCGGCGCGTAAAGATCAACGGCGCGTGGTCATGATCAATAAAAGCACGGTACCTGTAGGCACCGCCCGCCGTCTGGAGAATATTCTCAAGAAGCACAATGTGCCGAACGTAGGTATCGCCTCTAACCCTGAATTTTTACCGGAAGGCGACGCGGTTGAAAAATCGCGCCGTCCTGACCGCGTGGTGGTGGGCGCTGACAGCGAAGCCGACTTCGCCATCATTCGCCGCATCTACTCGCAGTTTGTGAATCATGTGCGCATCCGCTATATCGAAACAACGCCGGAAACTGCCGAAGGCATCAAGTATCTCGCTAATACGCTGCTGCTGACCTACATTTCTTTCTGGAATGGCGTCGGAGCGCGGCTGGGCGAAACCTTCCCCAATATACGCATGGAAGACCTGAAGCGCGGCGTGACCAGCGATAACCGCATCAGCACGTGGGGTTCGTATGTCTCCAACGGCGCAGGCGGTTCGTGCTTCGGCAAGGACATTCAATCATTAATTCACCAGTTCAAAAGCGCGGGTAGGCCAGCAAACCTGTTGGAATCGGTATACGAGATCAACGAGTATCAGAAAACCTATCTGATTGACCGCGCGATTCAGGAAGGCAACGCCAGTTTCAACCACAAGACGGTGGCTCTGCTCGGCCTGTCTTTCAAACAGCGCACCAATGACATGCGCGATTCCTCATCGCTAAAAGTGGTGGAGTCGCTGCTGGCGCGCGGCGTAAAGGAAATACGCGCCTACGATCCACTGGCGATTGAAGAAGCCAAACGCTACTTCAACCCGCAAAACAACCACCTGTTTGAGAAGATCACCTATCACAGCTCGGTCAAAGCGGCGCTTCAGGGTTCAGATATCCTGTTCATCTCTACGGATTGGGAAGAATTCCGGGGCCTTTCGCGCACGATTGAACAGACCTGCCCCACACCATACCTGATCATTGATGGCCGCCGGATGATCCCTGACTACAATGAGCTGGTAAACGGTGGTTACGATTATCTGGCGGTTGGCGGCACCTACCTGAAGGGCAAATCTCCACAGCCCGCGTTAAAGACGGTGAAAACTGCGCCAGTGACGATGTAAATTCAGATAGCTTATGGGGGCGATCTGGCAGATTGCCCCCTAGGCTATCCTCAAAATCCAACTCTCCTCTCTAACGCTAATCCAAATCCAATATCTGCGGGGTATGCTTACCTCTTTACACACTGCACCACACATAAAAAGGAGTGGTTCGTGGGCGAAGTTACAAAGCACGTTCTCAACAATGGACTAACCGTGCTGTTGAAAGAAGTTCACAGCGCCCCGCTGGTAAGCTGGTGGGTGCTGTATCGCGTGGGCAGCCGCAACGAGCGCACCGGCACTACCGGCATTTCGCACTGGGTTGAACACATGATGTTCAAGGGGACAGACAAGTTTCCGGCAGGCGCGCTGGATAAAGCAGTTGACCGCGCAGGCGGCTCATGGAACGCGCAAACGTTTTTTGACTACACGGCGTACTATGAAACCTTCCCCGCCGACAAAGTTGATCTGGGGTTGGAAATTGAAGCTGACCGCATGATCAATGCCAGATTCGACCCTGAAGAGGTGGAGAGCGAGCGCACCGTAATCATCTCAGAACGGCAGGGCGCTGAAAATTCGCCAAGTTTCTGGCTGGGCGAAGAGATGCAGGCATCCGCCTTCCGGGTACATGGCTATCATCACGAGATCATCGGCGATATGCACGATCTGGAAACCATGACCCGCGACGACCTGTACGGGCATTACAAGCAGCACTATATGCCCAATAATGCCATCGCGGTGGCGGTAGGCGCATTTGACAGCGCCGAAATGCTGGAAAAGATTCGCGCGCTGTACGAGCCAATTCCGGCGGGAAAACTGCCTGAAGTATTCAACCGCCCTGAGCCGATACAGAACGGCGAGCGTCGGGTTCGGGTAGAGCGTCCCGGCGGCAGCGCCTTTGTAGACATTGCCTATAAAGCGCCGCCAGCCTCTGATCCCGACTGGTTCAAGCTAACGATCTTAAACAGCATCCTCTGCGGCCCCTCTGGATTGGGCGGCGGTGGGGTGGATAACAAGACCAGCCGTATGTATAAGGCGCTGGTTGAAACTGAACTGGCAGCAGCCATTGACGGCGGCCTTGCGCAGACGATTGATCCATTTCTGTATTCCATTACCGCTACTGTGCGCAATGGCCGCACCTGCGAAGAAGTTGAAATCGCCATTCAGCGCGAAATTGATCGCGTGCTTGCAGGAGATATCACTGAAGCAGAACTAGCGCGGGCAAAGAAGCAGTCACGGGCATTGTTCGCCTACAGCACCGAACAGGTCACGCGGCAAGCGTTCTGGCTAGCTTTCTCTGAGAATTTTGGCGGCTACCAGTGGTTTGAAAACTACATGCAAAGCCTTGAAGCCGTCACGCTGGACGATGTAAACGAAGCTGCGCGCCAGTACCTGAAGCCGCAATCGCGCATCATCGGCTGTTTCATCCCCACAGGCAAAGATGAAATATCCTTTCAGGAAGTGGATGACGAATAATGAAAAACAATACAGCCCATTCACTGCCTAATTCGCAAAATATTCACCGCTATACGCTTGCCAACGGCGTCGTCGTGCTGGTCTATGAAAATTTCGCCGCGCAGTCTGTTGTCGCACGCGGCTCATTCCGCGCGGGCGGCCTATATGAAGCGCCGGAAAAAAACGGGCTGGCAGCGTTGACCGCTGAAGCGCTGATGCGCGGCACCGAAACCCGCGATTTCAACCAGATCGCGGAAGCGCTGGAAGATATTGGCGCGGATGCTGGCTTTGGCGCAGGCAATCATCGCACCAGCTTCTTCGGAAAGTCGCTGGCTGAGGATCTGGATACCGTGCTGGATGTGGTGGCCGACTGCATACGCCGCCCCATATTTCCCGAACACCAGATCGAGCGGCTGCGCGGGGAATGGATCACTGGCTTACAAATTGCCATGCAAAGCACCCGTTACCGCGCCAACCGCGCCTTTCATGAAACGCTTTACCCTGAAAACCATCCGTATCATTACAGTGGTCGCGGTTCGGTGGAAACTATCGGCAACGTCACGGTAAGCGATATCAGCGATTTCCGGCGCAAGGTTTACGGGCCGGAAGGGATGATTATTTCGATTGCTGGCGCGGTCAAAGCGGAGGATGCGCTGGAAATGATTCGCCGTCATTTTAACGACTGGCAAAACCCTGACCAACCGCCAGCGCCAGCGCTTCCTGAAATTCCAGCGCTGGATGCTACCCGCCGCAGTTCAGTTACCCTATCTGGCAAAACTCAGTCGGATGTGGTGTTAGGGGCAGTTGGCCCATCTCGTTTTGCGCCGGATTACCTTGCCGCTATGTTGGCGAATAGTATCCTCGGCCAATTCGGCATGATGGGGCGCATTGGCGCCAGCGTGCGCGAGCGTTTGGGGCTGGCCTATTATGCTTACAGCCAGTTAGATGGCGGCCTTGGCCCAACCCCCTGGACGGTGGCCGCAGGCGTGAACCCGGCTAACCTTGAGCTGGCCATTGAACGATCTATTGACGAGCTGCGGCGGCTTGGCGATGAAAAAGTATCCGCAGAAGACCTTGCCGATAATCAGGCATATGTGGTTGGGCGGCTGCCCTTGCAGCTAGAGAGTAATGAGGCATCGCCGGAACTATGCTCAGTATGGAAACCTATGCGCTGGGGTTGGATTATCTCGTCGAGTTTCCCGATCAGATCAATCGTCTGACGGAAGAAGACCTGAGAGCCGCCGCCAGCAAATATCTGACTACAGACCGGCTGGTGATCGGCATTGCCGGCCCAGCATTGAACTAAGCGGTCATGCAACACGATAGCTAGAGAAGGAGCAGCGGCGATGAAGCGTATCCTAATGGCGATAGCAGCATTTTTTTATGGCGGCGCTGGCATTCCCGGCAGCCGCGCAGGAAGCGCCCTCTGCAGAAGGCGTGCAGCTTGTACAGATCGCCGGGAACTTAACCCGCCCGATCTTCGTAACCCATGCCGGTGATGGCAGCGGCCGCCTGTTTGTGGCGCAGCAGGGCGGCCTGATCAAGATCATCGCTGATGGTGAAGTTCTGCAAACGCCATTTCTGAACCTCAGCAGCATTGTGAGCGCTGAAGCGAACAGCCAGAATTACACCGAGCGCGGGCTGCTTGGTCTGGCTTTCGCGCCTGACTACGCCGAAAGCGGCAGATTTTATGTCAATTACACCGACATAAACGGCAACACGGTGGTTGCGCGTTATACCGTCAGCGATAGCGACCCGAATCTTGCCGATCCAAACAGCGCTCAAATTATCCTCACCCAGCAGCAGCCCCACTCCAATCACAACGGCGGCAATCTGGCGTTTGGCGCGGATGGCTACCTGTATGTCGCCTTCGGTGATGGCGGCTCTCAAGGCGACCCGCAGGGTAACGGGCAAAATTTGGGCACATGGCTTGGCAAAATTTTGAGAATTGATGTCTCTGGCGATGCTGGCTATGTTGTGCCGGAAGATAACCCCTTCGTAGGCAGCCCGGCGGCGCAGCCGGAAATATGGGCTTACGGCTTACGCAACCCCTGGCGCTTCAGCTTTGACACTGAAACTGGCGACCTGTATATCGGTGATGTGGGTGGCGATAGATATGAAGAGGTCAATTTTGAACCGGCAGACAGCGCCGGCGGCGTAAATTACGGCTGGAACACTTACGAAGGAATGCATCCGACTGGGTTCAGGAATCCGCCGGATAACGTTACCCTGCCGGTTGCCGAATATGACCATTCACAGGGGGTGACGGTCGCGGGTGGCTATGTTTATCACGGCGAACTGCTGCCGCAGCTTGACGGGCAGTATTTCTATGGCGATTGGGGCAGCGGCACGCTGTGGACGGCGTGGCGGGACGCCAATGACGTGTGGCAATCGGCGGTGTTCATCCGCAACAGCGGTCACTCGATCAGCTCCTTCGGACTGGATGAGAATAATGAGCTGCTGCTGGTAGATTATAATGGCGCGATTTTCCGCTTCGAGCCAGCGGCATAACCAAAGCCAACCTGTTCACATAACGCCGATCTGGCTTGATAGGGATCGGCGTTATGCTTGAAACCGCTTCTACAGGCTAAACAACGGCTGAACGTTTGGCGCATATGGCGAATTTGGTTATAGTGAGCAATAAGCTTCTTACTTCCTGATGGAAGGTCGGGTTCATGCCCCTACAGTCCGATAATCCGCTGTTTATTGCTGGCGTTGTCGCGGCGCTGGGTATTCTGCTGATCATTATCTGGCTGCTAACCGTGATCATCCGGTTAGTGTTTGACCGTGATCCCGGCTTTCCCGCATGGCAGCCCCCGTATCGCATCAACCCGATGCTAAACCCGGATACCAATGCCGGGCGACGCCAGTTATGGCAGCAGCAGGCGCAAAGTGACGCGCTGCCTATGCCTTGCGAACCAGCATCCTATTTTGCCCGTAAAGTGCTGGTGGGCAGCGATGGCACAAAACTGCGCGGCTGGCAGGTAACCGATATTCGTCTTAGCCAGTATGATGCCTATGGGCGGCTGGCGCGCACCCAATCAATCGCCTCATCACGCGCTGTCAAAAAACTCAACAAAGCGATCAAAAAAGGCGAAAAGTGGACGCCGACGCAAATTCAGAACAGCGCGCTTTCCAGCACAAAGATGATGATGAAAGACTTTGGCAAGCGGCTCAAGCGCACCCCTACACTGCCCATTTCGATGGATATTCGGCTTCGGGGAATGCGCGGCGAAGTGCGGCTGTTTTTCGAGCTATATGAATGTGAAGTTTCCCACTGGCTGCTGCTGGATGCATGGGAGCCAGAAATGTCGGTCGTTGGAAACAGCCTACAGGAAAACTACACCTATGCTTTTACCGGGCAGCGGCAGGGGGAAACGCTCAAGCAGTTTCGCGCACGCCTGCAAGACGAAATCCGGCGAACGCTGACCTCAATGCTAACGCGCCCACAAAGCATCGCCTCTCCAGACAGCGCGGTAGTGCCAGCAGTCCCGCCTGAAATCCCGCCGCCCTCACCCGAAACCACGCCTATGCCGCCAGTTCCTACCATGATTGCCGACGATACGGCGCAAATAAAGGCGGTCAAACCTGGCGAAATGGTCACAGAGCCGCTGCTTGAAATTGAAGATCAGTCGCCAGTCAGCGAATCGCTCACTGAGCCTGTTGATTTAGACGGGGAAACAGTGCCCGGCACACCCAACGACCTGCCGGAATAGCAAAGAAAAAAGCGCGCTCATAACTGAACGCGCTTTTCATTAAACGTACCTGACTGCTTATAGCTACTGCGATGTGGCTGAAACGACTGGCAGCGTGCTATCCGCAGTTCCCGTCGCCAATATCAGATAGCTGGTGCCGGCATCAAGCGTCGTACCGGGCAGATCAAACAACGTAGCGCCGCCAGCAGTAAACGAAATATCGTATCCGCCCGCAGGAAGTTCCAGCGTGAAAGCGCCATCGTTCGGATTGCCATCGCTTCCGATGTAGCTGCCAGGGAATTGCAGATTGCTGACGATTACCCTGCCGTTAGCGACCACATTCACGGCTGAGCCGCCTTCAATGGCGTTCATAAAGGTGACGCGGGCGTTGCCTTCAGCAATCTCGCTGGAGTCTTCAGGGACAATCTGTGCCGTCAGAGTCGGGGTTTCAGCCGTAGACGAACCAACGGCAGCAACGGTGACCCATGAATTGATCGCCAGCGTCAGGTCAAGCGGGCCGATCACGGCATCATCAACTGAGGTGCCAGCGGGGGCAATTGCGATGCTGGTTGCTCCAGCAGGTAGGGTCAGCCATTCAGAAACAGCAGAGAACGGCAGATCAACCAGCGTCAGAGCATTATTCACATATACATCAACGTTGCCTGAATCTGGAGAGAGGTGAGCTACGCGCACATGCGCCGGCACTATTGCGGCAGCAGAGGGCGGCAGCAGCACGCCATCAATCGCGTGGATCACGCCATTTGAAGCCAGTAAATCGGGGTCGCTCACCGCCACATTATTGACAGTCAAAACGCCGCCCGCCAAATGGAACTGCACCGGGCTGCCTTCCAGCGTTTCAACTGAAGGGCCGCTGGTCAGGTTAATGTACTGAAGGCGTTCGGGAATGATGTGGTAGCTAAGGATGCCGGTCAACAAGTCCGGGTCTGCCATCGCATCTACCGGAGACATACCCAGCCCTTCAAGGGCAGCGGTAAAAGCGTCATTGGTT
>LMZS01000068.1 GCA_001567085.1 Chloroflexi bacterium OLB15
CGCCGGGTCAGGTCATCTAATGCCTGATCGTATGTTTTCTCGACTTTATCAACCTGTTCATTAAAGCTGCGTTTGGCGCCCGCGCTGATGCGGCGATAATAGCGATAAGCGATCACCCCACCAACTACCGCTACGGGCGCTCCAACCACAAACGCCGGCAGCGCCAGCGGCGCGGCGGCGGCAGCACCGCCAACCAGTGGTCCCGGCGCGGCTAAAGCGGCAACTGTTGCCAGCACACCGGCAATCGAAGCAGCAGCGCCCATCGTGAACCCACTCAGGTTAGCGCGAAAAGTCGTCTCCATGTCGCTTAGCACGCGCCCACTGGAATACGAGCGCATCTCAGCTTCGGCGGTGCGAATAGCATCTTGAAGCGCCTCACGCTGTTCGGCATACACGCTGGCATCCAGATTAGCAATTTCTGATTCGAGCGTCTCTTGAAGCTGATTCAACCGTCCGATCACGCTGCGCCAGTAAAGGCGACTCTGGTCAATCAGCGTATTCACATACTGCTGGGTAGCGTCCTGAATTTCATTGATCGAGCGGCCAATAACCACCTCTTGAAATTCCTTTTGCAGCTTTTCACGGTTGGTTCCCCGCCCGATCTTCTTCAGCGACATATTTTGCGCGAGAAATTCCAATCCCCGCATCCGAATGCCCTCAAAAATCTGGTCAATCGCTGCGCGTGCCAGTTTAAGCTGGCTGTTCAGCCCGTCAGACTGCTGATCCAGTTCAGTTTCAACATCGCGAACGCGCAGGCGATCTGCCTTAATCGCCCCAACTTTAGAAGCCGCCTGCGCGCGATAATTGCGCACCAGCCGTTCCGCCGTCTCAATCTGGGCGACCAGCTTCTGGCGGGCTGGCGGCGTGCTTCTAAAGACGCCGCGTAAATGTGCGCGCACAGCATCCACCCCGCCAGTATCCACGCCAGCCTGACTCTTCAGCGATTCCTTCGCCGAAATCATGAACAGCAGCGGCTTTAGGTCTAGCAGTTCTTCAACCTGCCGCTCCACAAAACGCCGCACTTCTACGCGTTCCTGCGGCGTCAGCAGATCAGCTTGATTCACAACCAGAATCACTTTCTTGCCGTAGCTTTTCGCCAGCTCAAGATACAGGCGCTCAGTTTCGGCCAGCGCACGCTTAGCCGAAATCACGAAGATCACCAGATCGCTGCGATGCAAAAAGGCTTTAGCGGTGCGTTCATGTCGCTGAAATACAGAGCCAGTCCCCGGCGTATCCACCAGCGCCACGCCCGGCGCGCCAGTATTCGGATGCACCCACTCGCGAATCTCGCCATCTTTCAGCGTCGGCGTCACCGAGCGAATCTCGCCATACTTGATCAGCTCAATTGCTTCAGTGGTTGGGGTGATGCCAGTAGGCAGCAGCGCATCGCCAAGCAGCGCGTTGATCATGCTGCTTTTGCCCGCGTTGAACTCGCCGATGATCACCACCAGAAAGAACATATCGCGCAGGTCATTGGCAACCTCGCGCAACCGCTGCTTGTCAGATTCAGCTTCCGGCCCAAACTCTCCCAGCGCATCCGCAATATCCGTAATTAAGCGAATTTCCGCCTCGCGCAGCGCAGCCAGCGTGCCTTCGCCAGTGGTTGGCTCAGGCAGTGATGGCTCAACCGTTGCCGGGGATTCTTCGGCTTTGTTTGCCACTTTCAGTTCATCAGGGATGGTCATTGCAATATCATTTCATGCGCGTTAACGCGCCTTCAATTTCGACAATCTTAGTGCCAATTTCAGTCAGTTCTGTTAACTGCCTGCTTAGTGCCGATGTTTGCGATTCCACCAAACGGGTCAGCGGGGCAACTGAATCACGCCTTAGCTGCATCCCATAGCTAACCTGCTTATTGGCGGCCTTCTTGAGTACATCTGTATATGCGTTTGAGGTCTGTTTCATGCGGCTGGAAAACTTATTCGCAATGATCAAGCCGCGTAAAATCCAGCCCGCCACGCCCAGCAGCGCCAATACCACAACCCCCAGAAGCAAATATAACCAGAGGGACGGCGCATCTGCGGTTGAAGGCTGCGAGATCAAGACCACGATGCCAATCAATACCAGAATTATTTCGTAAGCGGCAAAAAATACATTAGCCGACTGGACTGATTTTTCAACATGATCCGGCAGTTCTTTGCGAGCTTTGGTTTCCAGCGCATCCAATGGCTGTGCCGCATCTTGCAGCGCCCTACGATCATATTGTGCCGGAGATTGAATTTTGCCGATAACCTTTTCGCGTACAGACTCTGGCAGTTCGGTCAATTCGCGATCCGCATATTTGACCAGATCATCAACATCTTGCAGGTCTTTCCCTTCAAGGCGCGGCGCTAATGTTCCTGCCGTTTCGCGAAGCTCCCCTAACGGCTCATCGAATTTGCTGTCATCCAACGCCCGCCGGATCGCGGATGTTGAACCAACCAGGCGGCGAAGGCTGGTGATCTCGCCAACGCCGCGTACAAACGCGCGGGGAACTTGCCCGACGCCAAAACCAGAACGGACTGCATCGCTGCCACGGCTGGCAGCCACCTCAAATTTGCGGCTGATTTCGCTAATGACTTCATCAACAACCCGATCATCTTCGCGCAAAAAGCCGCCTAACTGGCGCTCGATGTTCTCGCTAATGGATTGATATTTATCTAACGCCGATTGGCCGGAACGCACCTGCTCCAGCGCCGATTGATGCACGCTCTGGGCAATTTGCAGCGGCGTTTGCAGCTTCTGCCGCAGACGGGCAACATCCCCCACCTGCTTATCAAGATAGCGCTCAAACTGGTTAAGGCCGCTTTTCTCCCATAAATCCTGATCCAGCGGCGTATCCGGCTGGCGCGCTTCCAGCCCCAGTTTGGCGGAAGTCAGCCAGATTTCCGACTTGTAGCCTAGCTGTACGCGGCTTTGATCAGCGACGTACTCCATCACTTTTTCGGCTTCCTCAGCAGTCAACAAATCTGCCTGATTCAGCACCACAATTACCGTCTTGCCGTATTCCTTAAGGAGCTGTAGGTACTTGAGGTTAGCGGCGGTCATTGCCTGCGTTGCCAGCATAACCAGCAGCACCGCATCGCTACGATGTAAGAAACGGCGGGTCTGCTCTTCATGCTGGGTGAATACGCTTTCCAGGCCGGGGGTATCCACAAAGCTAACGCGATTAAGTAAATCCGAAGGGTAAAAAACGGTGTCAAATTCGCCAGAGCGCATTCGCTGCGAATTTTCACCCCAGCGTAACATAGTGATGCGGTCAGTCGTTGGCGTAATGCCCATAGGCAGCAGATCATTTGCGCCTAGCAGCGCATTAATCAGGCTGGATTTACCCGAACTAAAGGGGCCAACGAATACCATTAAATACGGGGTGTCGGCGTGGAAAAGCGCATCTCGAAGCTGGGCAAGACGATCTTCACCAAGACCATCTACAGCCGGTATCACCTCAAGCATCCGGGTGATCAGTTCATGTTCCTGCCGCCGAATCGACTCGTATTGGGTCACAAGCTTTACTGCCTGCTTCTCGGCGATCAATTAGGCATCCTTCTTTCAAACGGATATACTCTGAGGATAATACGCGCACCAATGCACCGCAATACTGGTTTAGCGTAAAGTAGGGCTAACGCCTGTTCAGCGCCCATAGACCTATGCTTTACCGGTGGGCAAGAATACTTCACCAATAATACCGACGTTGGTTTATCACGGCTTAATCTCCATGCAAATCAGTCCTTCCCCCCAAACAGATCAGCAAAACGATGCGCTTAACCTTACTCTGGCGCTTGACCGCATCCGCGATTCGGTAGGCTTGCCAGAGAGCGCGGCGCAAATGTTTAGCGATATTTTGCGCCTACTGGTACAACACCTTGATGCCGATGGCGGCGCGCTTATCCTGCTTGAAGAACGCGGCAGCGAGCCGGAAGCAGTGATCATTGATAACCTTGAACAAGGTGAAGCGCTGGATTTATGCCGCGCTGCCATCCTGCAAGAGACACCCGCCCCGATTGAAAACCCGTACTGGGAAAATGCCATCGGCACGCAAATTGCCCTGCGCAGCCAGTCCCTCGGCGGGATCATACTGGTCAGCCGCCAGAAAAACTTCACCGAGCGTTCGCTGAGACTGCTGGAAGTTGCCGAAAAGCAGATTGATTCGGCGATCATTCAGGCACGCACTATCTGGAAGCTAGCGCAGCGCGAACGCGAATTGAAGGCGCTGCACACAGTTTCCCAATTATGCAGCCAGCATGAAAATCAGGATAGTTTTCTCAATGCGCTGGCACAATACCTTGCCGATGATTTCAATGCCGATCTGGTACTGATTACCGCCCCTGTTTCCCGTCGCAGCACCATACGAAGTGTCATTAACCATCGTAAGCTAGCGCCAGAAGCGTTGATAAAGCTCGCAAACGACGCAGCCCCGATCAAGTCGGTCAAAATTCTGCCAACGCCAACCGGGCAAACAGAGTTACTGCTTCTGGCTGCCCCGCTCAACGCAGGAACGCTGCAAGATGGTGACGTTATCATTGGTCGTGAGGCGTGGTTTACTTCCGGCGATCAGCGCCTGATTGCTGCGGTGGTCAGCCAGTTGGATTTTGCTCTGAACCAGTTTGACCGAATCAATACGCCAACGCCATTACCAGCGCCGCCCATTTCAGAAATTGAGCGCGCGCCGCTGAATCACTGCGTGCGCTATATAGATGGACAGCTTTATTGCAACGAAGTTTCACTCTCTCAAATTGCTATTGAGCATGGAACCCCCAGCTACGTTTACAGCCTGAAGCAGGTGCTTGAAAATTACGCCGCGCTGCACAACGCCTTTCCAAAAGCAGAAATTCACTTCAGCGTAAAGTCAAATAACAATCCGGCAATTCTGGCGGCGTTAATCGCGGCTGGCGCTGGCGTGGATACGGTAAGTGCAGGGGAAATTCATCTTGCGCGGAAAGCAGGGGCGAAAGCTGAAGACATCGTTTTTGCTGGCGTAGGCAAAACAATTGGAGAGCTTTATTACGCTATCTCACGCAATATTGGCTGGATCAATATAGAAAACCCCGCTGAAGTAACTGCCGTAAACGTTGTTGCCGCAGAACAAGATGTCATGGTTCGCGTGGCGCTGCGCTACAACCCGGATGTAACCGCGAATACCAATAAGCGCATCGCAACCGGGCATCATGCCGCAAAATTCGGGCTGACAGAAGCTGATGTACGCCAGATTCTAGATAACAGCAGCCAGTTCCCGAACATTCGCTTTGAAGGGCTGCACATTCATATTGGCAGCCAGCTAGGCGATACAGCCGCCACAAAACAAGCGCTCGAAAATACGCTGGCACTGGCAAAGGCCTACCCATCCATCAACACGCTCAATCTCGGCGGGGGCTTTCCGGCGGCTTACGCGGCTTCTCTGCACTTACCAACCCCGCAAGAATTTGCCGATAGCATTTTGCCGCTGCTCGGCAATATGCGCCTGATTCTGGAACCGGGGCGCTCGATTGTGGCTGATGCGGGCATCCTGCTGACGCGGGTGCAGTACGTGAAGCAGCAGGGTGATAAAACATTTGTGCTGACCGATGCAGGCATGACTGAGCTGATTCGCCCGATGCTTTACGGCGCATATCAGGCAATTGTGCCTCTTTCGCCACGCGAAGGCGCGCCCAAGCCGGTGACGATTGCCGGGCCAGTTTGCGAATCAACCGATGTATTTTCGGAGGATATTCTGCTGCCCCCGATTGAGCCGGGCGACTATCTGGCAATTCTGACGACTGGAGCCTATGGCGCAGTGATGGCCTCGAACTATAATGCTCGCTTACGCCCACCTGAAATTGTGATTGATGAAACCGGCAAGCAAGCGTTCGTCTCCCGGCGGCGTGAAACATGGCACGATTTATCAGCGCGGGATGTGCCAGAGAACCCGTGAAGGAAGAGAAATTCAAAATTACCCTTTCAAAGGGGAGGAAATATGTCACAGGAATTATGGACGGCAGTTGATAGCTATCTCTGCCGTACGCTAGTGCCGTCTGATGAAGCGCTAGATGCAGCGCTTCGAGCGTCAGAAGATGCGAAACTACCCTCTATTCAGGTTGCGCCCAATCAAGGGAAACTGCTGGCAATTCTGGCGCAGTCTATTGGCGCACGCGCCATTCTAGAAGTAGGCACACTGGGCGGTTACAGCACAATCTGGCTGGCGCGGGCACTTCCCGCCGATGGCAAGCTGATCACGCTGGAAATTGACCCGAAACATGCTTCCGTCGCTCAAGAGAACATCACCCGCGCAGGATTAGGCGGGATTGTTGAAATTCGTTTGGGAAGCGCACTGGAAACGCTGCCCAAAGCGACCGCTGAGGGGCATATTTTTGATTTTGTGTTCATTGACGCAGACAAGGCCAGCACCACTGAATATTTCCAGTGGGCGCTGAAGATGTCACACCCCGGCAGCCTGATCGTAGTGGACAATATCGTGCGTAAAGGCGGCGTGACTGACCCCGAAAGCACCGATGCCAGCGTAAAAGGTATTCAACGGTTTATTGAGACATTCAAAGACGACCCGCGAGTGACCATGACGGGCTTGCAAACCGTAGGCAGCAAAGGCTACGATGGCTTTGCGCTTGCGCTGGTGAACAGCGTATAAAAAATAAACCCACCAGATGGGTGGGTTCTAGTTGGCGACGGATGGATTCGAACCATCGGCCTATTCATTATGAGTGAATCGCTCTAACCGCTGAGCCACGTCGCCTAAAACAAGTGAACTTGTATAGTGGAATTGTAGCCAAGTTACTTCGTATGACAAGGGTAACTTTGGCTACTCCAGCCTTTGTAAGACACAAGCCGCAAAACAAAACACCGCAGGTTTTGCCCCACGGTGTTTTCAGTAGCGGGGGTAGGATTCGAACCTACGGCCTCCGGGTTATGAGCCCGACGAGCTACCACTGCTCTACCCCGCATCAACAGGCCTCATGTTAGCAGCGCGGGGGCAGCATGTAAAGGGCGAGTTCAGCAGCGCGGCGAAACTCGCTCGCTTGCCCTAACCCATGAGCAGGCTATCAGGCTCACGCTCAGCCAGCGCACGCTTTAGCTCAATCACCTGATCACGAAGCAAGGCGGCTTTCTCAAATTCGAGGGCTTTAGCCGCATTCTTCATCTCAAATTCGAGGTCTTTGATCATCCGGTTAATCTCATCTTTGGGCAGCAGTTCCAGCGGCATTTCGCCATTCGCGCCGACGCCTGCATGATGCTCTTCACTGGCAACAGCGCGAACCCGATCCGTGAGATCGCGAACCTGTTTGACGATAGTTTTGGGCGTAATGCCATGCGCTTCGTTATGCGCTATTTGAATAGCGCGACGGCGTTCAGTTTCGTTAATCGCGGCCTGCATGGAAGGCGTGACGGTATCAGCGTACATGATCACCTGCCCTTCTACGTGGCGGGCAGCGCGGCCAACGGTTTGAATCAGCGCCTGTGCCGAGCGCAAGAAGCCTTCTTTGTCAGCATCGAGAATGGCAACCAGCGAGACTTCAGGAAGGTCAAGCCCTTCGCGCAGCAGGTTCACGCCTACGATCACGTCATAAACACCAAGCCGCAAATCGCGGAGGATTTCGACTCGTTCCAGAGTCTGAATTTCAGCGTGCAGGTAGTTTGCCTTGATCCCGATCTCATTGATATAGCCCGCTAATTCTTCAGCCATACGCTGAGTCAAGGTTGTGACCAAGGCACGCTGCTTATTCTTGACGCGGGCAGCCACTTCCTGAAGCAGATCGTCCACCTGCCCTTTGGTCGGGCGAACGCTGATCTGCGGGTCAATGATGCCGGTTGGACGGATAACCTGCTGGGCGGTACGCTGCGTAACTTCACCTTCATAGGGGCCGGGAGTCGCTGACGTGTAAATAGACATACCCGCGCGAGCCTGAAATTCGTCAAAACGCAGGGGGCGGTTATCCATCGCACTAGGCAGGCGAAAGCCGTAATCTACCAGCACCTCTTTACGAGAACGGTCACCATTGTACATGCCGCGTATCTGCGGGATGGTCATGTGGCTTTCATCAATCACCAGCAGATAATCCTGCGGGTAATAATCGAGCAGCGTCCAAGGCGGGCTGCCGGCGGGGCGCTGTTCGAGATGGCGCGAATAGTTTTCAATTCCGCCAGTGAAACCCATCTCGCGCAGCATTTCAAGATCGTAGCGAGTACGCTGTTCTATACGCTGGGCTTCCAGCAGTTTGCCTTGCGCCTTGAAATAGGCGAGCTGCTCTTCAAGCTCCTGTTCAATATCGTGCAAGGCTTTTTGCATCTTGTCCTGATCGGCCATGAACTGCGATGCCGGGAAGATCACTACCGTTTCATGATTGACCAAAAGTTCGCCCGTAAGCGGATCAAACTCGACAATACGCTCGATCTCATCACCAAACAAGATGATGCGGAAGGCAGCATCTTCATACGGCGGATAGACTTCAAGAACATCACCCTTGGCGCGGAAGGTGCCATGCGCCAGATCCATTTCGCTGCGGGTGTACTGAAGCTGAACCAGCCGCCGGAGGATGGTTTCACGGCGCATTTCCTCACCAACACTGATTTTGACTGTAGATGCACCCCAGGTTGCAGGGTCGCCAGTGCCATAAATGCAGGACACTGACGCGACAATGATGGTATCTGGGCGGGACAAGAGCGCAGCTTTAGCCGCAATACGCAGACGCTCGATCTGCTCATTGATATCGGTCTGCTTTTCAATGAACAGGTCATAACGCGGAACATAGCTTTCCGGCTGATAGTAGTCGTAATAGCTGACGTAGTATTCAACGGCGTTCTTGGGAAAGAACTCTTTGAACTCGGAATACAACTGAGCCGCCAGCGTTTTGTTATGCGCCATCACCAGAGTTGGGCGCTGAATCTCTTCAATCACTTTTGCGATGGTGAAGGTTTTACCCGTGCCGGTAGCGCCTAACAGGGTTTGATGGCGGAATCCCTGCTGAATGCCATCCACGAGTTCAGCGATGGCCTGCGGCTGATCGCCTGTAGCTTTGAATTCGGAAAACAGTTCAAACTTTGGCATGGGGATGCCTTCCTTAATAGCCGCGAACATCCGTTCGCCCACAGGACAAAATTATACCAGATTCAAGGTGAAATCATGGTCGAAGCCGCCTAATTTTGCCGCCGCATAACCGGATAACGGATGATCGTTTTCAACTTATCAGGCGCGGTTCGCCGGGCATCGCTCAGATAGATTTCATGGTGTTTTGCAGCTATCTGCCAGCCGTTTTCTTCAATATAGTGATGCAGTTTTTCAATGGTTGGCGGTTCTGTGCTGTAAGGCCCGACATGCATGATCTGGGCAGACAAGCCTTCATGATACGTTTCAAGCCGAACCTTTGAGAGTGAAGGCAAATCCTTTTTGCGACTCACTTGCGCGCGGGCTTCTTCAAACGCCGACTGCGTGACGATGTTTGGCTGAGCGATCATCATAGTCCATCGCCAGTTAGATTTATCATCATAAGCAAACTGAGACAGGTCATCTACCCACCAAAGCCCTTCCAGAGGCATCACAGGATAATCGCTCCCCTGCTTCTTAAAGGCGAACTTCAATGAATAGGAAAGGCTATAGAGCGCAGCAAGCGCATCCTGATATTCCTGCGCTGTATTGGGGTCTCCGCTGCCGTCAATCAGCAGATAGCGCAAAGGCGGCACTTCAACAATCTCAGGCAGCTTTGATGAGGCTGTGTAGAGATGTTTGAACTGCTTTTTGAGATCGATCATGCTGGCAACCTCACCCTTTCACGGCGCAATAATCCCCTTCGCAATCCTTTCGGACACGCCGCCGCACGCTATCTGCGGTGCGCAAAGCCCGGCGTTCAAACCACAAGCCAGCCCACTACGCCTTGTCGTAGGCTTCCTGGAGCAAGCGCGTATCAATCTTACGCATTTGCAGCATAGCCTGCGTTACAGCGCCAGCCTTAGCGGGATTCGGATCGCTCATCAGCTTAAAAAGCAGCGTAGGGACAATTTGCCATGAAAGGCCGTACTTATCTTTGAGCCAGCCACATTGACTTTCCTCACCGCCGTTTGCAGTGAGCGTATCCCACAAGTGATCTACTTCCGCTTGCGAATCACAATCCACCACAAACGAAATGGCTTCAGTGAACTTAAACGTAGGGCCGCCGTTCAAGGCAGTAAAATCCAGCCCATGAATCTGAAAGGTCACTGTAAGCACCCGCCCCGCCATATCGCCGGGGGCGTCTTCACCATATCTGGTGATATCGAGGATACGAGAATTCTCAAAAGTGGAAACGTAAAAATTAGCCGCTTCTTCGGCTGATGATCGAACCACAAGCATGGGTGTACCTTTTGCATCGTTGATCTCCTTAAAAGCAGCTATTGATCTTGCAACTGTGTCACTGCTAAATGTCGGAACGGTGGGGAGATGAGTCGCATCATTCTGAACCCACCAGGAACGCCAAAGAAAGATTCACCACAGGCGCAAGGGGCGCAGAAATCTCCCCCTTATCCCCAAACGCACGCATCCCTCAAAGCAGAAAATAAAACGGGGGGTGGTGAATCTCAAGGAGATGCCCACTCTGATAAGACGATGAAAACACCGCATCTCCCGTTATTCACCACTGCCATAAAATGCTGATGTGGATCAGGCACAGAGCGGGTCAATCGCCGGCAATCAATTCAGGATGCGGGCTGATTGACGCAACTGTTTCATACCCCATTTCCAACTCGTCCTCATGAGCCGTTTCAGAGCGAATATGGCGCAAGATCGTCAGCGTAAGGGCAGTTAGGCCGGCAAAAGCAATCATCCCAACGAATGCGACCAGTTGCAAGCCATGCACAAAAGCATAACTTGCCGAGCTCATCAAAGCGGCACCGGCATCAGCAGGGAGGCCAGCCGCGACGATGACAGCCCCGCCAAGCGTCGCTTCGGCGGCAACTGCGGCTTCTGCCGAAATACCTGGCGGCATCGTCGCGGCCAGTTGATGGCTGTAGATCAACATGCCAATGGTGCCGAGAACAGCGATCCCTAAAGCGCCGCCTAATTCAGCGGCAGTTTCAGCAATTGCCGAAGCCGCGCCAGCACGTTCAGGCGGCGCAGTTGCCACTACCATGTCAATGGTGAGGGTAAAAGCAAAGCCGAAACCGAGAGATATGAGCAAGTTCCCGCCAACAACCAGCCCAAGCGAATCAATACCGGCCTGAGCGATGATAGCCAAACCAACAGCCGCCGAGATTAAGCCCGCCGCCACGATATAAGCCGTGCGAATACGGCGCGCCAAACGGGGCGCGGTGTTTGAGGCGATGATAGAGATGACGGCGCCAGGCAATGACCAGATGCCCGCTTCCATAGGCGATAGACCGAGCACAAGTTGTAAATACTGCGCGGTAAACAGCCCAACGCCAAAAGCTACGAAAATACCCACGCCATAGGTCATCAGCGAGGCGCTAAAGGCGGGCACACGAAACAGCTTAAGATCAATAAGTGGATCGGGCAGCAAGCGCTGGCGACGGATGAACAGATAGCCAACGATCAGGCCAAGTGTTATCGCGCCTAGCGCCAGCAAATCCAGACCGATCTCAGCAAGCTGCTTGACGCCAAAGATGATCGAGAGGACAGCAACAATAGACATAACAGCGCCGATCAGGTCAAAGCGCCCCGGATTCGGGTCTTTGTATTCTGGAAGCACCAGCAGGCCACCAACGACCAGCAGCACCATAATCGGAACGGCAATCAAGAACACAGAACCCCACGAGAAATGTTCCAGCAAAAAGCCGCCGACCAAGGGGCCGATGGCGCTGCCTGCCGAAAAGCCGGATACCCATACACCGATTGCAGCAGTACGCTGGCGGGAATCCGGAAACATATTACGGATAAGCGACATGGTAGAGGGCATGAGGGTGGCGCCAGCAATACCCAGAAGCGCGCGAGAAAATATCAGCATACCAGCCGAAGTTGAAGACGCCGCCAGAATAGAGGTTGCGCCAAACGCCGCAGCGCCGATCATAAGCAGACGGCGGCGGCCAATACGATCTCCCAATGTGCCCATGGTGATCAATGAACCAGCGATCATGAATCCGTAAATATCGGTAATCCATAACAACTGGGTACTGGTTGGCTGCAAATCTTCTGAAATTGACGGAATTGCCAGATGCAATACGGTCAAATCCATCGCAATCAGGATGGTGGGCAACATAAGCACCGCCAGGCCGATCCATTCACGCAGACCGGCGCGAGGCGACGCAGTCTTTTTACTCGAAACCCCTTGTAGGTTCGTCATTCACTTCCTCAAAACTGGTTTACTGGTATAAGCTGTTACGCGCAATTACACAGACGCTTCTATATGCCAAAATTGCAGGTCAATATGAACACTGACAGCGAAACAAAATTTTCTGCTCACAATACCCTCCCACTGCACAGCGCGGCGTATCGCCGTTTTTGAAATGGCTGCTGCGTTTTCAGACTCAAGCCATCGCGACAGCCCTGACTATTTTCGCGGGCTTTACAGGCCTGAGATCGCGCGCTTTCCATTTAAAGGATATGCAGCATAGCACAGGTTTTTGCGGCTGAGGTATCCATATTGCCAGCAATGTGATCGCAAATTGGCGGCAAGAAGTGATGGGTCATGCGTGAAAATATGCTCATCGCTTCCCCTCTCAGCCAAATGGCATGGCGAGAGGGGAAGTGATGAGCGTTAACACATCCTAAGGGCAGCGAGGGGCTGGCGTTTAGACGGTGAAAGCGCCGTTCTTGTAGAACAATTCGCCATCTACATAGATTTCGCTGTCGGTACGCATATCGCAGATCATGTCCCAATGGACGCTGCTTTTGTTGATGCTGCCGGTATCGGGGTAGCCAAAGCCAATCGCCATGTGCACAGTGCCACCGATCTTTTCATCATAAAGAATTTGACCGGTGAATTTATTGATTCCGAAGTTGGTGCCGATTGCAAATTCACCAAGATAGCGGGAACGCGAATCGGCGTCTAGCTGGGCAAACAACAAGTCCTGATTGGTTTTAGAGGTGGCTTCTTCAACGCGACCATCCACAAATTTGAGTTCGATGCCTTCTACAGCGCGGCCATCCTTGATTGACGGGTAGCTGAAACGAACCCACCCTTGTACCGAGTCTTCAACCGGGCCGGTGAAAATTTCGCCATCGGGCATGTTACGCTCACCACAAGCGTTGATGAAGGAGCGGCCATCAATCGAAAGTTCGAGATCAATATTGGGGCCGACACACTTGATATGCTTTTTGCCCTTCAGCCAGTCGATCTTTTGCTGCTGCATGGCGCCCATCGCCTGCCAATCAGCAACCGGGTCTGCGTGATTAGCGTAAGTAGCAGAGTAGACGAAATCTTCATATTCTTCGAGGCTCATGCCTGCATCCTGCGCCAGCGCTTCGGTGGGGAACAACGTACCCACCCATTTGAAGCTGCCTTCTGAAGCGCGGCGCATACGGGTTTCCAGCCATCCCCCCTGCGCGGAAGCGACCTGACGGACGCGCTTCGGGTCAATGTTGCTCATGGCGCGGGTGTTAGTAGGCGCGTTCACGCGGATATAGACATCGGCTTTGTCGAGATAGAGCGACATGGTTGGATCAAGCCAATTCATCTGCTCATCGTTGGCATAACGGTAGAACTCGCGGCGCATGGCTTCATCGGAAAGCAGCAGCGTGGGGTTGCCACCGGCCTTGACAACTGCCGAATAGACTTCACGCAGTAAAGGAAGCGCGGCGACATCGCCTAAAATGCCTACCCATTCGCCAGGCTGCACTTTCGTCGAATAGTTAACGAGGACATCTGCTAACTTCGCGGTACGAGGATCGCTCATTTTGAATGCCTTTCTGATTAAACCGCAGGCGGGGTGTGCCCCACCCTTACGATAAATGACTTACAAAGCGGCGCGGGCTGCTTCCAGAGCCGCCTGGAAATTGACTTCATTGCCGATGACGTAGATGTATTCAGCATGGCACACGCGATTATCAGCGCCGATTACGAACACAGAACGCTGGGTGATGCGCATGGGAACCACATGCACGCCATAAGCATCTGAGAAGCTCATGTCTTTGTGGTCGGAGAGGGTTTCGACACGATCAATGCCTTCAGCGGCGCACCAACGACGCTGCGCGTAGGGCAAATCAGCGCTGACGGTGAGGATCACTACATTTTCGCCAAGCGCGGCGGCATCTTCATTGAAGTGGCGAGTCTGCGCAGCGCATACGCGGGTATCCAAGGACGGCACCACGCTGATAATCTTCACCCTTCCAGCATAGTCATCGAGGGACTTCACAGCCCAATTATTCGCGGTGAGGCGGAAATTTGGGGCAACTTCGCCGGGAACGAGCATCTCATTCCGCACCAGCATTTCCGTTTGCCCGACCAGAAAACCTTGTCGTGTCATAGGGCAACCTTTTAATGAAATAAGCGAAGATTATAGGCGGATTGAGGGCATTCAACAATATTTGATCGTTTATATCAATTCAAGCCACCGAAGCGCCACTGACCGCCAACCATCGTCGCAGTGACGTTGGTGTGCACGATTTCATCGGGTGAAATGGCGTAGATATCGCGATCCAGAACGACCAGATCCGCCAGAAAACCGGGGAGCAGCCTGCCCTGCCGCGATTCCATGCCGACAGCTGTAGCCGCGCCGATGGTAAAGCCGCGCACGGCTTGATCAACGGTGATGCGGGCTTCGGGCGTCCAGCCATCAGCGCCAGGAGAACCGTCAGCGCGGTGGCGGGTTACGGCGGCATGAATGCCGACCATTGTGCCGATTCGGTCATAGGGCGCGTCTGAGCCAAAAGCGACGGTGACGCCGCGATCCAACTGCAAACGGGGGTTGTAGGAATAAGGGACACGAGCCGCGCCCCAAACGCGATCCGCAACTTCGTAATCAGAAGTGGCGTGAATAGGCTGCATGGAAGCGATGAGATCGAGTTCAGCAAGGCGATTCACATCTGACGGGTGAATTAGCTGCACATGCTCGACACGATGCGGGCGCGATGCGCGGGGAATATCATTCGCGGCCTCAAAGCGACGCAGCGATTCATACACGTCCAGAACGTCATGCACAGCGCGATCCCCGATGGCATGAACGGTTGAAGAGATGCCAGCCGATGTAGCGCGGGTAACCAAATCAAGCATTTCTTCTTTATCAACGACAACGATGCCGTAATTGTCAGGCTCGCCGATGTACGGCTCGATCATGTAGGCGGTGTGCGGGCCGATAGCGCCATCGGCAAAGAGCTTGAGCGCGCCGATGCGCAGCCAATCATCGCCAAAGCCACGACGCAGGCCGAGATGAAGCAGGCTGTCAAAATACGGCTTGTTGATATTTTTAACGGCACGCAGCGCCAATTCTTCGCGCTCACGCAGCACCTGAAGCGCGGCAAGGGATTCCTGATCATCGAAATCGTGTATGGCAGTGATGCCCAAAGACAAGGCGCGATCCTGCGCGGCGATCATCTGCGTGGCGAGGGTTTCAATGGTTGGCACAGGGATGTGGCGATCTACCAGCAGCATCGCATCCCATTCAAGCAGGATACCTGCGGGCTGGCCGCTTGCATCAAGTTTCACTTCGCTGCCCACAGGCACGGCAGTTTCAGCGGTGACGCCGGCAATTTGCAGGGCGCGGGTATTGCACCATACAGCGTGACCGCTGCGAGAACGCAAAAATACAGGGTGATCAGGAAGGACAGCATCGAGGTCATGGCGAGAGGGAAATTCCTTAACGTCCCACTCGTCCTGCGCCCAACCGTAGCCCGTGATCCACTCTCCAGCAGGGCGGGTGGCGGCATAACTGGCGATCTGGGTCAGGGCTTCCTCTTTGGAGCGCATACCAAAGAGCTGCACCATGTGCAGGGATTCGGCGTAGGCTTTCCAGTGAATATGGGCATCAATCATGCCGGGAACGACCAGCGCGCCGTTGAGGTTTTCAATCTTTGTGCCAGGCCGGGCTAAGGGCAGGATTTCAGCATCACTGCCTGCTGCCAGTATGCGCCCTCCGCCAATTGCCAGCGCCTGAATACGCAGGGGCGAGCCAGGCTCGACGGCGATATTTCCATTATGAAGAATATGTTCAATTATCGGGGAAGACGTCATCATGCGCGTACCTGCATAAAGGCACCCTGTACTTCTTCAGGCGTTGGGGCGCTAGAAAGGCCAACACGGGTAACGGAAAGCGCACCGAGATAGGCAGCCACTTTCAAGGCACGTTTGAAATCGTAATTAAGCGCTGGAAGGCTGGCGAGAAGCGCTGAAGCAAAAACATCGCCCGCGCCAGTTTGATTGACCAGCGTAACGTGAGGCGTGTCATAGGATTGGGGAACGCCACCCTGATAATAGGTGCCGCCCCGCTCTGCGCGGGTGACCACCAGATGATCGGCCAGATGCCTATATTCCTCTTCGATATCAGGCGCTTCAACAATATCTTCTTCGCTAAAGACAACAGTTCCGATAGCTTGAATGGCTTCCGGATGATCAAAACGGCGGAAATGCACACGGCCATCCGCATCCCAACGGCGCAACCACCCCTGAAGCGTCAGCAATTTCCACGCGTCGGGAAATTCAAAAGCTACGCGGGGATCAAGCTCGCCAGCGATAGGCGCAAAATGGACGAGCCGCGCTTTCTTGAAGGCATCAGGAATATCGGCAGCGGTGATCGGCGCAGCCACCCCACGCACATACTGAACACGTCCTGAGGGCGTATAGATATTTTCGTAAGTGGTGGTCTGGTCGGCTGGAAGCGAAACCACTTCGGCAAAGGGGGTTATCTCGGCCAGAAGTGGTTCATCAACTGCGGTGCTGGTGAGGACAGCGACTTTTAAGCCAAAGGCTGCTGCCGTGCGAACCGCGTAAGAGACGGTTCCCCCTGCAATCCGCCCGTTAGGGGTCAGGTCTGCGGTGATATGACCGACGAGCAGAAAATCTGGCGGCGTGGTCATGAGCCTACATTTTGGGGACGATTGTTACTTTACGTCCGGCGCCCTCACCAACGCTACGGGTGGTTACGTCTGCGCGCCCACGCAGCGCAAGATGAATGATCCGGCGCTCGTGCGGCGGCATCGGCTCTAGTTGAACCACCTTGCTGCGTTCTGCCGCTTCCTCTGCCATGCGTAAGGCAAGGCCATGAAGCTGCTTTGCGCGCCGCGCTTTGTAACCATCTACATCAACGATGATCTCAGAACGGCGCTGAAGTTCACGACTGGTGATCAGCCGAGCAACGTACTGAAGCGACGCCAGTGTATCACCACGCCGCCCGATCAAACGGGATGAGTTGCCACCGGAAACGTCGAGTATCCAAGGCGAGCTATCCGCCTGATCGCTGGGGCGCGCACGTTTGACATGAATACGCCCGCGAATGCCGAGACGCTCAAGCAGCTCGCCCAACACCACACGGGCGATTGCCGCTTCTTCGTCAAACTCGGTTTCAGGGATGTCGTCGGTATCAGAGAGGAACGGCACGGAAGCGTCTTCCGGTTCCTGATCATCCTGATCCATATAGTCAGGATACGGGGCTGAGACTTCCGCAGTAGGCAGCACGATTGGCGTAGATTCGACATAAGGCCGAGAAATCGTGGTCACTGTTTCAGTGGCGGGCGCCTGGCTGCGCGGGAAAAGTTGTAGTCTGACAACGGCGGGACGGCCTTCAAGCCCGAATACACCTTCAACAGGCTCTTCAACGACTTCAACCATCACTTCTGAAGCATTCACGCCAAGAATTTCTAATCCCTTAGCGATGGCCTCTTCAATTGTTGCGCCGGTTGTTTCGACGGAATGCTCAGGGTTCATTGCTCACAGAATCCTTCGAGTCACTGCCGGTAATCACTTAGATTTGTTATTTGCCGAGACAGAACCCGTTTTATTTTTGGGTTTGGAAGGAATGGGCGTGGCCTTACCTTCTATCTTAGTGCCGGCAGTTGTCGCTAGTCCCGGCGGTTTAGGCCGGCTGAACAGATTGCGGAAATTAGCTCGTCCCATCATTGCCGCCTGAATAATACCGGCAATATTAGAGACGATAAAATAAATGGAAATGCCGATTGAAAATGACAGCGCGAAAAATCCGTACATCAAGGGCATGATTGTGCCCATTGATTGGGTCATGCCCGCGCCGGGTGCGGGTTTGCCGTCTGCGCCTGTTGCAGGGGCAGTCGTCGGGGTTGTCAGCTTAAATTGCAGCCACGTGGTGATAACCACCAACGCCACCAACGCGATACCCACTACTGTTTCCAGTGTACCACCCGCGCCAATTTTGGGCGGAAGGGTGAGATTCAGGCCAAGAAACATATTGTTCAACGGGATGAACTGATCAAGGCCGGGAATGAGCAAGCGACCAGAAAGGTCGAGCAATTGCGTGGGCGTAGCGGCGAGCGCGTGGATAATCGCCTGATACAGCGCAATGAAAATCGGGAACTGGATCAGCAGTGGCAAACAGCCGCTCAGCGGATTAAAGCCATACTCGCGATACAGACGCATCTGTTCCTGCGCCAGCTTTTCGCGGTCACCTTTATATTTTTCTTGCAGTTTCTTCAATTCTGGCTGAAGCTGCTGCATGGCCTTTGACGATTTCATCTGCTGCGCCGTTAGCGGAAACATCAACAAGCGCACGATGATCGTGAAGACCACAATCGCCAGCACCATGTTCTGCCCTAAGATACCGTAAAGGACAGTCAGGATTGAGACGAACGGGTTAAGGATTATGTCCATTAAGAATGCTCCACCATCATTCTGCGCTTAGCGGCTGTAGACCCAAATACGTTCGCCAGTATCCGCTGAATAAGCAACTACGTATTCCGAGGCAGTCATCGTACTCACGATAATCAATTCGCGGCTGATTTCATTTTCTTCAGAGGGCTGCATGAGCAGCATGTTGCCAAGAATTTCACCCGCCAATTGACGTGTCAGGCTGACCGCACCAGTTTCGCGATCAACCCAGTAGAGATTATGGTCACGAGAGCCGACAACCACAGAATCTTCGGTTAACAGCGGGGTCGCGACAATTGGCCGTGTGGCAACCTGAACCGGCTCCCAGACGTTGGCAAAAGCATCGCCCTCATCGGTGACCGCATACAGCCAACCGCTTACATCGCCAAAATAGAATGTGCCGTCAAGCAGCGCCGGTGAACCCCACACCCAATCGTGAGTATCGTAGGATGCAACGATCTCCCCGCTGTTCTGCGTATCCAGTTTGAGCAGCTTACGGCCAAAAGTACCGATATACAGATAGCCATCGGCATAAATTGGCGCGGAGGTCATAGCGCCGCCAAGATTACGCTGCCACAACACTTCCCCTGTTTCCGCATTTACGGCGTACAGGTTGTGATCCAGAGAGGAAATGTAAAGCACCCCATCCACCAGCAGCGGGCGTGCCCAGATGCTCTGCCCGGTGGTTAAACGCCAGACTTCACTAAACCCATCAGCAGTACGCGCCGTAAGGCTGTTGCTGCTTAACGGGGTATAGAGCATATCGTCCGTCAGCAGCGAGTCGCCCACAGCGTTACCGGATAAGGCATAGCCTGTCGTATTGTTGACGCGCGCGCTTGGCACATCTATTTCAAAAATACCATGATCGTAAGAGACGGCCAGCAGCGTGTTTTCAGCAAGCGGAATCGGGGCGGTAAAGAACTTCGCAAGCGCGCCTTGACCCGCCTGCACCTGCCAGATACGGGGGTTGCCGGTGTCGTCAATACGCACGTTGCCATCGGCATCCCGCAGTTCCACAGGGCTACCATCGAGCGGATCAAGCATCACGATCCGATCAGCATAGGCAAAGAGAATGTTTTGAGGAGAACCATAAAGACTAAGGCTGCCCCACGAGGCTTCAGCAAGGCCGCCAGTACATGCACCCAACGCCAGCACCATGAGGATGAGCGCGGCAACCAGCGCTACACGTTTTGCAAGAGTAGACTTCAGCAATGCATTTCTCCAAGTTCAGGGCACTGGATCGTAGCCGCCGGGATGAAACGGGTGACAGCGTCCGATTCGCCGAATACCCATCCAGCCACCCTTAAACACACCATATTTTTCGATTGCCTGATACATATAAACCGAACAAGTCGGTTCAAACCGGCATGCTGAGGGGAGCATGGGCGAAAGAAATCGCTTGTAAAAGCGCAGCGCGCGAAGCGCCAACCACTTCATGAGCTTTCAGCTTTCCACTAACCCGGCCTGCCTAAGCAGACGTTCAAGCTCGGGCACAACACTTGATAAGGATTGTGATTGCATTCCACTACGCGCAATCAGCGCCAAATCGTAACCCGAAACGAGGCGGGGATGGAGCAGGCGCACACCTTCTCGCATCAACCGCCTCGCGCGATTCCTCTGCACTGCCTTACCAAAACGGCGACTGATCACAAACCCATAACGGTTATAACCTGCCTGATTTGGCGCGACGCTCAAAACCATCATACGACCCGCGAAGGTTTTACCCTCACGGCGAAGCCGCTCATAGTCCTCGGCGCGGCGCAAGCGCAGCTCGCGCGGGAGCATCATTCAGCAATCAGTGGGATTTCCAGTTCACTTTCTTGACGTGCTGTGGCGTAACGCTCAGTTCCCAGCGCCCCTTAGCGCGGCGCAGCTTGAGCACTTTACGCCCTGTCTTCGTAGCCATCCGGGCGCGAAAGCCGTGCACACGCTGGCGGCGACGAATCTTCGGTTGATATGTACGTTTCGTCGACATTCCGTTTTCCTAAAAGCCATAGGGTCTTCAACTACAAGCGCATTAGTATAAACGAGGGGTATGGGGTGGTCAACCCAACGCTTGAGCGACGATCACAACCCTCACCATCTCTCAAAGGAAAATAAAGCGATTTGCCGCCTGTAATGACCAGTATCCTATAGCCCACGCTTGCAAAGCCTTCTTTCAGTCCAGTATAATTTGTGTTTGTATACGCAACGATAATCCATTCAGTTGCAACACCCTGGAGGCCATTGACCTTGATGCCTAGCCATCACTGGGCGAAGAACTTCACCGTAACCAACGACGACCTCGAATACCTCTCCGGCATTCTGCTTGAAAAAGAAACGCCCTTAAAAATTGATATTCTGGCGCGTGAGCTGGTCGAACGCCGCCTTCAGCAGGAAGCTGACGCATTATCCAAGCGGTTCAAAGATGTTCGCATGTATATGCCAGCGCTAAGCTATGCCGTTGGCGAGAAAATCATGTTTCCTGAACTGGATCATGCGCTAGGCACTGTTAACAGCGTGCGCCCTGGAGCAAACCCGAACTACGGCAATTTCCAGGTTATTCAAGTCTCGTTCGATGATGATCGCCTACCTACCAAAGAGTTTGCAACCGAGTTCGCAAATCACCGGCTGAATGACGCATCCGAAAATGGATATGTTCTTCCCGGCGCGAATGAATTGACCGCCGATGAAATAATGACGACTTCTAAAGCGGTCATTATTCACGCGCTTGAAAAAGCCCTGCGTGCCGACCCTGAGTTGGTCAGCGTGGCGGGGCGCTGGTTCCCGCGCAGCCTGATGCTGGATGTCACCAGCGGGGGGCAACTGCATCTTGCAGAAGCGGTGCTGGATGTAGCTGACGGCGGCCCGATGACCACCGATGAGCTGATCGAGCAAGTTGGCGGGCTGGGAAAAGCGCCGCATGAACTTCAAGTTTTCTCGATGAACTACGGGTTAAGCCAGGATGACCGCTTTGACGAGGTTGGGCCGGTTGACACCGTTTTGTGGTTCCTGAGACGGCTGGAACCGCCAGAAGTTTTGACCACCCCTACCCTGCTGCAATATTCACCACTGGACTACGATCCGGCGCTTCTTTCTGAAGAAACCAGACAGCTCATCACCGAAATTGATGATGAATGGTCGGACTTCGGCAGCGATGATGAAGAGTTAGAAGAAGCTCAAATCACGATCAATTATCCGCACCGCCGGTCAGGGACGCTGCCGCTGAACGCCAACATGCGCGCCATTTTCCCGACGGCACGGCGAACCCCGCGCGTGTTCGTAACGCTGATTGATGCCCAGGATGGCGAAGAATTTTTCGGCTGGGTGGTGCGCCAGGAACGCTACGTTTACGGGTTAAAAGAACTGTTCCGCAAACACCGCCTGCCAGTGGGCGCTATCTTGAATATCAGCCACGCGGAAGAGCCGGGCAAGATTCAGATCGAATTTAACGCCCATAAGCCGCGTACTGAATATGTTCCACTCATTGCGCCTAAAGATGGGCGACTGCTCTTTGAGTATGATCGCCGCTCTATTGGCGCTGAATATGATGATTTGATGGTGCTGGGCACCGATGATCTGGCGGCGATTGACACCTTCTACCAGGAAACCCAAAAAGCGCGCCGCTCTCTGAACAGCATTTTGCATAATCTGGTGACTGAACTTAGCCGTACATCGCCGCAGGGAACGGTTCACGCTAAGACGCTTTACAGCGCGACCAACGTGCTGCGCCGGCTGCCGCCAGAGCCAATTTTCGCGGCGTTGGTTTCAAACCCTGATTTTGAGCATGTTGGCAACAACTACTGGAGACTCAGCAGAAGCTAAGTCTATCGGATTGAGGAAGAAACACATTCATGCAAGCGCCTACAGGAAAACCTAACGCCCTCGCCAAGCCTACGCTGGACACGCCATTTCATATTGACTATGGCTGGTTTGAGCGTACAAACACAGACCTGCGTCTTGAGATTCTGAGCCAATTAAGCCCCGAACAGCGAGATCGCCTTTCGCAGGGCAATGAGGAAACAGAACTTCTGGATTTTGTTGATCCAGCGTCAGGGGAAGTTACGCAGGTTGATGCGTTAGGGCTGGAAATTCAGGTAGCCGCCAGCGATCCGAACTTCATCAACCCGCAAACTTCAGTCATTGACAGCGTATTCCGCGTGTTTCTGGCGAATTCAAACCAACCGCTGACACCTGCAGAGCTTGCCGAAAGGCTTTCGCGACCCCCAAAGACCATTCTAGGGGCGATTAGCGGGCGGCAGGTGTATAAGGGTATTCGCCCCGTAAGCGGGGTTTAGATCGCAGCGCGGGCAACCGTTTCACAGCACCCATCTGCCACAACATGAACATTTTAGCTTAGCACTCACCTTAACCTTATTGTATTTCAGGGAACGCTTAGGTCATGAGCCGCGTAATCAACACCGAAAGCACGGGCAAACATCGCAACCAGCAAATGCGCCTGACAGCCGAAATGCTGCGCCGATTGAGCGTGAAAGCAGGGCTGGATGATGAAGCCCGTGACATGACAGCAACGCTTATTTTCTCGCTTCGCAAAATTGATGAAGGCATAGAAGCCTCTGCGAGCGTGTGGGACAACCGCGATTACTATATGAAGGCCGAAGAACTGCGCCAGCGGTGGGCGTGGGCAGGGCGCATGGCTGATGAACTGCGGGCGATGGTGATTCAGGATCGCTGGGAAGATCTGCCCGCGTTGTTGGCAAAGCTGTTCCCCAAAGTCAGCGATATTACGGTCGTCAAGTTCACCAGCAAGGAATCAGACTGGGCGGGCAACTATACCCGCCTGATGGCTGAGCAAGGGACGCGGTAGCGTTTGCCGACAGCATCACGATGCGCTAAAGGGCATCTATAACCGGCAAAGCTCAGCCGAATACGATGCCTAAATCACGCGCCATTTGCACAAGATCGCCATTCGGATCAATCGTTTTGGCGCTGCGCAAAGCGTCAGATATTGAAACGGGTACCACATTGTTACCTCTTAGGCCAACCATGTAGCCCCATTTGTGATCCGCGATCAGTTGAACAGCGGCATGGCCGAACTGCGTCGCAAGCCAGCGATCACGGGGCGTAGGCTGGCCACCGCGCTGTAAATGGCCGAGAACGGTCACGCGAACCTCCCCTTCCATACATTCTGAGAGCATATTGCCTACAATGTAGCCAATCCCGCCGAGGCGATTGCCCGACTGATCGCTGCCTTGCAGATAGTAAAACTGTTCACCGCCAATAGGCTTCGCGCCTTCGGCTACTACAATCAAGCTGTAGCGGCGGCCACTTTTACGCAGGGAGTCGATCTTGCTACAAACAACCTTGATATCAAACGGGATTTCGGGGATCAGGATGGCATCTGC
>LMZS01000069.1 GCA_001567085.1 Chloroflexi bacterium OLB15
ATGACGCTTGACTATCTCCGCACGCTGTACGACTACAACTACTGGGCGCATAACCGGGTATGGGGCTGCGTGATGGCGCTTAGCGACGAGCAGTTCACGCGCGATACCGGTTTCTCGTGGCGTTCTATTCGCGGGCAAATGGTGCATGTGATGAGCGCCGAATGGATGTGGTTCATGCGCATCAACGGCACTTCGCCGCAAGCGCCGCTTTCAGAAGCCGATTTCCCGACCCGCGAGAAAATTCGTGAGGAATGGTATCGGGTAGAAGGTATGGTGCGCGCCACCGTTGAGGGGTTAAACCCTGATGCGCTGGATGAAATAGTGGTTTATCACAATACCAAAGGCGACGAGTACAGCGAACCGTTATGGCAAATTCTGCTGCACGTCATCAACCACAGCACCGATCACCGCGCGCAAATTTTAGCCATGATCTACCAGCTTGGCGGGGCAACGGTAGAGCAGGATTTGATCCTGTATCTGCGTCAGTTTGAGGGGTTTAGCGGCTAGTTTTCGCGCTGCCGCAGTCCTTCAATATAGATGCTGGGTTGGGGCAGCGTTCCGGCTTCAAGATCGGGCAGTATCAGCGTCACGTTCAGAGGGGTTTCCCCGCCCGCAGGCAGGCTTTCTTCGTTCAGCGAAATCACGCGGTAGGCCAGCACATGCCCGTCCGCGTCCACCAGCGTCACCACCGCGTGCGAAAGCTGAACATCATCCGCGCCGGCGTTCACGATCACGCCAGTCACACGCGCATTATTGCCGTCAAGTTCAACCTGTGAGTCCTCCACCGGCAGGGCTACCAGCGGCGTATCAGCGGCGGCTAAATCGGCGCTCTGCAAACTGACTGTTATCCCGCTAAAGTCGCCCCATCCTGCATCAAATAACACCCGGTACGGGGCATAGGCATTAGACGGAATCATCCCTTGTTCAATGGCCGCTGACTCTAAAATGCGCGCGCCATCGCCGCGGATCAGCCCAACATCTACCACCACGCGATCTACTGCGAAGGGCAAGTTGTTGCCAATCCGTCCCAGACAAGACACGCCGCCGCCGGGTCGCTCGCTGCAGATCGGCATTTCGACCACCAGCGGCACAGGTGTAGCCGTTCCAAATTGAAGCAGCGCCGGATCGTCAGTCGCAATAGTCGCCTGAGCTGAGGGCATCATAGGGGTGATAGCAGCAAGGGTTGCAGCGGGTGCAGGCGGGCTTGGGCTGGCTCTATCGGCAGCGCGGCCTATGGTGAGGGTGATTGCAGGGGAAGATGTCGGCGCAATCGAAACAGTCGAGTCGCCGATGAGGTTGCAACCTGCTACCCATACGCTGATCACGCTTGCCACAATCAGCGCCCGCCAACCCCAATGACCCATCCGGGTCTATCCCTCAATTTCCCAAATTGCCCGTCATTATCCCACAGTATAAACCGTTTTGAACCTGAGCGCAGTAAGTTCAAGATGTGCAAAACGCCGAAATTTTCCAGCAGGCCGCGCCCTATCACGCCGCCCACGCGGCGGGGATGCAGGCTTTTCTATGGCAGATTTGTATCAGCGCGTTAGCATTGGCACACAGAATGTTTGCCAACAGGTTGTAAATATGTCAGATAATGGCGATCCGATAACGTATGCCGTCGGCAAGGCATTGCAAGCACAGAATCTGTGGATTTGCACCGCCGAAAGCTGTACGGGCGGGCTGATCTCTCACCGCTTGACCAATGTGCCGGGCTCCAGCGGGTATGTGCTTGGCGGCGTAGTCACCTATGCCAATCGCAGCAAACAGGAACTGTTGAAAGTGCGCGAAGAAACGCTGATCGCTTATGGCGCAGTCAGCCCACAAACCGCCGGAGAAATGGCGTTAGGGGCATTGGCGCTGTTCGGCGCGGATGTCGCGGTCAGCGTCACTGGCATCGCCGGGCCGGGAGGCGGCAGCGCTGAAAAGCCCGTCGGGTTGGTGTACGCCGCCGTCGCCCTGAAGGGCGGCATCGTGCGCATGGAACGTAATGTGTGGTCTGGAGACCGCGAATCGATCAAGCAGCAGACCGCCACTCGCGCGTTAGAAATGGTGCTGGACGCGGTTTCATCCTGAGGGAGAATATAAGTATAATCCTCTCTCGAAACGCTATCTCGCTAAATAGCTATTTGCCTATGCATATGCCGTCAAAATGCGCGTTGATTCACGCCACCAGCGTTAGGATTTGTGATGAACGTCAATGAACTGGAAACCCCTTCTATCCTGATCGATCTGGACATCATGAGCCGCAATATTGCAGCCATGCAGGAACGCTGTGATGCGTTAGGGCTGGCTTTTCGCCCGCACATCAAAACTCATAAAATCCCGGCTATTGCCCGCTTGCAGCTTGCGGCGGGCGCGGCGGGGATCGCCTGCCAGAAGGTGAGTGAGGCTGAAATTTTCGCCGCCGATGGCTTTGACGACATCCAGATACCCTACAACATTATCGGCGAGAAAAAGACCGCGCGGCTGATGGATCTCGCCATCTACAACCGCATCAGCGTATCTGCCGACAGCCAGACCACCGTAGACGGCCTGAGCGCTGCCGCGAAAAAAGCAGGCGTTCCCCTGCGCGTGCTGGTCGAGCTGGAAAGCGATCAGCACCGGGCAGGCGCGCCGGTAGCTCGCGCGGTGGCGCTGGCGGAAGCTATCGCCGGTGATGAAAACCTGCACTTCGCTGGCCTGCTGATTTACCCCAGCGACGCCTCCATTCGCCCCACCTTGCTGGAAGCGATAGCGCTGATTGACGAGAAAGGCATCGGCATAGACGTGATCAGCGGCGGCGGCACCGGCGCGGCGTTACATGCCCACGAAGTGCCGGAATTAACCGAGCTGCGCGTTGGCACCTATGTCTTTAATGACTGGACGACGGTGAAACGCGGCTGGAACACGCTGGAGAACTGCGCTATGACGGTGATGACCACCGTGGTCAGCCGCCCAACTGAAGATCGCGCCATTCTCGACAGCGGCAGTAAAACCTTATCCGGCGATAGTTATGAGGGGGAATACGGCTATATCATTGAGTATCCAGACGCCAGAATTTACCGCCTGAATGAAGAACACGGCTATGTTGATCTTTCCGCCTGCGCCAACCGTCCGAAGGTGGGCGAAATTGTGCATGTGATCCCGGTGCATACCTGCGTCGTCACCAATTTACACGAGCGTTTGTATGGCGTGCGTGGCGGCGAAATCGAAGTTGAGTGGCCAGTCGCGGCGCGTGGAAAAGTGTGGTAAACCTGAAATAACGTAATTCAGAGGTTGATCATGGCATCTTCCGAAACTGAAGCTCAGGTTCAGGCGCATTACGGCTCTCCACAGCTTTATGAAGTGATTTTCAATGCACTGCAAGCGGCGGGCAAAGATATGAACGCGCTCACCCCGCGCGATCTGGCGCCCGTTGATCAGTTTCACAGCGGTGGCTGGCGTTCTACGCTGGCGCTGGCGCAAATGGCGGGTATCAGCGCGCAGGATGAGGTGCTGGATGTCGGCGGCGGCATCGGCGGGCCAGCGCGTTATATCGCCGCAGAACTTGGCTGCAAGGCTGATGTTCTCGATCTCTCTGCCGAATTTTGTGAAGCGGGAGAACAGTTGACCGCCCTGCTCAATATGAGCGATAAGGTGCGCTTTAAGAACGGCAGCGCGCTGGAAATACCCTACCCTGACGCACATTTCGATGTGGTCGTGACCCAGCACAGCACCATGAACATCCCCCATAAAGAAACGCTGTACAGCGAAATTGCCCGCGTTTTAAAGCCTGGCGGGCGGCTGGCCATGCACGAATTCATGGCGGGCGCTACCCCTGACGGGATGATCTTTCCGGTACCCTGGGCCAGAAGCGCAGAGATCAGCGATCTGAGGGTGCCAGAGCATATTCTTGACTATTTGCACAGCATCGGCCTCAAAGATATTGTGTGGCATGATGTGACCAGCGACACGCTCGCCTCTTTCAAAAATCAGATGTCTGAAATAGCGGGGGCAGGGCCATTAGGCCTGCAAATTGTGATTCCCGATATTCAGCTAATGATTAAAAACCTGTTCGCCAACCTTCAGGCCGGGCGTGTTCGGGTGATACTGGCCGTACTTAAGCGCGAATAGCGCGGGGGCGTCTATGCCACGATTTCCTGAAGATCGGATCACCGTCGTTCCCTCAGAGCCACAGTATGCTGACGAAATGACGGCGCACATGGCGCGAGTGTACGGCATGGCTAATGGCGATTTTGACCAGATTTTCACGGCAGAGATGTACCGCCAGCATATTGCTGTTTTCCCTGAAGGCCAGTTCACGGCTTTTCACGGCGATCAAGTTGTTGGCGTTACCAGCAGTATGCGTATCCATTTCGATCCCGCGCGCCCGATGATCGAACCGTGGTGGGTGACGGTTGGCGAAGGCTGGCTGCCGCATGTGCCTGATGGTGAATGGATGTATGGCGTAGAAAGCAATGTGCATCCTGACTATCAGGGGCAGGGCGTGGGCGGCAAACTGATCGAAGCCCGTTTTGATACCGCCAAACTGCTGAACCTGCGCGGCATGGTTGCCGGAAGCACGCTCAAAGATTACGGGCTGCATGCCCGTGAAGTCACGCCTGATGTTTACGTGCGTGGGGTGGTTGAAGGCGTGTATTTCGATAGCAACCTGAGCAAGCAGATCATCAAAGGTTTTCACCCGATTTTCGGCGCGTCTATCCCCAACTATGTCGAAGAAGAAAGCTCATTGGGCTGGGGCAACGTGATCGTGTGGCGCAACCCTGACTACGATCCCGATCTCGGCGCGCTGGCAGCCATGCCAGAGGACAAACGGAACAGGGTCTATACGCGGGCGCTGCGGGTGAGGGGCGATACTTAAACCCGCCCGCAGCGCATCTCTTTGAAAGCCCATAGGGGCGAGCAAATTCCGCGCTACAATAGGCGCTTATCCCCAAATCTGTTGGAACGCCATACATGCCCGAACGCTTTCAAAACGAAGAACAGGCTATCACTTATATCTTCCGCTCTATGCGCAAGCTGCGCGGCAAACTGGGCGGGCCGGATGAACTGACTCGCGATGTTGCGCCTACGGTGCGCCTGCTCACCCGTCGCGGCTTGCTGGCGAATAACCGCGAATATGCCGTTGTAACTGGCAGCAAGGGCAAGGGCAGCACTACCGCCATGACTGCCAACATTCTGCGGCATCTCGGTCACAAAATCGGCATGATCAGCAGCCCGCATCTGGCAAGCTGGCGCGAGCGCATCCGCGTGAACGGGTTAGCCATTCCTGAAGCCGATCTATGCCGCATTTTGAGCGATCTCGCGCCGGATATTGATGACATCGAAAGCACCCTGACCGAGCGCCAGTATTTCAGCCCGCAGGGCATCTTTCTGGCGGTGGCGCTGATCTGGTTTGACGAACAGGACGTTAACGCGGCGGTGCTGGAAGTAGGGCGCGGCGGGCGGTTTGACGACATCGCTACTGTGCCTAACAAGCTCTCGCTGTTCACGCCGATCATGCTGGAACACCCGCACCAGCTTGGGCCAACGGTGGAGCGCATCGCGTGGCACAAGGCGGGCATCATCAAGCCCTACAGTTACGCCTACAGCGTGTCGCAAGCCACCGAAGTGCTGAATGTGCTGCAAGCCGAAGCCGACGCGCAGGATGCCGAGTTCTACTGGCTTTCGGCGCAGGATACCGGCGTGTATCTGGGTGATACTGCGGCCGGCTTACGCATGAGCCTGACCCGCTATGGCGAAATTGACCTGCCCTTGCACGGGCGCTATCAGGTGCAAAATGCTACGCTGGCGGTACAGGGTGCGGGCAATATGCACGCCCGTTTGCCCGGTATCGCGCATGGATCGCCGGAATATGTGGAGCGCGTGCGCGAAGGCCTAGCCACCGTGATCTGGCCGGGGCGCGTTCAAAAGCTGCAAGAATCGCCGCTGGTGTTCGTAGACGGCGCGGTACATGCACAATCGGCGGCGGCGCTGGTACACAGCCTTAACAACACACTGGCTGACCCGGTGATCGCCATCGTCGGCATCCCTGAAGATAAAGATTTTGAAGGCGTGTACAAGGAATTGGG
>LMZS01000070.1 GCA_001567085.1 Chloroflexi bacterium OLB15
CCGGGCGTAGGTGGGCGCTGCCCCGGCGTCGAAAAGGGCTGGTGCCAGCGCCTGAACTGCTTCCCCCCGGCGTCGGCGGACGCGCACCGCTTGAAGAAAACGCTGAAGAGCCAGCGCCTGAACTACTGCCGGGCGTTGGCGGACGCGGACTGCTTGAGCCGCTGCCAGATGGCGTGCCAACTTTACCTAATGGATCATTGGTTAGAGCCGGGGCGCTGGAAAGGTTGAACGCCGCTGCTGCCCGGCATCGTGCTGCCCGGTGGGCGCGCAGAAGCACCGGGCGGCGAATTGGGAGAACGTATCGGGCTGGGGACGCTGCCCCCGCCGGGTGTTGGCGGTCGTGAAGCAGGTGGGGGAAGCCCCGCCCCGCCTACACGCGCAGATGGCGCAGACGGAGGCCTTGATTGAAAACGATCGTCTTCATCGTCTTCATCAAAATCCTCAAACTCATCGTCGTCGAACTCGTCATCCAGTTCTTCATCGTCAAAAGGACGTGATGACATTAGTTCCCCTTAGTGATGCTTAAACGAACAAACCATATCATAACATCAAATTGCGTAAAATCGCATAAGAATCGCACAAAAGTTCTATTGATATTCGTAGGAACGAGTTGATTTAATACGTGCGAGCCGCAAATGTGACCGCTATAATCCACACTATGATGATCAAACACCTCACCCAAACCAAAGTCGCTTTCATTTTTCTTGCCCTGTGCGTGCTATTGGCAGCCTGCGATCCGCTTGCGCCCTTTCCAACGCCAACGGCAGCGGTTCTTATCGTCACGCCTGAAGATACGGCTACGCTTCCGCCTACGATCACCCCGATTCCATCGGACACGCCAACCCCTTCGCCGACAGATACACCAGCGCCAACCCCCACCCCTGATCCCTGCTTGCTTGAAGGCGGAACGGTCATTCCATTTGACGAGTTTCGCAGCGAGATTGCCGGGGAAAACCTGCGCTACCGGGTGTATGTGCCGCCCTGCTATCTGGAATCGCAAAAGCGCTACCCGTATGCAGTGCTTCTACACGGGCTGCGGCAGGATGAGAATGAGTGGGAAACCATCGGCGTGATCGAAGCGCTGGAGCAGGGGATGCGGCTAGGCGCTATCGGCCCGATGATTCTGGTGATGCCCTATACCGGCCAAATCGGCGCGGCAGATCGATTTTTCCCTGATCCATCCGTTGAGCAGGTCATTCTGGAAGAATTATTGCCCGCGATTGAGCGTGATTTCTGCACCTGGAATGATCGTGAACACCGGGCGATTGGCGGCATTTCACGCGGTGGTTTCTGGGCTTATTCTATCGCCATGCGCCACCCGGATATTTTTGGTCGCGTTGGCGGGCATAGCGCCGAATTGAACGCTGAATCTGCGCCAAACGCCGTTAGCCCTCTGGCGCTGGCGAGCAATGATGCTTTCCTGCCTAATGCTGACCTGAGCATGTATCTGGATAATGCCTCTGCCGATCCTGCTGGCGTATCGCTTGAGCTGTTCTCTAGCCGCCTAAGCGCGCGTGGCATTCCGCACGATTACACTATCTACCCAACTGGCGGCCATGACGATGATTACTGGTCGTCGCATGTTTCTGAATACATCTCGTTTTATGGAGAGGATTGGCCAAGGCGCCTGGAAGATTTACCAAGCTGCCTTGATCCCAGCCCGTAAAACGATAAGAGATACACCATGCCAACACCTTTTACTCATCTGGCATACGCACAGCGGTTGCTTGCAGATGACGGATTGCCCGAAGGCGTCCGGCATCTCTTGCACAGTGAGCGTCCGGCATTCTTGCTGGGCAGCATCGCCGCTGACGCGCAAACCATTCACGGGTTAAACCGCGAGATCACGCATTTCTACAGCTACGATCAACCCTTGGAAATACCGCCATATCAAATCATGCTGGCTAAACACGCCGAACTGGCAACAGCGGCGCTGCCGTCGCAGCGCGCATTTGTAGCGGGTTATGTGTTCCACCTCAGCATTGATGAAATCTGGTCTGTGCAGATGATCCACCCCTATTTTGTGACGGCGCAGTGGGGAAGCAAACTTGACCGCTTTCTGGGGTTGCAACTGCTCTTAATCACGATGGATGAGCGCGATCAAATATCGCTTTCAGCAGAAACGGTGCAGGCGCTGGCGCATTCGCAGCCCGTTGAATGGCTGCCGTTTCTTGACGACGCCAAACTGGTAGCCTGGCGGGATTTGATCGCCCGGCAGCTAGCGCCCAATGGCCATATTCAGACTCTGGATATCGTCAGCGAGCGCGCGCCAGCGGCGTTGGCGCTAACGCCCGAAGTGCTGCGAAAAATGCTGGATTCGCAAGCGGTTATGAAACGCGCGCTGTGGTCACATCTACCTGAATCGGCGCTGGTTGAGGTTGAAAAACAGATGTATGAACTTTCACGCCAGCGGTTGAACGACATCCTGGCACAAAGTTTGTTAGCCTAGATACGCCCGGACGATAGATTCATCCTCGCGCATTTCTGCCGCTGGGCCTTCGTTCACAATATGCCCGCGTTCCAGAACATAAGCATAGTCAGCCACTTGCAGCGCCTTGCGCGCGTTCTGCTCTACCAACAAAATCGGGATACCCTGCTCTTTGATCGCCTCGATGATGTGGAAGACTTCATTCACCAACAGCGGCGCCAGCCCCATACTTGGCTCGTCCAGCATCAATAGTTTGGGGCGCGCCATCATCGCCCGGCCTACGGCCAGCATTTGCTGTTCGCCGCCGCTTAGCAGCCCCGCTTTTTGTTCACGCCGTTCATTTAATCTTCCAAACCGTTGAAAAATTGTGTCCAGATCGCTGGAAACCTCCGCATCATTACGCAGATTGGCGCCCATCAGCAGGTTGTCCATCACGCTCATAGTGGCGATCACCTGCCGGCCTTCCGGCACTTGAATTAAGCCAAGCGCTGTCACCCGATCTGCGCGCAAGCCGGCAATATCGCGTCCTGCAAAAGTGATACTACCTTGAGTAGGCTTAATCAGGCCGCTTAACGTGTTTAGCGTCGTGCTTTTGCCCGCGCCGTTTGCGCCAATCAACGTTACCACCTGGCCTTCATGAACGCTGAATGACACGCCGCGCAAAGCCTTGATTGCGCCATAGCCACTATGCAGATTCCTGACCTCAAGCAGTGGTTGGCGTGCGGCCATGTTCGTCCTCATCTTCGCCAAGGTAGGCTTCAATCACCAGTGGATTCTGCTTGATTTCATCCGGCGTGCCATGAGCGATGATCTGCCCGAAATTCAGGACATAAATCTCATCGCACACCTGATGTATCAGGGACATATCGTGTTCAATGACCAGAACCGTCAGCCCTTGATCGCGCTCGCGCAAAATCTGATCGCCCAGCGCGCGGGTTTCAATCGGGTTCATCCCTGCCGTTGGTTCATCTAGCAAAAGCAGCGATGGGTGGGTAGAAAGCGCGCGCGCCATCTCTAAACGCCGCTGATCGCCATAAGGCAGCGATGAAGCACGCGCATTGGCAAGGCTTTCCAGCCCAAAGCGCTGTAGATTGGCCATCGTCCGTTCGCGCATGGCCTTTTCTTCGCGGCGATAGGTGGGGCTAAATACCAGTGAATCCAGAATACTGGACTTATTGGTGGCGTGTTCGCCGATGAGTAAATTTTCAAGCGCGGTCATCTCGCCAAACAGGCGGATATTCTGGTAAGTACGCGCGATTCCCAGCCTGCTGATTTTATGCGGCGGCGCGGTTGTAATATCGTGTTCCATAAATACGATTTGGCCGGATGTGGGATGATCCAACCCGCTAATGTTGTTGATGAGGGTGGTCTTACCAGCACCATTTGGGCCAATCAAGCCAACCACTTTGCCCTGTGGCACAGTAAGGTTAACCTGCGAAAGCGCTTGAAGGCCGCCAAATTGACGGGAAACGTTCTTTAAGGTGAGCATTTAGGTCATTTCAGCAGAATACAGATATCATTCATCTTGCCTGGCATTCTTATCAAGAAATTCCGCAGTAGAATATTTAGCGATTTTCTCGCAAGAACTCACGCATTATTTTGGCTGCACGGTGTTGCTGTGCCTACCCTATTATTCGCTGCTAACTCTAGCGCAGCTTCTTGATTAAACCACAATTCAGAGCTAAGCCAAAACAGCGCTTGTTCTATTTAACGCGCCCGATAATGCACCAGCGGCAAATCACGCAGGCGGGCGGCAGCCTGTTCTGCCGTTAGGTCACGCTGAGATTCGGCCAGCATTTCATAACCCACCATGAACTTACGCACGGTAGCCGAACGCAGCAGCGGCGGGTAGAAATGAGCGTGAAGCTGCCAGTGGCGATGATCCTCATTGATCAGATCGCCAGTCGGCGCACCATGCCAGCCCATCGAATACGGGAACGAGACTTCAAACAGGTTATCGTAGCGGGTGGTTAACTGTTTAAGAATATCTGCCAGTTGAGTGCGCTCATCATCGTTCAGCTCAGTCAAACGCGATACATGGCGCAGCGGAATTAACAGCGTTTCAAACGGCCACACTGCCCAATAGGGCACGACAGCAACCCAAGAATCATTCATCACCACCGTGCGCGCCCCGTCAGCAATTTCCTGCGCGGCATATTCAAACAACAACGGCTTACCATATCGCTGGTAATAGGCGCGCTGGTTTGCGTCTTCTTTGGCTGGCAGGGTTGGCAAAAAGTTGCTTGCCCAGATTTGTCCGTGAGGATGCGGGTTGCTGGCGCCCATCGTCGAGCCTTTATTCTCGAAGATCTGCACCCAGCGGTAAGCCGCGCCAAGATCGGCAATCTGTTCTGCCCATACGTCTATGACCTTGCGAATATCGGCGGTTTCCATCTCTGGCAGCGTTAAATCATGGCGTGGCGAGAAGCAGATCACGCGGCTGGTGCCGCGCACAGGCTGCGCTTGCATCAGCGTGCCTTCGCCAAAATTGCCGGCCGGGGTATCAGCCAGCAAAGCAGCGAAATCGTTGGTGAAGACGAACGTCTCCGTATACTGCGGGTTACGCACCCCACCAGCGCGCTCGTTGCCGGGGCAAAGGTAACAAGTCGGGTCATGTTGAGGCCGGTTTTCGGGCGGCAGCTTTTCAACCTGCCCTTGCCAGGGGCGTTTGGTACGATGCGGTGAAACCAGAACCCATTCATCAAGCAGCGGGTTGTAACGGCGATGCGGGTGATCAGTAGGATTGAAGACGGGGGAAGAAGCCATACAGCAACCTTATGCGAGAATTGCCAGCAAAACTCTCCACGTAAGCATACCGCATTGAGCTACAAGATTCACTCATATGGTCGGGGCTTTTTGCCGATATCTTCCAGATCAGGCAGCGCCTTTGGCGGTTGGCTGGCTTTTGGGAAGATGAAACGGAAATAGGCATGTACCACAAGGATGCCCCCACCATATACGAGCAGAAATGGTTCAGCAATGCCAGCAATAATGCTGGCGGCGGCTGAATCAGCAAAAACTGCCCCGCCAATCCATAACGCTAGCCCGATCACCACACACACAACCGCTAAGCGCAGCCGTTTACCGATGATGCTTTCATAGGTCACGCCTTGTGTAGCAAGCTGGCGGTGGAGAGAGTATGCCTCAGCCACCACCGCAGTAACCGCCGCCCCTGCCGAAATAAGGAAGATGCAGAACGAGGATAAATCAGGCACGGGCGGCCTCAAAAGCAGCTTTGAAACCGGGCAAGCCGCGCTCGATCATAGAGTCGTTAGCTGTAAGCGAAACGCGAAAATAACCCGGCATTTCTATCAATTCTCCAGGCAAACACAATACATTTTGCTCAGCAAGCAGCCGGATAAACTGCTGATCATCAGGAATAGGCGAACGCGGCAGCAAATAGAACGTGCCTTCCGGCAAATGCACATCGTAGCCAATATTACGCAGTTCGCGAATCATCCAATCGCGCTTATATTGCAAATGTTCAAGGTCAAGACAGGTCTTTTCAATATCAGCCAGCGCATGTTGCAGCAGGGCATTTGGCTGGGCAAAGCCAACCGTCAATTGCGCGGTTAAACAGGCCAGCGCCACTGACCTGACATCCGGCATCGCGGAAGGCAAGGCGATATAGCCAATACGCTGCCCCGGCGCGAGAGTTTGCTTGCCATAGGTATACAGCATAAAGGTCGGCACGTAGTATTTAATCGGGCTAGAATATTCAACCCCATCATAGAGGATGCGGCGGTAGGCTTCATCAGAAAACAAATAGATGATGCGTCCATTCCGAGCGCTGGCTTCAGTCAAAATATCGGCTAATGCCCGCAGCGTTTCAGGCGGATAAATCTTGCCAGTGGGGTTGTTAGGCGAATTTACTATAATCGCGCGCGTTTTAGGGGTGATCGCTGCGCGAATTGCTTCCAGATCGAGATCAAAATTATCCGGCCGTACTTTTACCCGCACCGGAATACAGCCCGCGCCTTGAAGCATTGCCTCATAGAAAAACCAGGGCGGACTGTTGAAAATCACTTCGTCACCGGGATCAGTTACCGCATGAATGGCGATGCTGATGGCTGAAAATCCGCCTGTGGTCATGATCACATTTTCAGGCTCAATCGCTAATCCATAGCGGTCTTTCAGCGATTGCACTACTGTTTGTACCGCCCCCGATTCATTCATGGTATAGGCATACCATTCTTCTGTTTTGGGCTGAAGCTGATATTCCAGAGCGGAAATCAACCCCGGCAGCGGCATTTCGTGCGGGTTGCCAATCGCAAAATCGCAGATGCCTGGTTCACCTGCCTTGCGGGTATAGTCAGAATTCGTCAAAAATTGCAGAACAGCGCTGTTTACATCTGCAAAGCGAGTCATACGCGAAGAAATTGCCGTCATGCTTGCGCCTCCGCAAATTAGTCACAGTAATATAATATATTGAACTATATCACCTTTCTGCGTTTATGCCGGGGCTGGAAAGTACCGCGCATATAGCGTTCGCAGCAGCACTCTATAACGAAGCCTGCGCGTGGGCAGAATCAGATTTTGCTGGGTGTTTGGCGCAAAAACTGGCAGCCTCCGCGAAAGGATCAAGATTCCGGTGAAGGCTGCCAGTCTCAAGAAGGCACAGCAGGGAATAACAATAGCTGCTGTGCTATAGCTCGCTCATCGAACGAATGGCTTATCCCCCAAACTCTGGGCACGGCGTGCTTTGCGCCACATTATCCGAGCGTGTCCAGCCATTCACCTGTATTCCGTCTACTTCAAACACGATCCGATACCAGATGGCATTGGTTTGTGCTTCCTGTGCAATTTCCAAAACCTGCGCCAGTCGCCCCGGAGGAAGATCGCCAACTCGGGTTGAATCAGTAGTGGGCCGTGATCTCACGTACTTATTTTCAGCGCTAATGTTCACCACCGTACACAAGAAGGTCGGTGTTGGTGTAATGGTCGGCGTATCCGTCGCTGTCGGCGTATCCGTCGGCGTCGGAGTGTCCGTCGGCGTATAGCTCGGAGTAAAAGTGTACGTAGGGGTAAACGTATCGGTCGGTGTAAAGGTTTCTGTTGGCAGCGGGGTATCCGTTGGCGTGTTGCTGGGCGTAAAGGTATCGCTTGGTGTATAGGTCGCCGTTGGCGTATCCGTCGGCGGCGGGAACACAACAGGCTGCCATACATCGCGTGTCAGCACAATGATCATCAGCAGAATAATAATGCCCGCGCCAATCGCGCCATAAATACGCAGCCGGGAGCGCTTGCGCAGTTCTGCGATCTGCGCTTCTACACGCGCAATTTCAGCGCGCCTTCCCAGAATGGTGAACGGTTCTTCCTGTGCTGCTTCTACCAGCGCTTCGGCCTCATCTACGCTGCCTTCTTCCAGCGCGCCAACAGCACGCTCCACAATCCGCGCCAGCAAATCGCTAACCACCGTGCGATAGCGGCTGTCTTGTGCGTAATCCTTGAGGCCAGCCAGCATCGAGCGAGCCTGTACCAGATCGCTGTCATCGTTCTGAGCAATCAAGGTAGAGGCGCGTTCAATCACCTGCCGCACGCGCTGCAATTCGCTCACCGTTGCGCGGGCTTCGATCAGCATTTGTGAAATGCCGGGATCGCCCGGATCAAGTTTGTTCCCCTGCTCTAGCAGCGCCAGCGCATCGCTGGTTAGCGAAATGCGCTCCTCTACCGATGAAGCGCCTTTTGCGCGGGTCATCGCCGCGCCAGCCTGATCGGCAATCTGCGTCTTGATCAGGTTCAGGCGGTTGTTGGCATCAGCAGTCAACTGCGCAAGCCGCTGGCTGTTTGGCAGCAGTTGGCGTAAACGCGCCAGCGTTCCTAACACCGTTTGCAGGGTCGCGACCTGATCGTTCAGCGAGCCGGAAAGCATAGTTAACTGTACGCTGGCATTTTCAGCATCTGCCTGAATGCGGCGCGTCTTCTCAATCCGATCTTCCGCCGCCGGATCGTTAGCAACCACCCGCAGCGCGCCTTCATATTTACGCAGCGCTTCCGCCCAATTATCAGAGTTGAGCAGTCTATCGCCTTCAGAGATCATCTCACGCGCCAGCGATAAATCCTGAATTTCAAGCAGCGCCTGTTCAGCATCTTTCCAGCTTAAAATACCGGCACGTTCAGCCAGATCGCGCGCCTCGCGGTAAAGGCGTTCCGCTTCATCGTAGTTACCTGCGCGAACCAGCGAGTTGGCGCGGTTGTAGGAAACACGCGCCTCAAAGGGGATACGATGATCGGGCACAACCCCGCGAATCAGGTTATCTTCAGCTTTCTGGCGATAATCCAGCGCCGTCGCGTTAGTGGGCTGTATGCCTAGAATCTTGTTTGAAAGGTCAATAACGTTCTGATATTCGCCCGCGTAATAGGCCTGCGTAATTTCTGAAATCAGCGATTCAACGTCCCCATTCCCAACGCGCTTGTGCCGCTGCGGGTGGCGCTTTTCGGCCTTTGGAAGCAGGCTTGGCTTCTGGCTCATCGGCTGATGCTGGAAGGCTTGGCTCTGGAACGCTGGCGGCGCGTTTTTCTTTACCGCTTGCCCCTCCGCCGGGGGGTGGCGGCAAACGGGGAACGCCGTGCCGCACGAACAAATCGTTAATGCGCTGGCGTGCCTGCGAGTTTTTCGCCCCCGCTTCTTCCAGCATACTAATCACTTCGCCATCGCGTGGGCTAAGCGCCAACGCTTCGGTCAAAATATCAATAACCTCATCAACATCATTTTCATCGTTTGCCAGTTCAAGGCGAATACGCGCTTTACGCAGCAGGCCGCGAATAGCCGTCGCGCTGGAAACGGTATTTCCCCCACCGCCTAGTTTTGCAACTTCTGCAAATAGTGCCTGTGCGCTCGCTTCCTGAGGTGTATTTTTGGCATCAGCCAGCAGCCCCCGGGCAGCCCGTTCCAGATCAGCCAGCGCGCCAGCATCTGGCTGTTCACCGAGCGCATTGAGTTGACGGCGTAAGTCTTCGATTTGACGTTGAAGATCGGGCATAAAAACCCCCGCTCCGCTCTTTGAATGGCGACTTCGTGCGAACGTTAACGCATTTAGCCAGCCGTCACAAGTGCGGATTCCCTTCGCCAGTTCGCCGCCACAAACGAAACCCCGCTGCAAACGGCGGCTGGCCTTACGCGGGACTCGGCAGCTTTTTTAGGCATGTTATGCTGGTATTCGCATGTTGTGTCATTTGTATGTTGTAACGTCAAAATATCGGTCTGAGGCAATCCATGCCCAACATTCATAGGGTTACATTCCCGGTTCGCAGTTACGAATGTGACTTTTACGGACACGTGAATCAAGTGAACTACCTGCGCTACATGCAGGAAGCCGCTGTCAGCGCTTCGGCAGCGGTTGGCTATGATGAAACACATTACGCGCAGTTAAACGCTATCTGGTTCATCCGCGAGCTTGAAATTGAGTATTTCAACCCGCTCAAGATGGGTGACAGCGTGAATATCGCCACATGGGTGGGCGATTTTCGCCGTGTACGCAGTCGCCGTTTTTACGAAATGACGCGAGCAGCGGATAATCAACCAGTGGTCAAAGCCAGCGTAGATTGGGTTTACCTAAACCGCAGCACCGGCTTACCCCAGCAAATCCCTGACGAAATGGCGGCCGCCTTTGTGCCAGATACCGCCGAACGCGCGCAGGAAGCAGAGCGCCGCGCCAAATTTCCGGAAGCGCCGCCTAAGCCCGCTGGCGCATTCACCATGAAACGGCGGGTAGAATGGCGCGATATTGACGCCGCCCAGCATGTAAATAATGCGAATTATCTGGCTTTCATGGAAGAATCTGGCGTTGAGGCTGCGGCTGCGCGCGATTGGCCGTTTGACCGCATGCAAAGCCATAATATCGGCATCATGGCGCGCAAACACCATATCGAATACCGTCTGCAAGCAACACTGGGCGAAGAATTGGACGTCACCACCTACTTGGCTGAACTACGCCGCAGCACAGTCAACCGTATTTACCTGATCCATCGCGCTTCTGATAACGCATTGGTGGCGCAATCGTGTTCTCAGTTCATGTGCGTAAACCTGGCACGCGGTACACTAATGCGCTTTCCCGAAGATTTCATACGCGATTTTGCCGACAGTATTGCTGGGGAAACCGTCTAACCATGAATGAAGTTGCGCTAGTTCTGGGGATGGCTATCGTCACCTTTATCGTTCGCTATCCGGTCATGGTGTTAGTCAGCAAAATGCCGATGCCACAGCCCATCGCTGACGCGCTGCGCTATGTGCCGCCTGCCGTGCTTGCCGCGATTGTCGTCCCTGCGGTGCTGATGCCCAAAGGAACTATTGATATTTCGCCAGGTAACGCTTACCTGATCGCCGCCATCGTGTGCATCATTGTGGCCTGGCGCACAAATAATCTGGTGCTGACCATCATACTAGGCATGGGTACCATGTTGGGCTGGCGCGCGCTGACTGGCGGATTATAATTCATGGGAGCCGAGCGCTTGACCACACAAGATAAAGCTGCATTCTTTCTGGTTATTGAAGGGTTAGACGGATCTGGTAAAAGTGAAGTTTCGCGCCGCCTTGCCGCGCTTTTACGCGAAGTGATCGGAGATCGCGTGCTTCTCACCTATGAGCCTAATGATCCTTCAGCGGCAGGGGTTTTCATTCGTGAGGTTCTGGCGCATAAAATCCAAACTTCACCGCGCGCGTTAGCGCTGGCCTACGCCCTCAACCGCGCGGATCATACGCTGCGTGTCATCAACCCGTTCCTCAATAGCGCCAATGAACAGGATGGCATGCAGCATATTGTGATTTGTGACCGGTACTATCTATCCTCACTGGTCTACCAGGCGGTGCCCCCGCTCAGTATGCAAGAAGTGTGGCAAATCAACGCTGACGCACGCAAGCCAGACCTCATCCTGTTCATGGATGCAAGCGCCGATACCTGCTATGCGCGCATGGGTAAACGTGGGGGCGAGCGCGAGCTTTTTGATACTAATCTGGCAGTGCGTCGCGGGCATTATATGCAGTCTATCGCCTTCTTGCGTGAGCGTGACCATCGCATCGTTGAAATTGATGCCGATCCCGATTTACCGGCAGTATTAAGCAGCGTGGTTTCGGCGCTTAAAGCGCATGGGCCAGGCTGGTTAGGCAGCCTGCTGTAGATCAGCAACCAGAAATAAACAGGGCGACTTAGCAGCCGCCCTGTAAAAGTTTTAGCTGTTCTGTACAACCGTCATCAACGTTTGCGCCGCCGTCAATTTGCCCATCGCCGTATTTAGCTCGGCAATCTGGTTATCCGCCAGCGCAGCAAGATTTCCGGCCTGGCAAGCGCTCCCAAATATCGTCCAGCTCGCGCGTATGGTGGTAAGCGCCTCATTCACCAGCCTTGCCGCCTCAGAAAGCTGCGGCACAGCCTGCGCCACATCATCCGGAAGCTGATAATTAGCGGGTATCGTCGTCGGCGTGCTCAAGTCATTGCAGCCCTGCGTTTGCCCGGCAGTGGCCGCATCCGTCCAATATTGCAGCACCAGGCTGCCCGCGCCGCGCGGGGCAACCAGCGAGTCGCTGATTCCCATCAGATCGCGCAGCACTGTGTCAGGATCAACAATCACGATTTCACGGGTGGGCGGCGCTAATGTCGCGGCTGTCGTGGGTACTGCTGTCGCTTCAATGGCTGCGGTAGGCACGCCGGGAACAGCCCCGGTAGCTGCCGGTGGCGCAGTTGCCGCCTGCGGCGCGGGCTGCGCATTTTCAGCAGCGGTTAATACCGCGTCGGCGGTAGGCAGCGCTTGCATCGCTGGAATAATCATTCCATAAACCTGGCCTATATTCTGCGCGTTTAGCGTTTCGCCGCCAAAACATGACCCTACCAAACGCTGCCGCGCGGCCTGCTCGCGGGTGAGCGTGTCGTTCATCAGGTTTACCACCTGAGCCAGATCAGGGAATGCGCTCAGGTCAAATGCCGCAAGCGAGTCTGGTTGGATGTCGTTGAAATAGGCCTGGCAGTCAATTGAACCTCCGCCAAGCACAGCCTGGAACTGCGATTGAAGGGTATTCAAGTTATCTCGCAGTTGATTGAAGACGGGGCGTATTTGTCTCGCTGCTGCTGCCTGCGCCGCATAGTCTACCGGCGGCGGGGCAATAGTTGGCACCACGCTGGAAAGCACGCCAGCAGGCAGATAGCGATACAAAACAAATAAAGCGGCCAGCGACAACGCCAGCGCCAGCACTGTTTTCACCCAGCGCCCTGTGCGCCTGCGCTGCCCGATCTTACCCTCAAGCTCCACTTTTGTGAGCAGCCTGGTCACTTTATCTTCTTTACCCGCCTGAAGCGCCGCATCCACAGCGCGGAACTGCCCTAGCGCATAGGCAGCGGCATCGCGCACTTTGGCGCTAGAATCGCTCAGGTGTACTGAGACCAATTCATCAACGGCGCTGTCTGCGGCTAATTCGCCTAGCATGAGCGCGGCATCCCGGCGATCACGCCAGTTTGATGATGCAAGCATGTTGATCAATCGTTCGATTTGCTGTTGGCGGGCAGTAGCTTCGGCCTGACTCATACCTGATCGCTCCAGTGGTTACATGTTCAAGGATAAACGAGAAATCATCCTAGAATCAAAAATACAGGCGCATGAATTTACATACGCCTGTATTCATCAAGCTAAAGCGGCTTAAATCAGTTAGCTGCCAGCGCGTAAATACGCGATCAACGCATCAATTTGCGCGTCGTTCAAAGCCGGATAGCCCCCACGATACGGATGGGTAAACGTATCAATAGCAGCTACAGGCGGCACAGCGTTGGTTAGCATCTCACGAATTTCGCCGTCCGTCATCTCTGTCTGTGCCAGTTCTGCGCGGTCAGCATGGCAAGAAGCGCACGCCCACAAATAGGCTGACTCGCCGTCAATTTCAACTTCAGACTGTGCCTGTTCCGGATCAAGAGGCGCAAGCGCCAGTTCACCAGCTTCACCACTGAATGGCGGCACCGCAGCAGCATCAAGCGCGTTGAGCGGCAGCGGCTCAAATGGCCGAACCGTAGCCACGACCTCAGGTTCAGCGCCCTCATTGCTAGCAACCGCGCCGTTCAGCGAGCGTATGTAAGCCACGACATTGAACAGGTCTTCATCCGTCAGTGACGGATTGCCGCCGCGTGCTGGCATCACCTGACCTGTTGTATTCAGTGGATCGTTAGCAGCCCGGCCAACAGCCATGAAATCAACAAGTCCCTGATCATCCAGGCCATTCACAAATTCACTGTCTACCAGCGGCTTGCCTAGTCCGGGAACACCAGCGCCACCAATGCCATGGCAGGCAAAGCAAAGACCCGAATAAATACGCTCACCGGCAGCCACCTGCTCTGCGGTGTATTCCACTTGAGCCGCAGCGGCGCCTTCGGCTGTGGGTAACGGCGGCGGTTCACTGCCCATCGTCGGCGTAGCCACAAGCGCGACTTCTACTTCAGCAGTAGCCTCAGCCGTTGAGGAAGAACTATCCAATCCGGCAGGGATAATCTGCCCGGAAAATATCGCTACAAGTACGCCGGCAAAGAGCAGGAACAAAACAAAAATGGCAAAGGGGTTTCCATCTTCACCCTGCTTTTCCGACGGCGGATTGGGCGTTTGCTGACTCATATACGCCCTCCTATTCCTGAACGACCAGCGCAGTCACCATACCAAACATGCCATTAGGCCCTTCTGCGTGAGAAAGAATATGGCAGTGGAATGCCCACGCGCCCAGCATATCGCAGTCCACCAACACATCATAACGTTCGCCCGGAGCAATATTCAGGGTGTCGCACAGGTACGGCGCAGGCAGGTTAAACCCGTCCTTGGCGATCACGAGTTGTGGCAGGCCGTGTAAGTGCATCGGGTGGATCATCAAGCCTTCGTTGAAGTAACGAATACGCACACGCTGCCCAAGCTGGGCAACAATCGGCTGAGTATAGGGGAAGCCCTTGCCGTTGATCGTGAAGCCGAGCGCAGAATCGTTCAGCACGAAAACATATTCAGCATCTACCTGCGGTTCCCGCGAAGCATCTGCCGGATCAATGATAAACGCGCCCAACAGCCCCCGCGTAACCTGTTCTGCCGCATTGTGATGCGAGTGATACATGTGCGAGCCGTAGTTGATCAGATCGAATTCATAGGTGTATTCAGTGCCGGGGGTAATTGGGGGCTGGGTGATGAAAGGAACGCCATCCATGTTATTAGGCAGGCGCAGGCCGTGCAAATGTACCGCCGTGCTCTGGGTCATTTCATTACGGCAAATAATACGCACCCGTTCGCCTTCAGTCGCGCGAATAATCGGGCCGGGAACGAGGCCATTGTACATCATTGCCGGAAAAGTCATGCCGCCGCCAGTATCCCAATCGCCTTCGGTGCAGGTGATACGGAATACCTTGACATCGCCATCCATTTCAGGCTCAAGCGGGGTACCCCAGAAACCGGGATCAGTCCCGATGTTATTGAGGAAAATATCAACGCCAGCCTGATGATGGGCATCCATTTCCGCCCAATCACCTTCGGTCATCGAAGCCATATCATGGTCGTCCTGGGCCGCCACTTTTGCCGCCCCTGCCCCGATCCATGCAGCTCCTACGCCGCCCACCGTAGCTCCGGCAAGCTTTAGAAACTGCCGTCGCATCATCATGTATTCACTCATGACACATCTTCCTTGATTAAGTGATTAGATACTCTGCACGCAAGTCAAACATACTACTAGATTTGATATATCCGCTCGATTCTATCCTCAAAAGTGACCGCCCAACTTGTCATTAAGCGGTCAGCGGTCACTAAATGATACCAGATTCGATACATCTGGCTGATTCTATCTCAGAAAAAATGACCGCCCAACTTGTTGTTAAAAGATGAGCGGTCACTACTTTGAGAAGAAAATCAACGCCAGTTCCAGCAGCCTGCGGGTGCAATCCGCAAACTATACTGCTTCAGCGGGCGGCAGGTGGCCTTTCCGCCATTCATAAATGAACAGCCCGAAGAACACAACTGCTAGCACCAGAATGACGCCACCTGCTGTGATAATTCCTGTGGCAACGTTGTCCCAGCCATAAGCAGAGAGCAGAGTTCCTCTAAGGGTGTTGCCCGTCAGCATTGTATTACGAAGATTGGTAACTGCGGTTAACTCTGCATTTGCTGCCTCAAGCGCTTCTGCATCGCCAGATTCCGTAGCCTCAGCCACTGCTGCCCTCAATTGGCGCTGTAGCCCGCCTAGCGTCGCGTAAGATGCATCTGGATAGCCCGCCCCTTCAGCGGAGCTGCGCATGTGCAGCCCGATAATCTGCGAGTAAACCTGAGCCTGATTGCCAGTCGCGAGAGGCAGTCCGGCATTTTCCACCGCGCCAGGTATTGCCCGTTCCTCATCAGAAAGTTGTTCTTCTGCCGTAAAAGTAATCTGCTGCGAAGCGAGTTCAGTGCGAATATTATCCTGAACGAAGCGACCCAACCCGATTGCCGTTACCCCTCCTGCGAGTGCCCCAACACCAAGGGTTAGCCAAAGTAACAGTACCCTGGCCCACATAGCTGCTGATAGACGAAGCTTTAGATATTTCATGAGATTACTCCTCTTTGACTGTAGTTTGTGATTGTGAATGACTTGACGCCAAATATCAGCGTTCCCCACGTTGAATGATTAATTGCCTGTTTCTTGCCTCCCAGGTTTCGGTTTTTTAGAAAACGCAAGCCGTGCTTTTTTTCATGTCGTAAAGATGAATTCTTCCGAGTAAGGGTTTTGACTGAAACCCCCTGCAAAATTGCTGCAAGCCTCGTTGGAATAGCCTCTATATTGTCATATGCCGCGGCTTGCAGCATATTGACAAACATCCTAATCAATGTGTGACAATCGTCACGCTATCGCCAACATGGATACAGCCCACGCCGCGATGGATCAGATTCTGACCGAAAATGACCTTGCCAGCTTCATTGCGGCGGTACTTGTTCAGTGTCGCTAAAGGCTCATGTGGATCAACAATCTTTCCAAGAGATGGCTCAACGGTTGTCATCACACAGCGGCCGCAAGGCTTCACCACATCAAAAGCAATCCCATTTGCCCGAATCTGCTTCCAGTGATCTTCATCCCACGCAGCATTTCCATCAACCACAATGTTCGGGCGGAAACGGCGCATCTCCATTGGATCCGTGCCATTGTCAGCCAATTTGAAATTGAGATCATCCAGTGAGGCCTGCGTCGTTAGAAGCGCGGGAAAGCCATCTGTAAAAGTCGTGGTGGCAGGCGGGTTGGCAAACTGCGGGTCTACGGCACGCCGTTGTTCGGGCATCCGCACCAGTTTCACATCCATTTCCAGAAAGCGGCTGAACCACGCGTTAACCTCAAGCGGATACACGCTGCCTGTAACCTCAGCTTTCCAGATCACAACGTCCAGCTTTTCGGCAGGTGTTTCAGCAACCGGCAGCACCAGATCAGGCATTGCTGGCGCGCGCGCCACCAGATTGCCATTCTCAATTGTGGGTTGAAACAGCGCCAGTTTGGGAACTTCGCGCTGTGAGGTATAAAACCAGCGCTCCCCCTCTTTATGTACAAGCATCCACTCTCGATCGTAAATCGGCCCACCGGCATCAAGCTCCATCGCTTGAAGCGAAATCCCGGCACAAGATTTGATCGGATAGATGTGTAATGAAGCGATACGCAGTGCTTGTTTCATGCATGTCATCCTATTCAGCATATTTCAATCAGGCGCAAGCCCTTAAACTGCCGTTCGATTTTCGCGCGGCACGATCTATAATTGCACGCGTTAAAGTTCGCGATACAGGTTTGTCAAAAGGTATTCGATATGGCGCCAATTGGCTTATTTTATGGCAGCAACACCGGAAACACCGAAAGTGTTGCCTACATTATGAAAGAAGAATTTGACAAGATTCTGCCCGGCGGGGTTGATGTTCACAACATTGGCCGCTCCACGCCAGAAGACATCCTGCGCTACAACTATATTATCATCGGCATCCCCACATGGAATACTGGCGAGCTTCAAGACGACTGGGACGCCTTTATGCCCAAGTTTAACAGTATGGACATGAAAGGGAAGAAGGTAGCGCTGTTTGGTCTGGGCGATCAGAATGGCTACGGCTTCAACTTTCAGGATGCGGTAGGCATCGTTGCTGATAAGGTGATGGAACGCGGCGCGCAGGTCTGGGGCTTGTGGTCAACAAACGGCTACCAGTTTGAGGAAAGTAAAGCGCGCGCGGAAGAATTTTTCCTGGGGTTAGCCATTGATGAGGTCGGCCAGACCGAGTTAACGCGCGGGCGCGTTCAACAGTGGGTTAAAGAAGTGAAGGCCGAGTTTGGCCTCTAATTCACAACCATGATTCCCGCAGCGATGCGTGCGGTCATTCTGCGCGAATATCAGGCTGGCTTAGATCATCTTTCAGTTGATGATTTTCCCATCCCTCAGCCCGGCGATCATGATGTGATCGTCAAAATGACTTCCGCGCCCGTTCATCCATCTGATCTGGCGTTTATTCAAGGTCGCTACGGTTTTCGCCGCGCGCTGCCCACCGTTCCGGGATTTGAAGGTTCCGGAGTCATTCTTGCTGTGGGCGCGCAGGCAAATCAAACATTGATCGGGCAGCGCGTTGCCTGTTTAGCAACCCGCGCCGATGGCACCTGGGCGCAGTACCTGTGTACTGGCGAGCAAGACGTGATCCCTTTGCCAAACTCTATTTCCGACGATCTGGCCGCAGCGCTGCTTGTCAATCCGCTTTCGGCGTGGGCGATGGTTGATCTTGCCCGCGCTTCTGGCGCAAAAGCCATCGTGCAAACGGCTGCCGCCGGGGCGCTGGGCAAAATGATCATGCGCCTATGCCAGCGTTGGGGCATTGAAACCATCAATATCATTCGCCGTGAAGCGCAAATCTCAGAGCTTGAGCAAAGCGGGGCGCGTTATATCCTTAACAGCAGCGAACCCACCTTCGACAAGCACCTTCGCGAACTGTGCGTCACGCTAGGCGCGCACATCGCCTTTGATGCGGTGGGCGGCAGTTTGAGCGCCTCTGTGCTGCGCGCTCTGCCCAACGGCAGCACGCTGATCATTTATGGGGGGCTGGACGGGCAGCCAGCGCAATTTACCGTTGACCAATTCATTTTCCGCGCCAAACAAGTACGCGGCTTCTGGCTTTCCCATTGGATGCGCGATGTTTCCAGCGAAACCCGCGCTGAAGCGTTGATGGATATTCTGGCAAACAGCGAAGACTTCACCTCCCCTATTGCCGGGCGCTATCCGCTGGAGCAAGCCCCGCAGGCGCTGCAAACTTACGAAAGCAGCATGACCGCTGGTAAAGTCCTGCTCATACCTTAAGCCGGATCATGATTTTCCGTTGACATTCACCCCTCATTTGATTACCATGATCGGGTGAAACTGCCAGATTATCGGCAGTCTGCTCAGGTCGGGTCCTGCGCGGCAGGGCGTCCGAACCGTGTCAGGACCGGAAGGTAGCAGCACTAAGGATTCAACCCTGGGTGCCGCAGGCTAGCCCGGCTTGAGCAGACTATGGATAATCTGGCGTTTGTTTTTATGCGTAAAACACACTATTGTTGAAGGCGCGTTTCCAACGCTGAACGGTTCCGAAGGTTCTGCAAACTGCGCCACGCATGACCGAAATAACCCCCTCCCTATCCGAGCCGTCTGTAAACCATGATCCCGGCAGCACACGCAGGCTGCTTATCGGCATTCTGATTATGCTGATCGCTGCCCTTGTCGGCATAAGCCTGTATGCCATCAGCCAAACGCACACCGTTACACTGGTGACGGATGGCACTGCGCGAAGTTTGCAAACGCGCGCCGCTACCGTTAGCGCGCTGCTTGCCGAGCAGAATCTCATCTTAAACCCAGCAGATCGCATCACCCCCGCTGTTGAAACCGCCCTCTATGATGATCTGGTGATCAGGCTTGACCGCGCTCATCCGGTTTATATCCAGATTGATGATGCGGCTATGAATATAGATACGATAGGCAGCACCGCCGCTGAAATACTGGCGAACATCGGGGAAGAAGTTGGAGATGATGCCCGTATCTTCATCAACGGCGAAGAAGTAGATTCTTCCCGGTTGATGATCAACACAGGCGAAGCGATCAACCATCTTGTGGTGCTGCATCCCCGCCCATTCAGCGTGGTGATCGAACCCGCTTTTGGCGATGAAGCCGCTGAACGCCTTTCGCTTTGTTCATCAGCATCAACAATAGGCGCGGCGCTGTACGACGTGGGGATCGATCTGTATCTAGCGGATATTGTCACGCCTGCGCTAAGTTCTCCCCTATCTTCCGGTATGGAGATTCACATTCAACGCGCCCAGCCCGTGACGATTGCTGTAGATGGAACAGCGCTCACAACCCGTATTTTAGGCGGCACAGTAGCAGACGCGCTTTCCGCCGCCAGCATCGCGCTCATAGGTCTGGATTACACTATTCCAGACTTAAACGCGCCCATCACGGCAAACACCATCATTCGCGTGATCCGGGTGAAAGAAAACCTGATCACAGAAACCCGACCCGTTCCTTTTGAAACCATTTATCAGGAATTTCCAGATTTAGATGCTGGAAGCGAGCGTATTATTCAGGAAGGGCGCGCCGGGGTTGAGCAGATCGTCACCAGAATACGGCTGGAAGACGGTGAGGAAACCGGGCGAACGATCATCCGACAGACTCTTTTGGCTGCCCCTCAGGAACAAATTATCGCTCGCGGGTCATAATCCGAAGCAGCAACTCTATCGCAACAGGAACAATGCAAGCCCATGATAAAACTTTTGATCGGAACCAATAATCCCGGAAAACTGCGCGAGTATCTGGAAATTCTGGCTGGTCTGCCGCTTGAAACCCTGACGCTTGCTCAGGCAGGGATCAGCGTTGATCCTGACGAGCCACATGAAACTTTTGAAGCCAATGCTCTCCATAAAGCCCGGGTTTTTGCCCGTGAAAGCGGCTTACCAGCATTAGCTGACGACTCTGGCTTAAGTGTAGATGCTTTGCAGGGTCGTCCCGGCGTCTATTCCAAACGCTACGCGGGGCCAAACGCCAGCGACGATGATCGGATGTATAAAGTCCTAAGCGAGATTGAAGGAACGCCAGATGAACGGCGTGGCGCGCAATTTGTATGTGTATCGGTGCTGGCGCTTCCAGACGGGCGCAGCGTCAGCGCTACCGGTATCGTGCGCGGCCTCATCGCGCAGCATCCCGGAGAACGTATCAACGGTTTCGGCTATGACCCGATTTTCATTCCTGAGGGCTACGCCGCCGTTTTCAGCGAGTTACCGCCAGAGGTGAAAAACAGCATCAGCCATCGCGGGCGCGCGGCGCAGGCTTTGCTGCCGGAAATCAAACAACTGTTGAAGATCGGCTAACTGCAAATAAAAAATGGACGCGTTTTCTGGCGTCCATTTTTGATCTCGTCTATTGCGAAATCAGATCACGTTATTCCGCGTTGGTTGCCAGCAGATGATATTCTTTCAGGCTAACCCACACTTCCTGCCCGACTTCAATATTTTGATCGCGCACATCGCTTGGCGCCAGCAGAACTTGCAGATTTTTACGGTCGTGGCTCAAAAGACAAACTGTTACGCGCAGTACCGGCCCCGCAAAAGCAATACTATCCACTATCCCCTGCCCGATGATGCTGCCGGGCGCCCGTTCCCGCGTGCATGAAAGCGCCACTTCTTCAGGGCGCGCCAACACTTCAACCGGCTTGCCGCTGAATTGTTCAGTATTTGCAGGCGCAGGTATTTTCACATCGCCCCAATATACATTTGTGCCATTGCGCCGCGCATCCAGTAAATTGGCCGTCCCTAGAAACGTTGCGGTGAAGCGGTGCGTCGGGTTGCGATACAGTTGATCCGGCGCGCCAACTTCCAGCAGTTCGCCCTGATCAATAATGCCGATGCGATCCGCAATATCAAACGCTTCTTCCTGATCGTGCGTCACTAAAATCGCGGTCAGGCCAAGCCGCTGCTGAATGGCGCGCAAGTTTTGCCGCAGCTGCACGCGAATTTTTACATCCAGCGCGCCAAACGGTTCATCCAACAGCAGTACATTAGGCTGGTATGCCAATGCTCGCGCTAAAGCAACCCGCTGCTGCTGCCCGCCTGATAGCTGCGCGGGATAGCGATTTCCATAACCTTGTAACTCAATCAGTTCCAGCAGTTCATTCACCCGCTGCTCGCGTTCCAGGCGCTTTACCTTGCGAATGCTCAGCCCAAATTCGATGTTCTGAGCAACCGTCATATGGCGAAACAGCGAATAATTCTGGAATACGAAACCGGTGCCGCGCTGCTGAGGGGAAAGGTGAGTAACATCTCGGTCATTAAGCAGGATTGTGCCGCTGTCCAGCTCGATCAATCCGGCAATTAAGCGCAGCAAGGTGCTTTTGCCGCTGCCGCTAGCGCCAAGCAGCACGAACAATTCGCCAGTTTCAATCTTGACCGATACATCTCGAACAATCGGGGTTGTATCGAACGATTTGTTCACATGAAGCACTTCAATAGACATACTAACCTCGTGAAACGACCATCCGGCGGCGCAAGAGATTCATCAGGAACAAAATCAATACCGATACAAGGCACAATATCAGCGAGACAACATACGCGCCGGTACTATTGCGGTCGTTGAGGGCGCGGAATACAAAGCTAGTCGCCGTTTCCGTATAACCTTCTATATTACCGCCAACTACGGACACAGCCCCAAATTCGCCAACGGCACGCGCGAAAGTGAGCACAATGCCATACAGGAGTGCCGTCCACAATTCAGGCAAAATCACCCGCCGAAATGTCGCCCAGCGGCTCGCGCCAATCGTGTACGCGGCATCTTCCGGTTCCGGGCTTATCGAGTCTAAAACTGGCTGCACCTCGCGGGCGACAAACGGCAGAGAAACAAAGGTCTTTGCCAGCAAAATACCGGGCAGCGCAAACACAATTGGAAATATCGGCGGCGCAAGCCACCCGCCGCGCCCGAACAGCACGATCATGGCGTAGCCCGCGATGACTGGAGAAAAAACGAAGGGGATATCAATCAACGTGTTAAATATGCCGCGCCCGCGAAACTTCTGGCGTACCAGCACCCACGCCGTGACCAATCCAAAAATGGTGTTGATCAATACAGCGCCTAAAGCCAGCACCAGCGAAACTTCAAAAGCATGAAGCACCGATGGATCGGTCAGCGTTTCTATAATCGGATCAATGCCGTCTTTGAACGCCCCATAAATAATCGCAACTAACGGGGCGATAAACAGGATCACCGCGTATAACACCGCGATCCCGATCAGCAAAAAAGCCAGAGGCGAACGCGGCTTAATTTCGCGCATGGCGTCTCCAGTTCAACAGGTCTATGCCTATCGTGGCGATAAACGCGATCAGCAGCAGCACTATCGAAATACTGCTTGCGGCCTGCATGTTCCCCGCTTCAACTTGCGTGTATACGTAAACTGTGGCCGTTTGTGAGCGCATTGGGATGTTCCCGGCCACCACAATAATAGAGCCAAACTCGCCCAGCGAGCGGGCAAAACTCAAAAGCGCCCCCGTCACCACCGCCGGGCGAATGGTCGGGAAGATCACCCGTCGAAACGTCGTCCACGATGAAGCGCCCATCGTCTGCGCTACATCCGTCTGATTAGAATCCAGTTGCAGCAGCAGCGGCTGAACCGTGCGGATGACAAACGGGTAACCGACTAGCAGTAGAGCAATGACGATACCCGGTGTATCGAACAATATGCGAATGTTAAATTCCTGCTGTAAAAATTTGCCGACGATAGTTTGTGGCCCGTACAGCAGCACAAGCATTACGCCAATCACCACCGTCGGAATGGCAAATGGTAAATCTACCAGTGTGTTAAAAAGCGCTTTGCCGGGGAATTTATAATGCACCAGCACATAAGCCGTCAGCGTACCCATCACCGTATTGATCGCCGCCATCATCAGCGAGGTAGTGAGCGAAAGCGTTAATGCGCTCACCGCCTCAGGCCGCGAAATACTTTGCCAGAAAGTATCCAGCCCGAAGCGCAGCCCCTGCACATGGATCACTACCAGCGGTATCACAATGAGTATCGTGAGATAGCTGATCGCCATCAAGCGCAGCCCCCACGCGCCAAGGCTCGGCGCGCGGGAGTAACCCGCAGGGCTATCCCCTACCTTGAATAAGCCATAAGCTGGTGACTGTTCCGCCATCAGCGATTATTGCCCCTGAGCTTCAGCAATGATCTGCGTAACCAGACCCGTATCGCCAAACATAGTAGAGCGCACCTCCGGCCATCCGCCCAGCTCAGTGATTAGAAATTCGTCAATAACAGGCGGAAACACAATCAACGGATTGTGCTCAATGGATGATGGTTCGGCGGCAACTGGGGTAGATTCGGCTGTTGCTTCAGCGCCAGTTTCCACGATGCCTAATTCAGCGCGAATAGCAGGGCTTACCGGACGAAAACCATGATTGGCATAAATTCGCTGGGCGTCATCTGACCACAGGAAATTCACAAAAGCCTCAGCCACCTCACGTGTGCCGTGTGCATCCACGTAAGTATCAATCACCGCTACCGGGTTTTCAATACGGATGGTTGAAGTTGGGTAAACCAGCTCGTATTCACCGCCCGCCAGCAACCCCGCATACACTTCATTTTCGTAGGTCAGCGCCACATCACCAATGCCGCGTTCAAAGGTCAGGAAGCTTTCGCGACCATCGCGATCCAGCACCCTGATATTTGCGGCCAGCGCGCGCAAAAATTCAGGTGCGCCTTCTTCGCCTTCATAGCCGGGCACGAAGCCGCGCAGCGCAGCGCCATAACCACCCAGAATATTCCACTGCGCGCCGCCGCTGGTTGCCGGGTCAGGCGTAATCACTTCCACGCCTTCAGTGATCACATCCGTCCAATCGTGGATGCTTAGCGGGTTTCCGGGGCGCACCGCAAATACCACTAGCGATTCTGTAACGATGCCATTAAAAGCATTGTCATTCCAATCTTCACTGACCAACCCGGCATCTACCAGACGGGTAATATCTGGCTCAAATGATAATGCCGCCACATCTGCTTCCAAGCCGCCCATAATCGCGCGCGACTGTGCGCCAGAGGCCTGATAGGATTCCAGTATCGTCACCTGCTGGCCGGTCTGTTCCAGCCAGAAATGCTGAAATAAGGGGATAATTGCGTCGTATGCTTCGCGCGGCACAGCATAACCAGCCAGCGTAATGGTAACGGGCGGCGGAGCGTCTTGTGCCGCCACAGGCAGCAGTGCGGCCAAGCTAAACGCCAGAACAGCGGCCAGAGTAAAATGCTTCATGTGATTTGCTCTCTTTGTTTGAGATGCGGCAGATCATGAAGAGATGATCTTGGAATCAACAGCGCCAGCCAATGCCGCAGCAGCACGCAGATAGCCTATAAGCGCCGCTATTCACGATCCATAACCCTATCTTCCAATAAAAGGAAAAACCGGCCTTCCTTGCTACAGCGCGAAGGTAAAAAGTAGCGTGAAGCGCTTCAGCCGCTGTGGAGCGTCACTCCGGTATTTTGCGAATGTATACCACATTCTACTTTAGTCGTTCCGCTCCAACGCCCCGCGCGGCTCTCTTCGTTCGGCGCGATAGCGCGGGTACAGGGCTGGCAGCCTATGCTGGTATAGTTTTGATCGTGCAGTGGATTATACGGCAATTTATGGGCAAGCAGATACGCCCACACCATCTCTTCCGTCCATGCAGCAAACGGCGATATCTTCACATTTTCGTAGCGCGAATCCCACGAAACGATCTTCGTTAAACGCCGTGTTTCCGCCTGATCGCGGCGCAAGCCTGTGATCCACGCATCATACGCCGTCAATGCATCCTTTAACGGGGTCACCTTGCGTAACTGGCAGCACAGATCGGGATCGTGCAGCCACAGCGCCTCGCCGTAAATTTCGGCCTGCTGCGCTGGTGTTTGGCCGGGGCGCACCCGTATCAGGTTTAAATCCCATTCAGCAGCAATATGATCCATCAGCAAATAGGTGTTAGAAAACAGCAGGCCGGTATCTACCGTTAAGACTGGCAAACACGGCGCAATCTCTCGCAGCATATGCAGTGCAACAATACCTGTTGGCTGAAAACTGGTCACAATCGCAAGTTTTTCACCAAATATTTCCCACGCCCAACTTAAAACTTCGCTGGGCGACGCGCCTTCAAACCGCTGATTTAACGCCTCAAGGTTCAACACCCTGTGCTCCAATCCAGTTAAAAACCCCCGTGACACCAGTCCGGGCTATTGGCAGCAACCGGCTTGCACGCATAAACGAACGATGCTGGTCGCTTCACTTAAAAAAACCCGCATAACGCCGCATGGTTACTCCAAATGGGCATCTCGCGCCCTTGCCAAATAAAAACCCCTCACACTGGGTGCAAGGGGTTGCCAAACTTCATACAGGCGCCGATCTACAGCCACAGCCTTATCAAAACGTGCGTTTGAGATATACACAACAATACCACATGGCGTAAACGCGCATCACAATTTTACCCGTAGCCAGGCTGCTAGCGGGGCAGAGTAACATGGATAGCGAGTGCCTGTCAAGCAGCTAAGAATGCGCCTCAACAGCCGCGCATCCCTCATTTTCACGCCTTAAACCAGCGCAGATCAGCGTATGCCGGCAAACCCCACCTGCATGGGCAGAGTTACCAATATCGCAACCTGTTTCGCCAACGATTCTGTTGATCGAATCGGGTAGAAGGGCGTTATATCTTTACGCCTTATCCCATTCCTGACGCAGGATGCTCATCAGCACAATGTCGTAATACACGCCATCACGATAAACGAAATGACGCAGCCTGCCTTCTTCAGTAAAGCCAGCGTTTTTTATAAGAACGGATGGCAGCGGGGTTGTATTCCATCACTTCAAGCCCGACGCGATACAGATTCATCTCTTGAAAGCAGTATTTCAGCATTACCTGCACAGCATCCGTACCATAGCCTTTGCCGCGATCGCTTTTATCGCCAATTAAGATGAAAAAGGAGCAGTTGCGCGCTTGCCACATCACATCCTTAATGGCAAGCTGCCCGACCAACCGATCATCATCCAGTGTGCGGATCGAAAATGAAAAAAAGTGTTCATCACGTTCGCCGCTAAACCAGCGCTCGATTTCTTGCAGCGTGAACGGATAGACCAGCCCGCGTCGCAAAAGACGCTGGCCTTCAATATCCTGCGCCCAGCGCGCAAATTCCGGCATATCTTCTCTGATCGTAGGCACCAGCTTCACTTGATCGCCGCGCAGCAGTTCATCGCCCATAAATGGCAGCATGGTTGATCTCCAGCAGAGTTTTGTTTCTCCGATTGTTACTTTATGCGGAACGCATTACTGGTTGTGAATACGTGAGGTGCGAATCTTAGCGGGGTGCGCCAGTCATGATTGCGCGTAAAATAATCGCCGCCATCAGGCCAAAACCCCAGATGTAACTACCCATTGCCGGACGTTTTTTGGCGGTAGTTTCCACAAAGATGAAAAATGGCAGCGCAAGCGCCGCCCCTGCGCCGTAAATCAGGTGTACTTCTTCAAAAGGCCGTCCGCCAGCGGCATACATTGCCAGCCCCAAAGCAGCCTCAACGATCATGAAGGCCGTAACCGCGTAAACGCCGCGTCGAAAGGCGCGGGTTACGTCGCCATGCCGGATCAAACCAGTGTAAACCGCCAGCGCCAGCATAACGATCCCGATAATAAGCGCCGCGCGGCTGATCCAGAAATGTGCTTCTTTCAGAAGGGGATAAAGTTCTGCCAGCATAATACCCTATAGCCCGATGATCATGCCCTCATAAGGTCGCAGCGCAACCTGATTTTGCACGCTTTCCCCTTCACGATCTAATAACGTGGTGAGCCGTATATTGCCCTTAATGTTCGCTGGAAGCGTAATTTGTTTGGCATCTGCGGAGAAATTCAACAACACAGCAAACGCACTGTCATCGCCCTGACGAATATAGGCGAACACATCTTCACCAGCATCGAACGAGCGATAGCTGCCTTCGTTCAGCGCTGGCGCTGCGCGGCGCAGCGCCAATAAACGACGGTAAAGCGTAAGCGTAGAAAACGGATCGTCTCGCTCAGCCTCAACATTCACAGTGGCGTGGTTCAAAGCAATCGGCAGCCAGGGGGTGCCGTCTGTAAATCCGGCGTTATGATCCCCCGTCCAGTGAAACGGGGTGCGGCAGGGATCGCGGCTAAGGCCTAGATTGATGCCCTGGGGATCGCGATATTGCTCTGGCATCACCTCGCCATCGGTCATGCCTAATTCTTCACCCTGATAGATGAAAGCCGCGCCCCGCAGCGTCAGCAGCAGCATCGCCGCCGTGCGAAAGCCTTCGCCAAAGCGTGAGGCCAGTCGCATCTGATCATGGTTGCCCAGCACATAATTGGTACCGCTTCCGGGAAGCAGCCCATCATATTCATCTACAAATTTGCGAAATACCTGCGCATTCCAGGGCAGCATAATCGGCGCAAAGTTAAACGGCAGGTCAATTTCAGGCCGCTCTTTAGTGCCAACATAAGCGGCAATATAGTGCGGATCAGTGGAATAATCTATTTCACCGACGCTTACCGCGTCGCCAAATTCACGAAACACATCCCCCATCTCAGCGATCAGATCGTGAATCCCTTCACCCTTTTCGCTGTAAACGCGCGCCAGTTTCCAGCTTGGGTTATCGCCCGGCTTCCAGCTTGTTGACGGGGGATTATTGCGAAATTCAGGGTCTTTGATCAGGCGATCAATGGTATCAATGCGGAATCCATCCAGCCCGCGCTCCAGCCAGAAGCGAATTTCATCGAACATTGCCGCTTTAACTTCAGGGTTGAAATAGTTTAGCTCTGGCTGCTCTGGCGCGAAGTTGTGCATGTAATATTGACCGGTCAGCTCATCCCATGTCCACGCTGCCCCGCCAAAGTAAGCCAGCCAGTTGTTCGGTTCGCTGCCATCGGGCTTAGCATCACGCCAGATATACCAGTCTCGCTTCGGATTATCACGACTGCTGCGCGATTCAAGGAACCAGGGATGCATATTACTAGTGTGATTCGGCACAAGATCGAGAATCACCTTCAACCCGCGCCCGTGCGCCGCTTTCAAAAGCTCGTCAAAATCAGCCAGCCTCCCAAACAAGGGATCAATATCCCTGTAATCGGAAACATCGTAGCCAAAATCAACCATAGGCGATGTGAAGATCGGGGAAAGCCACAGCGCGTCCACGCCAAGCCAGTTAAAGTAATCCAGCTTCTCGATAATGCCGCGTAAATCGCCAACGCCATCGCCATCTGAATCTTTGAAGCTGCGGGGGTAAATCTGATAAAAGACGGCAGACTGCCACCATTTGCCCATCAATGCGAACCCTGAACGTGAAGCAATGTAATAGTGTGCCCTATAAGTTGTCCCCTTCTTCGCGAGCGAAGAAGGGGACGGGATGAAGTTATTCTACCACGCTCACCCGCGCAGTAATCCAGTTGATCAGTGTAGGCAAGAAATCTGGCGTGAAAACTGGCTCAAGCGTGCCGTATTCCCGAATCGCGCCGGTTACAGCTTCCTGAAACAGGTGATTAGCGTTGGGAAACGTAATCACTTCAAAATCCTCGTTACCGGCTTCTTGTAATGCGGCTTCCATTGCCGGGGCATTCTGATCCGCGACGACCTGAACATCTTTGCCGCCAAACAATCCAAGCGTCGGAATCGTAACCTGCGCCCAATCCGCAAAAGCATCCCAGTTCAGCAGCTCTTGATACCAGGGGTTTTCATAAGCAGCCACCAACTCAGGTACCATGTCTTCCACAAATTGATCGGCATCCGTATAACCCGCTGCAGCCAGTTCTTCTGCCGTTGAATTTTCAGCCATCCATGTATAGGTTTCGCGTGTTAATTGTTCAGCGGTTTCAAGATCGCCTTCCGCAACGGCTGACAGCGTGCGAACAATGTAATCACGGTAAGTTGCCAGCTCTTCTTCGGTTATTTCACCCGCTTCAGCTTCGCTGCCTACCAGCATCATATTCTGCTCAATCATCACCTCCAGCCCGGTAACTGCCGGGGGTGCCATGCCGATCACAAAAGCCAGATTCGGGTTATTCGCGCCAAGATAGGCTGCCGCCAAACCGCCTTCACTATGCCCCAGCAAGCCAATCTGCTGCGGATCAATATCCTCACGAGTCAGCAAGTAATCAATCGCCGCTGAAGCGTCAGCCACAAAATCAGTGATGAGCGCGGCCGTAAAATCACCCGTCGATTCGCCAACGCCGCGATCATCGTAGCGTAGTACCGCAACGCCCGCATTCGTTAAGGCATCGGCAATCAAAGCAAAAGGCTTTATAGCAGCCATCGGCGCGAGATTTTCATCACGATCCTGCGGCCCGCTGCCGCTGACCAGCACCACAACCGGGAACGGCCCATCGCCTTCAGGCAGCGTTAATGTGCCTGCCAAAGTGACGCCTTCCGCGCCGCCGGGGAACGTGACCTCTTCAACTTCATAAGCGACTTCTACCGCTTCCTCAACCAGTGGCATCACCGATTGCAGTACCGGCAGGAATACCGCTTCATGCAAGGCATCATATTCTTCTTCGGTGGTTTGCATCAGCACAATGTACGAGCGTCCATCCTGATTCGCCAACGCCAAATCAACACGAATGACGATGCCCCCCGCTGGAACATCCACCTGATATACGTCCCACTGCATACCGTTAGCTTCAACTTGCTCTACCGCTTCGGGCAATTCGGTCAAAGCAAGCTGCGGTAACAGCGCCGGGATCACCTGTTCCAGACTCGCCGCCGCCGCCTGAATCGCCATCAGCGTCAGGTCAGCAGGCGATTCGCCGCGCATATAGATGCCATTCCCTGCCGCCGTCCAGCCTTCAGGGATCACGCCTTCTACTTCCAGAAGCGGGTCGCGAAAAGGAACCAGCGTAATCGCATCCTGAGCAAAAATGCCTGTCGCTGCAAATAGAACAAGCGCGCATATAAGCATCACCTTGAAAATTCCACGCATTTACCATTCTCCTGCTGGTGGGATCATCTTGTATCGAACATCCCCAAAATGGGCAGTAGAGGACTGCCATGACCAGACTCGATCTTAGCCTTCCTCTATTAAGCCGGATACACTAAATTTTCGGGGTTGCTTACGCCTAAAAATCGAATTGGTAGCCCGAACCTGAGCCACCCGGTGGCGGCTGCTGTGGCGGTTGCTGCTGTTGATATCCGCCCCGGCGCTGCTGTACTGCATTCCACAGCATGTTATACGCGCTAAAACTCATCATTCCAGTGAATGCCGTCTCAACGCGATTGCGACGGTTTTTATGAGTTACGGTCATGATGATGTCATCATCAGGCTGTTCTGTCGCCCCGCCGCAGCGCACCATCCGCACCAGCGCGCCACCAGATGGCGGCGGCACAGCCAGAATTGCGCCAGCGGTGATGAAGTCATTGGCGAGCAAAGCTTTCTTGAACGGATCTACATCCGCATTATTGATCGCGCCCACCATCTGGAAATCGCTGTCTTTCAGCCATCTGTTGCCATCTTCACAGAACGGTTTACGCGCGGATGACCGCGCCATCCCTGCGGCGATCAGCAAAATAACAATCGCTTCAATCGCCCAGTATATATAAAGCGATTCATCAACCAGCGTAATGCCGCCTGTTGAAGATGATGAGCCAGTGCGCGTGATGGTCATACCTTCTTGCGCCAGAAATTCGGTAAATCCGAGAAAACCGCCCTGCCCAACTTCGCGTTCCAAAAATAGGTCAAGCTGCCGCTGCCCGCCCTGAACTTGCGCGATCAAACCCGAAATATCCTTGACGGCATTGATCTGCGCGATTTCAACCAGCGCTCCGGCGTACTCCGCCACGCGGTATACGCCGTAAGACACAGTGCCGATCAGCAGACCGATCAGGATAGCGATAATCGAATTGCGAATTTTCCCCCAATGCACGGCCAGCGTTGCGAAAAGGCCGCTCAAAAACGCTAAAGCCAGCGGTGAAACCGGAACAAGATAAATCGTCTTAGAGATCAAATAGGCGATCACGCCCAACACTGTTCCGGCGATCAGGACGATAATAATCGCCAGAATCAGCCCAATAAATGATATCCGGCCACTAGGGGCATAATTAATCATCGCAACTTCCTATCATGCTTTGCGAAGCAAAAATGGTAGGTAATGATTTCATTCTATGCGAAATACGTTATTTTGCGAGCGTCGTTCTCGTACTTGCCTTGCGGACTTGTTGACGACTTTAGAACGCTATGACAAAATCTCGATGGTTTTTTTGTTGAAGCCAGCCAATTCTGGTCTTATTTGATACTTCCGGGCTGTGGTTTGTGCAAATGGGCTTGGGCAGCGTCCAGAAAGCGCAGCTTGACTACCTAAAACAACCCTCTCCATGACAGGTTGTTTTTAGTGTCAGCCGTGCTTAAGCGACTCTGCCTGCGCCGCTCTCGCAACCACCGCTAGAAGTATCCCCGTAAATTTCAATACTAAGGATGGTATTAAATGAGAGAGCTTAATTCGACCGAGCAGCTTATGCTTTTCGTGGTGCTTGGCATCGCGATTGCGGGTCTGCTATACGCGTTCTATCTGGCGCGGCAAATCTTGTCTGAGCCAAAAGGAACGCCAAAAATGCAAGAGGTGTGGAATTACATCCGCGCCGGGGCAAATGCATATCTGCGCTCACAACTACGCATTATCGCTGTTCTGGTTGTGATTTTGATCGTGATCCTCTTTTTTAGTGTTTATGTCATTAAGCCTACGCCTTACGCTATTGAGCGCTTCTGCCCTGAATTAGCCACGCAGATACGCGCCCAGTTTGAAGAAGAAAACCCGATTGCCGAAGGCACTGTGCTTTCACTTGAAGAACTGAACGCCCGCGTCTACGCTGAAGAGGCGTTGATCGTGCAGCATGGCGAACAGGAATGCGAAAGCGCCCGCACCACTATCGCCTTTGGCCGCGCTGGCGCGTTCGCCATGGGCGCTATCTTCTCGGCGCTGGTCGGCTTTGCAGGCATGAACATGGCAGTACAGGGTAACGTGCGCGTTGCCGCTGCCGCGACAGACTCAAAGCGCGGCTATGCGGATGCGCTGCGTATTGCTTACCGCTCTGGCACGATCACCGGCATGCTAACCGACGGCTTAGGGCTGTTAGGCGGCACGCTAATCTTCTTGATATTTGGTATCGCTTCTCCAGACGCGCTGTTAGGCTTCGGCTTCGGCGGCACGCTGCTGGCGCTGTTTATGCGCGTCGGTGGCGGTATCTTCACCAAAGCAGCAGACGTAGGCGCAGACCTTGTTGGTAAGGTTGAAGCCGATCTTCCCGAAGACGACCCGCGTAACGCGGCGGTTATTGCCGACCTTGTTGGCGATAACGTAGGCGACTGCGCCGGCATGGCGGCAGACATTTTTGAAAGCTATGAGGTCACTATTGTCTCTGGCTTGATCCTCGGCCTCGCGCTGGCAACCGTCACCCGCAGCCCAATTTTCATTGTCTTCCCGCTGGTTGTGCGCGGTATCGGCGTGCTCAGCTCGATTATCAGCACCTATCTGGTCAAGTCCACATCCGGCAAAGATGCGCTCTCCGCCATTTCACGCGGCTTCTACAGCGCGGCGGTCATTTCGATAGTCCTATTCGCCTTGCTCACTATCGGCTATATGCGCGATCCGAACATCGCTAACGGCGGCGTCATCTGGCAGCCTTTAGCGGCAGTCATCGTCGGTATCATCTTAGCCATCGTCATTGAAAAGGTGACCGCATACTTTACAGATACCGAACATGGCCCCGTGAAAGACATCGCCAAAAATACACAAACCGGGCCAGCAACAACTATCCTCAGCGGTCTTTCCGGCGGTATGGAAAGCAGCACCTGGGCGATCATCGTCATCGCAGGCAGCATTCTCGCGTCAGTTGCTATCTTTACAGCTTTCCCGATTGTGGATAACAACGGTTTGCAAATTGTTGATACCTTCACCGCCGTGCTGTACGGCGTAGCCATGACCGGTATCGGCATGTTAACGTTGACCGGCAATAACGTGGCGATGGATGCATTCGGCCCCATTTCCGACAACGCGCAGGGGATTGCGGAACTGGCTGGCGAAAGCAGCGGCGAAGGCGGCAAAATCCTTGAAAGCCTGGACGCCGTTGGCAACACCACCAAAGCCATCACCAAAGGCGTGGCTATCGGCAGCGCGGTGATCGCGGCAGTGGCGCTCTTTGGATCCTTCTTAACAGATACCCGCATTGTCCAGCTTGGGCTAGGGGTGCCGCTTGGCGACACCTTATTCTCCACCGGCATCAACGTCGCCGATCCTGTTGTTTTCATCGGCTTCCTCGTTGGCGGCGGTCTGATCTTCATCGTCAGTTCGCTGCTCATCCGTTCGGTAAATCGCGCGGCGTTCAAGATGATTGGCGTCGTGCGCAGGCAGCTTCGCATCCCCGGCATCATGGAAGGAACAAAAACGCCGGATTATGCCGAAGCGGTCAGTATCTCCACACAGGCAGCGCAGCGTGAATTACTGCCCTTAGGCATCATCGCGGTGCTAACGCCGGTGATCATCGGCTTTACCTTCGGCGTGGCGGCATTGGGCGGCTTCAACGCTGGCATCATCCTCGCCGGCCAGTTGATGGCGGTATTCATGAGCAACGCCGGTGGCGCGTGGGATAATGCTAAGAAATATATTGAGGAAGGCCACTACGGGGGCAAGCGTTCCGACGCTCATAAAGCTGCGGTTGTTGGTGATACCGTCGGCGATCCCTTCAAGGATACCGCTGGCCCGGCGCTCAACCCGATGATCAAGGTCGTCAATCTGGTTTCGCTGCTGGTCGCCCCAGTGGTCGTGACCGTTCAATTGACAGGTTCAAGCACCACTGACACCATCAAAATCATCGCTATGGTCATTTTAACAGTGCTGGTTGTCGGCGCGATTGCTATGAGCAAACGCACAGACAAAGAAGTGGAAGAAATTACACAGGCTGTAGTGAATTCCGGCGGCGATTAAAAATTGCTGTAGGTAAGAAACAAAACGAGGCTGCGGAAATGTGCAGCCTCGTTTTTTGTTATCGCAAGTCTACCGTTTGCGGCTATTTAACCGGCGCAGCATGTGCATACGCCAGTTCAAAATGCTCTACCAGCGGCTTGTTCACGTAGAAATGGTGCAATGCTGCGCGCCACTGTTCATAAGCAGGAGACTGGCGAAAATTCACCATATGTGCCTCCAGCGTATCCCACTGTACCAGCAGTACAAACCGCCCTGGCGTTTCCAGGCAGCAATTTAATTCATGGCGTATATAACCGTCAGTAGCGGCGATAATGGGCGATGCCTGCCGGAAGGCTTCAACAAACGCTTCCGCCTGTTCTGGCACAACATCCAAAATAATATGTTCAAGTATCATGCCCCGTCCTTGCTGTGAAATTTCCAGTTAAAGCAGCGGCGCTTTTTCCAGTTCGGCGTAGTCGTAAGCCAGTTCGCGCCACGCGCGCCCTAGCCGCTTCATGCCTTCTTCAAGCTCAGCCGCGCGATGAGTCGCGTAATTCAAGCGCATACGGTAGCTGCCGCCGCCGTTGGTGTAAAACATATTGCCAATAGCGTAAGCCACGCCCATCTGAATGGCAGAAATATAAAGCTCGGCAGCCGTCGGGCCAGTTTTTGGCAGTTCCACCCACAAGTACAATCCACCCTGTGGAACATTCCAGCGCGAACCCGGCGGCAAGTAACGCGCAGCCGCTTCCAGCGCAAGATCACGGCGGCGGCGCAGTTCTCGGTTGTTACGCTCTAGCTGCTGTGCCAGCACCCCCCGTTCAATCATCAGGTGTATCGCGCGCTGGTTCAGCGCCGGGGTCGAAACGTCAGCGGCATGTTTTACACGCACCAGCCGCTCAAAATGGGTGCTGTCAGAAATCAAATAGCCAATACGCATACCCGGCAGCAGGTTTTTGGTAAAGGCGCCTGCATGCAAAACCATATTCCGGTCATCCAACGCCTTGAGCGGCGGAATAGACTCCCCTTCAAAGCGAAACTCATGATACACGCCATCTTCCAGCACTGGCACATTGTATTCTGCCGCAAGGTTTAACAACTGGCGGCGGCGGTGCAGCGGCATCACCCGTCCAGTCGGGTTTTGAAAAGATGGCATCACGTAAATCAAGCGTGGCGAATGATCGAGAATAGCATTTTCCAGCATATCCAGCCGGATGCCGTCTTCATCCATCGGGATGCCCTGCAAGCGGATGCGGCGGGCGCGGGCTACATCAATGATACCCAGATAAGTCGGATTTTCGGTGATCAGCAGATCGCCTTCGCCCAGAAGCGCCTGTACCACAAGGTCAATCGCCTGCTGCGAGCCGCCGGTGATCAATATCTGGTCGGCAGAACAGCGGATGCCCAACGCGCTCACATAATCGCGCACGCTGGTACGCAGGGGGCCGTAACCTTCAGTCTGCTCATACATAAGCGCCTGTGCGCCATCCCGATCCAGCACCGCATTGATGGCAAGGCGCAAGTGCTGCGCGGGGAGAAATTCTGCCGGAGGTGACCCACCGCTGAAATTTATCACGCCAAGTTTACGCGCCAGCCGCATCATCTCTTGCAGCGAACGATCTGCAATCGGCTGTGTTTCGTTGTGATGATGCGCGTTGGGATGCCCTGCGCTGGGAGATGGAGTCAGGGATACTTCACGCTCACCAGCGACAAACGTTCCCCGTCCGGCATGTGCGCTCAAATAGCCTTCAGCGCGCAGTTCAGCATAAGCGTTCACCACGCTAATGCGGCTGATGCCTAGCTGGCGGGCAAGATCGCGGCTGGCGGGAAGGCGTGTGCCAGCAGGAAGCAAGCCACTTTCGATCTGGGCGCGTACATGGCGAATGAGCTGGCGATAAATTGGCTCTTCGCTATTGCGATCCAGCGTAACCGAAAGTGACGTGTTCAGCATGTTAAACGCTCCCGTAAAGTTAAAGAGGTTGACGATTTCCCGTAAAACAAAAATTGGTATACCAAAGCACTATATTCAAGTAAGGAGCGCTATATATCACCATTGCAGTCCAAGCAGTACCAATTGATTATACACCGGAAGCTGCTGGCTTTTCATCTGATCATTTCGCAAAAAAAAGGACGGCGCATTGGCCGTCCTTCATCTAATTTCAGGCTGAATGCGCTGGTTAAGGTTCGCCTTCTACGCGAAGCACTTCAGTCAATACGACAGCAGCGACTTCAGTCGTCGCCCGCTTCACCTTTGTTTGAGAGACAGGAGCAGCCGTTTCGCCATCTTCATCATTGACCTGAGTAAACAGCGTCGCAAAGGTATCCAGCGCCAGCAGGTTATCCACCGTATCTTCGATGGTTTCGATATTCAGATCGCTCACAATCACATGGGGGGTTTCCAGGGCAGCGTAACGAACGGGCGGGGTATCAGGAAGCGATTTGCTAACCTCATAGCTGAGATCCATTTGCCGGCTTAGATACGACGGGATCACGAACACGGCTGTAAAAAACGTTCCGTTTTCCATTTCAACGATCACGTCGCAGGCATCATACGTGCCCGCCTCAGTATGTTTTTCAAGCCAAATTCGTTTCGGAATCAGCAGCGCCGCTGCATTCATCATACAAATCTTTCTACTCAAACAGGGTGCTTCCGTGAAATCTACGGAGAATTTGACGATCAAGGAATGTTTTGCAGAATAAGCCTAAATGAAAGCCGTGTCAATAAATGGTGGCACTACCCTGAATAGCCTTTTAGTCTTGTTTATTTGCCTCATTTGACACTAATCCTTTGTCTCCGTATACTCACTTTTGAACCTTAATCACCATCGCGGTAAACGTTCAACCGTCCGCCGAGGAGAATTGCCATGATTCAGGGGAACGACAGCTTTCGGCTGATCGTGCGTCGAGGCCCCCAACCAAACCAGTCGTATGAACTGAATAAAGACATTGTCACGCTCGGGCGGGATATTACAAACGATATCGTCATCAACGATCCCGAAGTAAGCCGTCATCATTTGCGGCTTTCGCGTGGCGCTGGGGGTTTCACTATTGAAGACCTCGGTTCAACGAACGGGACGTTTATCAATGGGCAGCGGCTCACTGGGCCACGCCCACTTCGCCCCGGCGATATGGTCGGGTTGGGTGAAACTGTAACGCTGGCATATGAAGCAGCAGCGTCGCCTATGACGGCTGCCGATGCGCCGCCTGCCGGAACCATGTTGAATCCGGCTCAGCGTTCGCAGTCAATGCCGCCACAGCCAGCAGCGCCATCTCAACCCATGCAGCCCCCGTCGCCGCAGCCTTATGCGCCGGCAAGCCCGCAACCTTCGCCGTATGCGCCGCCGCAGGGATACCCGCCGCCTGGTCAACCCACCTGTGCAGCCTTCACAGCCCTATGCCCCAACGGGCGCCATCTCAGCAGTATCCGCCATATAACCCATCGCAACCCATACGCCCCATCTACAGGCTACACGGGGGCGCAGCCGTCCTCGCCGTATGGCG
>LMZS01000071.1 GCA_001567085.1 Chloroflexi bacterium OLB15
CGAATCGCTTAAGCGTGATGATCGGCATCTCGATGATCATCGGCGTATTCAGCGGGGCGGCGGGGGCAATCGGCCAGCGCCACCGTTGAGCAGCTTCCCACCGGCCCGGCAATCGTGATCATTCTGACTGCCGTCACCGTCCTCTCGCTGGCTTTGGCTCGGCGCGTGGGCTGGTGTGGGCGGGTATTCGCCGGTCACGCACACGCTCGGCGCTGCGCGAAGCCGGCCAGCTTCAACATGGAGGAATCTAATGGATGCCGGTCTCACCATCATCCTTGTTTGTTCACTGGTGGCGGCCAGCGGCGCGCTGCTAGGCCCGTTTCTGCTGCTGCGCCGCATGTCGCTGATGACTGACGCGATCAGCCATTCAATCCTGTTCGGCATCGTGGTTGGCTTCCTGATCTTCAATACGATGGATTCCGTCGCCATGATCCTCGCCGCTGGCGCGGTTGGCCTGCTAACCGTATGGCTGACCGAACTGATCTTCAAAACCGGGCTGGTCAAGGAAGACGCCGCTATCGGGCTGGTATTTCCGGCGCTGTTCAGCATCGGCGTGATCCTGATCACCCGCCTGTTAAGCGATATTCACATTGACGTAGATACGGCGTTGGTCGGTGAAGTGATCTGGGCGCCGTTCGACACGGTAAATCTTGGCGGTTTCGAGATTTCGCGGGCGATTTTAATCGGCGGTGGGCTGCTGCTGGCGAATGTGGTGTTTGTTGGCCTGTTCTACAAAGAGCTAAAGCTGGTCACGTTCGATGCTGGCCTTGCCACCTCGCTCGGCTTTTCGGCTTCCTTCCTGACCTATGGCCTGATGACGCTGGTTTCGGTCACGGCGGTGGGGGCGTTCGATGCGGTAGGCGCGGTGCTGCTGGTAGGCTTCATGATCGTTCCGGCGGCGACAGCATACCTGCTCACTGACCGGCTTTCGCGGCTGATTTTGATCGCTATGCTGGTGGGCATTCTCGGCTGTGTGATCGGCTATTTCGTGGCGATTGAGATTGACGCCAGCATTTCCGGCACGATGGTGACCGTGCTGGGGCTGATCTTCATCCTTACGCTGGTGTTTGCGCCGGAACGCGGTTTGCTGGCAGGCTGGTTGCGCCGGCGCCGCCAGAAGTGGGAATTTGCCGCGCGTTTGCTGCTGATTCACGTGATGAATCACGAAGGCACACCGGAGGCGCTGGAAGAAAACGCAGCGGCCAACGTTGCTGAACACCTGAAATGGGCGCCGCAGTACGCGCAAAGCATCGTAACGCAGGCTGAGCATCATGGCTGGCTGGAAACGGCTGGCGGCCTGCTGGAGTTGACCGAGAGTGGGCGAACGCTGGCGCGGCAAACGCTGGCGGTGTAAGAAAAGCCCTTGCCCGCCGGATGAAGGCTTTTAGCGCTTTCTCTCCCCAGATACGTTTTGTACGGGTGAGCCACTGTCTCGCCCGTTTTTATGTCCGTTCTGCCCAACCGCCTTCTTCAACGGAAGCGGTTCGTGCGTTCGGCTTCATCAATCTGCGTGATGCTTTACCCGGCACTCTCCAGTAAAACTGGGGCTGTTGGCAGTGTCGTCCCCGCAGGAATCAAGCCCCACGACGTGCCCCGGTTCGCAATATTGGCATCAACTGTCAAAGCATGTAAATTCGAGCCATCGGCGTTCATCACATAGAGTGCGCCTTGTGGCATCGTCGGCACGTTGAGTTCATTAGCAACAAAAACGATCTGGCTGCTATCGGGCGACCATGCGGCAGAAAACATATTGTTTGGGGGCGGGCTAATCGTGGTTTCGATGGCAGCGCCATCACCACTGGCAACAGCCATCGCCTGAAATTCCATTGTTGAGGGCGTATAGGATAGCAAAACAGCATGCTGACCATCTGGCGACCACGTAAGCCGCTCAAATGAAGTGTTATCAATTCCAGCTATCGGAAATGGCGTAGCTGTGCTGCCATCAAGGCTAGATACGTAAATTTGAAAACCATCTGTAAGCCACGCCAGCACGGCAATCTGGGTGCCATCGGGCGACCATGCCGCCCATGTGCCGCCTAACTCTCCAGGCAAGCCAGCGATTAAGCCGGGAATGCCAGAAAAGCGTATCCGCTGCCGGTCACTCCCATCTACATTCATGGTATAAATTTCAACATCACGCGCGGCATTTTCCCAACCAAAGATGAACCGTGTGCCGTCGGGCGACCATGCCGCGTAAGCAGGGTCTGGCCCGGTTGGCGGAGGTGTAAATACGGCGTGTAAATTACTGCCATCACTGTTGATCACAAACAGATTCGTATCATCAAATTCCCTGACTGCCCCGATAAACGCCAGTTGGCTGCCATCGGGCGACCATGCCGGATCGCTGAAAAACCCGCCTTCTACCAGTGGCATTACACCTGTACCGTCCGGGTTTGCTGTGCTTAGTGTCATAGTTCTGGTGTCGTAATCCAGCGTCACAAAGGCAATTTTAGGAACTCCATCTGTTGTTTGTGCCGCCAGAGGTAAAGAGATTGCCAGCACAGCCCCGCATGAGGCAATCATTCGTAAAAGCCCACGCCTTGAACCAACCGCTAATAAGCGTTTGATCATGATCTCTGCCCTAAAATAATATTTCCTTATATTATCTTATAGCGTTATTCAAATACCGCCAATTTCAGGGAATAGTGTCTATAGAATCAAAAACCCGGCTTGCACGCCGGGCTTCTGATTTATACAGCATATCTAGCTGCCGCTGTCTATGATCGCCTGCATCCACGGGATATGTTCCGGATAGTGTTCAATCGTGTTGCCGATAATCGTATTCCGGATCGGATGATCGCGGTCTGGTTCGGGGAACCATGCGCTGTACGGCTTTTCGAGATCGGCATCGCTTAGCGCGGTAATTTGCTGACGAAGCTGGCGATGAACATCGTTTAGCCGCGCTTGCACCGTTTCTGGCGACGCGCCATACTGCCGCGCATTCCGGCGCAGCACTTCATTCATGGCGTCATAATCGCCGGATGTCCATTGTTCCGGTGAGAGTCCCATCGCGGCTGCGCGATCCTGATGGTTCAATAGGGCAACTACGCCCGCTTCCCACTCGGCAAGGTGCAGCAGATGATCCTGCACTGACCAGCCCGCCGCGTCGGTAGGTGAGGTGTATTGTCCGGGTGTCAGGGCGGCAATGAAGGCCTGTATATCAGCCCACTTTTCGTCAAATTGTGCCAGCAGTTCAGAGGTTGTAATTTTGTCAGGTGCAGTCATCGTATCCTCGCTTGTTGTGCTTTCTACAATCGCCCTCATCCACGCAAGATGGTAGGGGTAATGCTCCGTCGTATTACGCATAATGACATGCAGGTTCCGGATCGGGTATTCGCGGCCTGGAGGGTACAATTCGTTGTACGACTCTAGTAACTCGGCTTCATCCAGCGTGGCGATCACCTCACGCAATTGACCATGCACACTGTTTAGCCGCGCCTGCACTGTTTCTGGCGACGCGCCATACTGCCGCGCATTCTGACGCAGCACTTCGTTTATGGCGTCAGTATCATGAGACATCCACAATTCAGGCGAGAGACCCATCGCCAATACGCGATCCTGACGGTTTAGCAGGGCAAATACGCCTGCTTCCCAATCGGCAAGATGCAGCAGATGATCCTGCACTGACCAGCCCGCCGCGTCGGTGGGCGAAATGTACTGCTTCGGGGTCAGCGTATTGATAAACACCTGAAGATTGCTCCAGCGTTCATCAATTATTTGCAGCAGTATTCTATCTGGTGTGGTCATTGCGCCCTCATACTGCGCAGGCATCTTTATCCTATATGTCCGCAGGGCAACGGATGTGAAGAATCGAAAATAGGATAAAGACGCAGTAAAAGCAGCGAATGCAGCACGAACTTCTATAAATTTCGTTAGGGATAGGGCGATCAAAAACGCGGGCTGCATTTTCAGCAAACCCGCGTTTTGATGAAGGATGTGCGACGTAAATTACTCGACCTGAACCTTGACTTTGGTCGGGCCAGTGGTTGAAGGGCGCTCGCCTTCTTCAGCGGCGTATTCGGCACGCTTAGCCTTCATCCGCTCGTCAATATCTTTGGCGGCTTTATCAATGGTTTCAGCAGCTACATCCAGCAGCACGCGGAAACCGGCGGCAAATTCTTTCCCTGCAACCTTCGCGTGTTCCTTGAAACCTTCCGGCAGCAGCGCGTCAATCGCCTTCAAGCTTTCCTCAAACGCCCTGGTTTCGTGTTCCACGAACTTGCCGAAGGTGTCTTTCTTGGCAGCTTCCTCATTTGAAGTGGTGTTCACTTCAGGATTTTCGGTCATGGTGTTTACTCCAGTACATATCAATCACCGTCTACACATACTAATACGGCGGATTCGCGTAAAAGGTTGCAAACTGGTTTTAAGCCTGCGGGTTCGCCGCTTCTACGCTGTTCAAAAATGTGATTATATCGTCCATAAATGAGGGCAGTCGCTGCGGGTTCAGCATGAACAAATGCCCGCCAGGATAGGCCTTGAGTGCCGCGCCAGGAATTGCCGCGGCGAGTTCCTGCTGATGAACCAGCGGCACAATGATATCGTCAGGGCTGCCCATGATCAGCGTTGGGGCGCGAATTTCGCCCAGCCGACTCCGTACATCATAGGCTTGCATCGCCTCTGACTGAATTTCCCAGCCTTCGCGGGTTTGAGCGAACGGATCGGGCGGCGCGTTCACCCATTGATCCACAGCGTCGAGATCGCGAAACGTTGGCTCATCCACCAGATACAGCAGCCCGACGCGGTTGATCAGATTCAGCGGCACGTTGTGATCGCGAAGCAAGCGCATCGTCTCGACAATAAACCCTGCGCGGCTGGGGTAATCGCCATACGCCAGCGAGACGATGCTGATCAGGCTGCGCGCGCGTTGGGGGAAATCGAGTACAAATGACGTGGCCACCGCCCCGCCCATCGAAATGCCGATGATGTGCGCATCCGGCATTCCCGCATCATCCATCGCCGCTGCCAGATCAGCCGCCATGTCGGCAAAGGTGATCAGGGTGCCATCGCGGTGGCTGACCGTGCGCCCCGATCCCTGATTATCCACAATCAGCACGCGAAAACCGGCGCGCGTCAGCATGCCTGAAAGCAGGCTTGAGAGGATATCGCCGCTGTGCGCGCCCATTCCTGGGGCAATTGCCACCGGAACCGCATCGTCCGCGCCCTCAACGACGTAATATATTTCAGCAGCTTCACGTCTAAGCGTAGGCATATGCTTTCACCTTCAATATGTGAGCAGGCATTGTCGAGTATAATTTGACGATACGCAAGCGAGGTTGAACAGGTTGCACAACCATGAGTCTGATCAACAATCAACTGGCACGGCGCAAGCTTGAGGATCAGGTACGTAAAGAGGGCAGGCTGCCCCCAGGGCAGTCGCTGACGTTAGATTTTCCGGTGCTGCATTACGGCGGTATTCCTCAATTTAACCCGGAGACGTGGGACATGCGCGTTTTCGGGCTGGTAGATCAGGAAATGCGCTGGAACTGGCAGGAATTTCAGGCGCTGCCGGCGGTTAAAATCGCCACCGATATTCACTGCGTGACCCGCTGGAGCAAGTTTGATACTGAATGGGAAGGCATCCTGTTTCGTGATTTTGTGAAGCTGTTTGGCGTAAAGCCGGAAGCCAAATATGTGATCGCCCATTGTGATGGCGACTACACGACCAACACCCCGCTGAACATTATGTACGATGACGATGTGCTTCTGGCTTACAAGTTCAATGGGCAGTATCTTGCCCCTGAACACGGTTTCCCGGTACGCACGCTGGTGCCTAAACGGTATTTCTGGAAAAGCGCCAAGTGGCTGCGGGCATTGGAATTTAGCCCGGTGGATAAGCCCGGTTTCTGGGAACAGGCGGGCTATCATAATGAGGGCGATCCCTGGCGAGAAGAACGGATGCAGCGCCGGGGCTTCTTCTGGTAATCTGTTCGCAAACAGGCGATCAACTCATCCGGGGTGCAGCGTGCTGCGCCCCGTTTTATTTCGAGCGTAGTCTTACTCGCCCGCAGCCTCTTGCTCGCCAGTCGAACCGATAAATTCTTCCATCGGGATATACGAAATGACGAAATTGGCAATCGGGCTGAGGATATGCCCCGCGACTGTGGTATACACCTCAGTCAGCATCAGGTAACCGGTGGGTTTGACCGCTTCGCTGTAGCTCCCTACCCAGACCAGATAAGTTCCCGCGTCGCCCGGTATAATTTCAACTGCCGGATCATGCCCTACGCTGTCATCATTACAAACGAAGCTGCCATCCGGCTTTTGCAGTACCAGCGTCGCATCCTGATTGCTGATGAAAAAGACGCGAAAGCCTGAGGACGGGGCTTCGTAAATAAATGTCGCATCTGGCCTTTCGGCGATAAACCCCGCGCATCCCTCAATTTCAGTCGAAATATTGTCGCCGCCGCGCACCGTTACGATGTACGGATCGGGCAGGAAACCCGGCGCGATCCTGTAGATTCCGCTGTCCGGTTCTGGCGTTTCCGCTGGCGCTTGTGCGCTAACGGCCGCAGCAGTGGCAAGGGCGATGCAGATACCCCAAAAAATGCGCTTGAACATCAGCTGAAGCCCTGAACATGAGGACAGAAACAAACCCCCTCATTCTGAATTTAGACGGAATGAGGGGGT
>LMZS01000072.1 GCA_001567085.1 Chloroflexi bacterium OLB15
GCACCTATGCCACATGGTGGATTCGCCAGGCTATCACGCGGGCGTTAGCGCAAAAAACCCGCACCATTCGCATTCCGCTGCATATGACCGAACGCATTCGCCAGATGTACCGCACCGCCCAGCACCTTGAACAATCTCTGGGTCGCCGCCCCAGCCCCGAAGAAATCGCTATGGAAATGGATTTGCCCGCTGAAACCATCCGCGCAATGATGGATGCCAGCCAGCACGCCATTGCCCTTGAGCGACCGGTTGGCGACGACGGAGACAGCGAATTTGGTGATTTCATTGAAGATCAAGACTCGCCGAGTCCTGTTGAATCGGCAACACAACATCTGCTTCAGGAAACGATTGAAGACGTGCTTTCCGAGCTAACTCCGCGCCAGAGCCACATTCTGCGCCTGCGCTTCGGCTTGGGCGGGGGTGAGCCGCACACACTTGAAGAAATTGCCAATAAGTTTGGCTTAAGCCGTGAGCGTATTCGCCAGCTTGAAAAAGAAGCGCTGCGCCGCCTGCGTCACCCGCGTTTAGCGCATAACCTGCGCGATTATCTGGGCTAGGGTCAACGCTTCCAACCCTGTAGTAGGCTATACAATAAAATAGGCTGTCCAAAGCCGGGCATAACCCGGCTTTTTGTTGCTTAGGATAACCTGATGCCTTCACGCCCGTTCGTTATCGCAGCAGCATTCACTTTCATCTTTTGTGCTGCGCTCTGCGGCCTGGTTCTGATCACGCGCAGTGGTGACCCTATAGCGTTTGCGGTCACTGGAACGCGATTCACAAATCGAACGGCTGAAATCCCCGATCCCAATATCACTGTCGGCTATGATGGTCAGTTCGCCTATTACATCGCCCGTGATGGACTGGCCTCGCTTCCATTGTTAGATGGCCCCAGTTTCCGCCTACAGCGTATCCTCTATCCGTTAGCAGGCCGTATAGTGGCCTTAGGTCAGCCTGCGCTTGTGCCCTGGGCGCTGCTGCTGATCAATATCGTGGCGCAAAGCATTGGCGCGGGCTTGATGTCAGCGCTGCTTTCCGCATACGCCCGCACGCCGGCCATTCTCGGCGGGATTACCTATGGCCTTTGGGTCGGGCTGATCTTCGCACTCAGGCTAACGCTCACCGAAATTCTTTGTTTCGCGCTAGTGCTAGGCGCAATACTGGCTTACCGCAAACAGCATCTTCGAACAACCGTCATTCTCTTGATGCTTTCTGCCATCACCAAGGAACTGGGGCTGGTCTTTGCCGCAGGGCTAGCGCTGCATGCTTTCACCCGGAAACGCTATGGTTGGGCGCTGCTGATCTTTGGCGCGCCTTTGTTACTGCTTATGGTGTGGTGGGGCATTTTGCGCCTCATGTTTGGCGATATTCCCACGCAGTATCCTGCGGCTCGCTTCGAATTGATCCCTCTGCGCGGCATGTTCGCCGGAAACACTGACGCTGTAGAACTGGTCATGCTCACGCTCTGGATTACCGCACCCACGCTCATTCTATTCTCGCTGGCGCTGCTAACCATCTGGCGCAAACGCATACTCTCTATGTCTACCGCGCTTGTGCTAACAGCATCCGGCTTTGTGTTCATCATGCCCGCAGTAAGCTGGGAAGACCCGCTGGCAGCGTACCGTGTCGCGACTCCCATCGTGATCGCAGGTTTGTTATTTTTAGGAGAGCATTTCCCCAAACAGGTCAAGTGGTTTTGTATTCTTTGGCTTTCAGGCTTAGCCTTAGCTGCGCTCTTGCCTGCCTTGTGGGTTTAGCCAGCAAACAATTCTCGGCATTTGGCTTCATGGACTTATTGCCGCTAAAGATTTCACACCCCTATAATGCTCATACACCAAACATCAGGAGTCAGCACATCGTGGCCGGACAGCAGCAGAAACCTAAATTCGCATTTTTTGAGGGTCAGATCGTTCCGTTTGCAGACGCTAAAATTAGCGTTATGACCCATGCCCTTAATTATGGCACAGGCGTATTCGGCGGCATTCGCGCATATTGGAATGAGGAAGAGGAGCAGCTTTTCATCTTCCGCCCGCAGGATCACTTTGAACGCTTTATCCAGTCTGCCAGCTTAATGCGTATCAGCCTGCCCTATTCCGTCGAAAACCTTGTAGACATGCTGGCTGAACTGCTGCGAGCAGAAGGCTTCCGCGAAAACTGCTACATTCGCCCCTTAGCTTACAAATCAACCGAGATGATCGGCGTTCGCCTGCACGATGTGGATGACGAATTCACTATGTTTGGCGTGCCGTTCGGCGCATATATCCCGAATGAAGATGGCGCGCATGTTTGTTTCTCCGCATGGCGGCGGGTAGACGACAACGCCATCCCCGCCAGAGGCAAGATTGTTGGCGCATACGCCAATTCAGCGTTGATCAAATCGGATGCTATTCTCGCCGGCTTTGACGAAGCGCTCGTGCTGAACCAGGAAGGCCACGTTACAGAAGCCAGCGCCGCTAATATTTTTGTGGTGCGTAAAGGTGTGGTCTATACCCCGCCTGTTCAATCTGATGTGCTGGAAGGTATCGTGCGCCGTACCATCATTGACCTGCTGCGTAACGATCTGGGCATGGAAGTGATTGAGCGCGATATTGACCGCACTGAAATTTACATCGCTGATGAAATCATGCTTTGTGGCACCGGCGTGCAGGTAGCAGCTATCACCAAAGTTGAGCATCGTCCGATTGGTTCCGGGCGCATGGGGCAGGTTACGCGCCGCGTCCGTGACCTGTTCTTCGATGTGGTTACAGGCCGTGTTGAAAAATATCGCGATTGGCTCACGCCTGTTTATATGCCTGAAGCCGTGCGCTAAGTTCAATCAGGCATCGCCAAAGCGCCGTTGTCCACCCGCAGCGGCGCTTTTTATTTCGCCGCATAGCTGGCGCATTCCTGACGGATCGCAACTTTTAGCCACAAATCGCGTAGAATAAACCTGTGCTGTCCACGCCTCAGGAGAGTTTTTATGTACAATGCCGATTCAACACGTCCGGTCATCCAAACGCGCGGTGTCACCCGCAATCTGCCGCTTGGCAGTACTGTCGTTCATGCCCTGCGTGGCGTTGACATGGATATTTTCGCCGGCGAATTGGTAGGCATCATCGGGCCTTCCGGCAGCGGAAAAAGCACGCTGCTTGGTCTTATCGGCGGGCTTGACCGGCCATCCAGCGGCGAAATCGCGATTGATGGCGTGAATATCTCTCGTATGGGCGAAGATCAGCTTACCGAAATTCGTAATGAGAAGATCGGGTTTATTTTTCAGTTCTTCAATCTGATCCCGACTTTAACGGCGCTGGAAAATGTGATGCTTCCCATCCAGTTTGCCCGTAAAAAAAGCTTCAAGCCCGAACAGCGCGCCCGTGAATTGCTTAAATCACTGGGACTAGGTGATCGCCTCAAGCATCGTCCCGCCGAACTATCCGGCGGGCAGCAGCAGCGCGTCGCCATTGCCCGCGCGCTTGCGAATAACCCCCCGCTGTTATTGTGCGATGAACCCACCGGCAATCTGGATCAGGAAGCTGGCGCGCTGGTTTTACAAACGCTTCGCGATATTCGCGCCCAAAATGGCACAACAGTCGTGATCGTGACCCACGATCCAAATTTAGCCAATCAGGCTGACCGTGTAATGACGCTGGTAGACGGGCGCATCGTCAACGGGCATCAGGGGCAGCAGTCACCGGTGATGAACGCTTACCCTCTTTAAGAGTGCGTGTTAAACTATGGGGTGTTCAGCCGTAGGAGAATATCCCCATAATGAACTCCACAAAAGAAACCTATCCGGTAGAAGTTGCCGGGGTTAAGCGTGAACTCCCATTATTTTCAATTAAGCCGGGCGTGCGCATCGCCATTCTAAACATTCTGGGCGATACCGAATTGGTGCAGGCAGCCGCCAAGGAATTAGCCGCAAAGCTTAAAGATCGCGATTTTGATATTCTAGTGACAGCAGAAGCGAAGTCTATTCCTTTGGGTCACGCGCTTTCAGCCGAAATGCACCGCCCCTATGTCGTCCTGCGCAAATCCTATAAGCCCTACATGGGTGATGCCTTGCGCAGCGAAACCCTGTCAATCACCACCGGCACGCCGCAAACCCTGTTTCTGGATGAAAAGGATCGCGAAATCATCGCCGGGAAAAAGGTGTGCGTTCTCGATGACGTGATCTCTACAGGCAGCACGCTTCAAGGGATGCGCCTGATCATGGATAAAGCTGGCGCTAAGGTGACTACGGAAGCAGCGATCTTTACCGAAGGTGACCGCGCCAAGTGGATTGATATTGTCGCGCTAGGGCATCTGCCTGTATTTGTGGACTAAAAAATGGCGGGTGAGCCGTCAGCTCATCCGCCATCTTCATTCCATCAAGCTGCTCTTAAACTGCTTCTGCGGTCTTCTCGACCACCAGCAAATGCGATAATCCAAACGTGTCCAGCGGCGTGCCTTCAAAACGGTACAGTGTATCCCGCATCATCCGGCCGGGATTGCCCATTCGCGCAATGATATTGTCATAACCGCCATAGATACGCCGGTGCGTCACCAGCTTGATCGGGCAGCCTGCAAAGAGTCTAAGCAAGCTCCGCCGCGTATAAGCGCGAACATGCGGCGCAAGGCGATTGCGCGCGGCATTCGGCAGGTAATTGATCAGCGGCGTATTGCCAAAATGATACTTTCCACGCCAGTAATGCCCGTGTGTCTCAAACGGATACCAGCGGTTTGGCACAAAGATAACCAGCCGTCCACCAACCTTTAACACCCGCACCATCTCACTCACTGAGGTCAAATCATTCTCAACGTGTTCCAGAACCTCATGCGAAATGATGGTATCGAAAATATTGCTGGCATAAGGCAGCGCCTCCGCCGCCGCTACCAATGCGTGCGGGGTATCTTTGCTGGCCTCAAGCGAGCGCTCTAGCTCAATATCAAAGCATTCAACATCGGGGGTATAGCGGCGGCGAATTTGCGAAGCATACATTCCAATGCCCGCCCCCGCCTCCAATACGCGCGCGTTTTCCAGTTTCGTCCAACGGGCAATCATCTGTAAACGGCGTTCTTGCCCGGCACGCCAAACATAGCTTGGCTCGCCCCGCAGCGCCGCTAATCCTGAATGTGTCAAAAATTACCACCTGCCGTGTTGTTCTGCGCCTAAATCGTTAACTCGCTCAGAAGCAGCTATCGCCAGCTTAGTCATGCCCATGCTGCTGTGCGCTGATAACGACTCGCCTGCTTCATCCGTAGAGCTTATAGGTACCAGCATGGTGATAATCGTGCCGGTGCCGGGTTTGCTTTCCACCTTCAGCGTGGCGTCAATCAGCTCCGCGCGTTCACGCATGTTAATCATGCCAAGACTGCCGCGATTCTCATAGCCCGCTGCTATTGCCTCGCTGTTGAAGCCGACCCCATTATCCATGATCTGCACGATGATGTATGTACCCTGCTTGAAAATGGAAACCTTGATAATCTGGGCGCGCGCATGTTTGCGCGCATTGTTGATAGCCTCTTCAACAATATAGAAAATCACGCCCTGCTGATGGTTATTGAGCAGGCTTTCAACTTCAGGATTCACCATCATCACCACGCCTTGACCGTGCGTTTCCTGAATTTTTTCGGCAAGCTGTGCCATCGCCACGCGCATACCGTGCGTTTCCAGCACCAGCGGGCGCAGCGTAAACAGCATATGGCGAATTTCGCGCGTCGTCTTGCGTGCGAGATCCTCAACTTTGCGCAGTTCTTCTGGCACTTGCTGGGGAGCTTTTTCAATCAGCCGGTTGATGTAGCCCATCCGCATCGCAATCGCCGCGATGCTCTGCGTTGGCCCATCATGCAAATCCCGCGCCAGCTTCTTACGGGCTTCTTCTTCCAGTTCAACGATCTTGTCTTTTTCATCACGCAGCCTGCCATAAAGCAGCGCGTTTTGCAGCGCGATTGTGGTCTGAATACCAATTGCGGTGAGCAGATCGGTTTGATCCTCGCTGAAAGCCTGCGCCTGATCGCTGGCGTAAATCAACACGCCAAAGTTATCAAAGCCTGTACGCAGCGGGATGCAGAGGATGGATTTGCAATTTTGTACAGAGAGAAAGTATTGCAGTTCAGGGTCTTTACGCGGGTTTTCACCGATAATCGGCTCAGAGCCTTGCAGCGCCTCGCCAATAATGCCGGTCTTTCCGGGAACGGTGTTCTGCTCATCAGCACGTATCAAGCGGCGTGACGATACCACGTGCAGCATATTATCGTCAGAATGGAACAGCAGCACCATCGCCAGCAGATTTTCATCATCTGCCCCGCTTCGTTTTAATCCCAGTCGCCCCGCTTCCAAAGCAGCTTCGATGATCTTTTCATAATTGAGCGTGGAACCCATCAGGAAGGCGAGTTCATATAAACTGCGTGAACGTTCCTGCCCCGTTTGCATCACCGCCCGCCGGTCAGTTTCAACGCTGGCAACCTGCCGCCTTAAAGCGCTTAGCCGGCTGAACATCCCCAGTGCGCCAAACAATGCCAGCCCGCCCCCAATCGCCGCGACGATAACCCCGGAGTGATCCGGCGAATTACCATTTACAAGCGTCCGCGAGATGAGCAGGATGATGGCAATACCCAGCGCAGCCAGCCCAACGAGCAGCAGGACAAAAAATAACGCCACTGTCCAGCCGCCGTTTCGCCAATTGCTGGTTTCTTGTGATGCAGTTCGGGATTTAGTTGGTGATTGCGCGCGCATCTGTCAGCATTTTACTGGCAAAAATGATATACCTATCCATTGTATAGGCATTTTACCGGCTTATTCCATCATTTCTCGTGAAATTTTCGCGTCAGCCAGCGAAATAAAAAAGCGAAGCCTTAAGACTCCGCTTTTGTGGGCGCACAGGGGCTCGAACCCCGGACCTTACGGATGTGAACCGTACGCTCTAACCAACTGAGCTATGCGCCCGTGCTGTTGTGTAAATGTTAGGGTACAGTATAGCAGTTGGGTTATTCACGTTCAAGGGCAGGTCGTGCAGTTCAAGCCACCATTAAAAGCATCATCATCCAGTATCCTTTCTCTTAAGCGATTCCGCCTCTCATCCATCATTACCGCCATATCTCTTTTAGCGGGATGTCTGGCTTCAGCGCCGATCAACCCCTCTATTAGCCAGCCTTCCGAGCTGCAAAATATTGATTCTGCGCCTCAGCAGCAAAGCGACTGGGAACAGCTTGCCCCCGGGCTTGAACGCCGTTATTACCGTCCCGGCAGTAACTATGGGCTAACCAGTTTCCTTGCCTTACGCGTAGACCCGAATTATTTCTACTTCCGCGTTCATTATAGCCCCGCCAATTCTCTCACCCTCAATCAGTGGCGAACCCAGCTTCCAGATTCAGCCGGGTTTATCAACGCCAATTTTTTTGACACGCAGGGCTATGCGTTGGGCTTGCTCGTCAGTGATAATAATGCTTACGGCGCATCGTTCTCCGGCTTCGGCGGTATGTTTCAGGTTGCGTCCGATGGCTTCACCCGCGTCCGCTCGCTCATTTATGAGCCTTATCAGGGAGAGGCATTGCAGCAAGCGGCGCAAGCATTCCCGATGTTAATCGTGAATGGCGAGCCAAGTTACGAGCGTGCGGATGGCGACCGCGCTTCCCGCCGCACCATCATCGGGCAGGATAGCGCCGGGCGCATTATCCTTATGGTCACGAATGGGTTATTCGGCATGCGGCTTGCCGATCTAAGCGCTTATCTTTACTCAACCGATCTGGATTTACGGGCGGCGCTCAATCTGGACGGCGGCGGGTCAACCCTGCTGTCCTTACAAACCGGCGCTTCGATAATGGTTCCCTCATTTGATGCTGTGCCGGCAGTCATCGCCTTTTACCCACGTCAATGACTTTGGAAGCTCTCGTATGACGGCTACAACGCGCGATACCTTCAGCCTGCATCCCGGCGGCATGACTTTTGGCGCTAATATCACCCTTGATCAAGTGTTGGAAGTTGAGCGATTGCCCCGCGCATTAGGCCGCGCGATTGAACACTGGTTGCCGCCAGTTCAATTTTCCTCAACAACTGTTGGCAAAAGCCTTGAAAGTGACGCCCCCGCGCAATTCTGGGAGTGGCAGGCTGTGCTAGCCGCGCATGACATCGGCATTTACGTATCTACGCAAACCAGCCCAGACCCCCTGTGGATTAACGCCGATATGTACTGGCGTGATTCCCGTTTTTCAGAATGCCAGATTGAAGCCATCTTCATCCCCGATTTAGCCGAAAATCAGGCGTTGGCGGCCGCCGTTGAAGGCAGCCCACCCCAAAGGATTGCAGCGATATTCCTGAGCGTAAATACAGAAAATACAGTTGATGTGGCCTATGGCGTCATGACGACTTCAGATTTGCATCTGGAGGAAATAGATCTGCGCGCGTTAGTAGGCCATCCCCTGGATGAACAGGGGCGATTCGCGCTTGCTGTACCCGATGCTGATTTAATCCATCAGGTGTTGGCTGATTGCCAAGTAGCGCTTCTGCAAAATTGATAACGGGCGAGCCAGCGACTCGCCCGATTTCTAACGTTCACGCACCTGTTGCGGCTTATGCCGTTACTGCTTCCAATGCCAGATCGTGCAGCGCCACCACTGCCCGCTTCAGGTCAACTTCGCTAACCACAAACGAGATGCTCACTTCAGACGCGCCTTGTGCAATCGCGATCACATTGACGCCGGCATCGCCCATCGTTGTAAATACTCGCCCTGCCACGCCCGGCGTCCCTGCCATACCTGCGCCAACCGCTGTGAGGATGGCAACTTCTGCCATTACGTTCACGCTGTCCACATCGCCGCGCTCAATATCCCCGGCCAATTCACGTTCAATGGACTGCTTGGCGTAATCAGCGCGATCATCGGTGACGACGAAGCAGAAATTCTGCTCAGACGACGCCTGTGAAATCATCAGAATATTCGCGCCTACGTTCGCCGTCGCCAGAAATGTACGCCCTGCGATGCCCGGCACGCCCATCATGCCGCGTCCGCTAACCGTAAGTAGCGCCACGTTTCGCACTGCCGTCACAGCTTTTACAACCGTTGTGCTAGGTTCAGAATCAGGGCCGATCAGCGTGCCCAGATGCGTAGGGTTGAAGGTGTTGCGAACGCGGAGAGGAATACGCTTGTTCAGGATTGGCTGTACCGTTTTGGGATGCAGCACCTTCGCGCCGTAAAAAGCAAGCTCGCCCACTTCCTGATAACTGACATAAGGGAGCACCCGCGCCCGTTTATCCACACGCGGATCGGTGGTCATCACGCCGTTAACATCTGTCCATACGACCAGCTCATCGCTGTCAACACACGCCGCAAAAATCGCCGCCGAATAATCGCCGCCGCCGCGTCCTAGCGTGGTCACATGACCATCAGGCGTTGCGCCGATAAAGCCAGTGATCACCGGCACAATCCCCTTTTCTATAGCCGGCAGCAGCGTGCGCCGAATATTAGCTTCCGTTTCATCCCATCTGACGGTGGCGCTGGTAAAGCGATCATCCGTCAACACCATCTTTGAAGCGTCGTAAGCTCTGGCCTCAACCCCTTGATTGCGTAGTGCTGCCGCAACCATACGCGCCGACATACGCTCACCCGCAGAAACAATAGCATCGGTGATGCGCGGCGTGGCTTCGCCCAGTATATTGACCGCCTGGCACAATTCCGAATGCTGCTTGAGGATGCCATCAATTTCATGCAGCGTGTTTTCGCGATCCACGCCCGGCGCGGTGAACATATTAACCGTCTCTTCGTGGCGGTCACGCAGCTTTTGCGCCGCCGAAAGATACGCCCACTTGTTGCCCGCTGCGGCTTCCTTCACACAGCCTAGCAAAATATCAGTAACGCCAGACATGGCCGAAACCACGACCACGATGTTATCGCCTCGTCCTACCGCGTCAGCGACAATTGAAACGACGTTCTGAATCGCTTCAGGACTGCCCACCGAGGTTCCGCCAAATTTCATTGTAATTGTTGCCATGCCTGGCTCTCCTTGATCGAAACACAAAAAAGCGCGTGGGGGTGTCCCACGCGCTCGATTTACTGACCAGTTACAACGTGCGCTCCACTACCCCCGCATCACCCGATGTGGCGTCATAGTCATCATAGTAGTGGTAGTGCTAATCGAATAGCCGCGCATTGTGTTGAAAATTGCCTTCAAATCAATACTTCCGGTAGCATAGCGCGAGACAATAGCGTTTGTCAAGCGGGACGATTCACGTCATAGTAGATTCGTGACGTTCATCATCCCTGCTCATCAAATCGGACGAGCTTCATGCCCTGCATTATCCAATTCTTGACCCCCAGTGGCCTTGAGCCAGCGCCTTACACCGCCAATTCACTCGCTGATGCTGCCCAGTACGAACCCCGCGATGGCGTTTATACCATCACCAATACTTTCCACATGACGCAGGTTTTGAATTTCGACGCCCATCTTGACCGCATGGAAAATTCAGCGCGTATTGCCGGTGTTTCGCTGCAACTAGACCGTGCGCGGGTGCGTTCGGCGCTTCGCGAGCTGATCAAGGCAGCGAATTTTGGCGATGTACGCTTTCGTATTACCGCTGCGCCCTCGCTGGGCAGCGCCCTAATTCTGTCCATTGAGCCGTTTATGCCGCTCGCGCCGAAAGTATATGAAAATGGGGTTCGCGTGGTTACGCTGCCTCACGCATCCCGCGCCACGCCAAACGCTAAAACCACCGGTTGGATGCTTGACCGCCGCCAGATTGAAGAAAGCCTGCCGTCCGGCATCTTCACAGGCCTTCTGGTGAGCGAATCGAACGAAATCCTTGAAGGCGTAAGCAGCAACTTCTACGCGGTATTCAATGGCGAGCTGCGAACAGCGGGGGAAGGTGTTCTGCCGGGCATGGCGCAAAAAGTGGTATTTGAGATCGCAGAAAAGGTCTTACCACTCGTAAAAACGCCTGTTCACGTCAGCGATATTCCGCAGTTAAGTGAGGCTTTTATCACCAGCGCCAGCCGGGGCATCGTGCCTGTAGTCGAAATTGATGGGTATGTGTTAGGCGATGGCCGCCCCGGAGAAAAGACACAGGCGCTGCAAGGGTATTATCGGGGCTGGGTGAATTTACATCTCGAAGAACTCTAAAAGCGCGTTTCCCTTATTCATCCTCAATTGGCGCTTTGAAGTCATAAATGCCATCACGCACCGCCCAGCGCCGGTGATCACGGTGGCAGATCATCTCTTCCCCGCTTCGCTCAAGGCTGCCGCCGCAATCCGGGCAGGCAAAAATCGAAGCCGCGTTCAGGTTGGCGACGCCATGTTTTCCCGCTGCCGCCTTCACAAAAACGCTTGGCGCATATAACGCGCCGGTCATCTGCATCAGCCCATCCATGCCCGCAAGCACCGATGCGCCAATCCTCTGTTTGAGTGAATTCAGGCGGAAAAACGACACTGGCATGCGGCGCCCTACCGAAAAATCCGCCGCCTGCAATTCCTGTCGTATATATTCAGGGTGAAAGTCAAAGTTCAGCTCAACAAATTCAACTGGCTCCAAAGTATTCGGATTCCAGTTCTGCTTTTTAGTTGAATAACGCACTAAGGCCTTCAAATTACGCTTGTTGGCATGTTCAAGAATGAAAACTGCTTCCGGCGAAAGCACCCGCCGCACCTGTGCCAGCACAGTACGCACGCTCGCCATATGATGAATCACGCGAATCATGGTTGCGCCGTCAAACACGCCCGGCTGGAAGGGAAGTTTATAGGCATCTGCTGCTACGTAAATGTAGCGGCCTGAACGCCCTAGCCTATCCTGCGCGTATTGAAGCTGTGACAGTGAGTAGTCAAGCAGCACAACCTGTTCATAGGCATGGTATTCTTCCGTCAGCCGCCCAAAGCCTGCGCCAATCTCAAGCAGGCGCTTGCCCTGTTTCGGCAGCAGCCGGCGCAGCGCAATTCGCTCGGCGCGATCTTCGTAATCGCGCCCTTTGTTTTCCCAGAATTCGGTTCGGTAATCAGAGCCTTCGTAGTCACAAATACGCGGCGCTGGTTCAGGTTTTGTCATCTAAATTCCAAAGGGGGCGCTTGCAGCATAGCACGCAAACGAAGCGCGCATCCCTCACTAACAAGGCCATCAGGCGTATCACAAATATTGTAAATCAAGCAGCAATCATGTGACAACCGCTGTCTCTGATCAGTTTGCAATATCTGCGGGGGGCTAACTTCCTGCCCCCTGCCCTGTTTCTGGAATCACAATCGCTGTAGGCACTACTGTAGGCGGTAGTTGTGCCGAACCAGACGGATCAGTTGGCGGTTCAGTATTCGGCTGTTCAACCTCAACCGGCTGCCCCTCAGCATATGAGCCGTCATACGCGCGGCGGCTGATACCCAGCGCATCCAGATGGGCAATCGCTGCCTCGTTAGCCGCCTGCGGGTTGGCATTATTCTCGTAAAGCTCTGGCCGCAGCACCTGATCCATCGCCGGAATACCGCCCAATGGCACGATGCCGGTCACCAGCGGTTGGTTAGCAATCGGCACTGGCTCGCCCGCCAGTGTATATCCCACGCCTGCCGTCTGGCTGTAACCCGGCCAAGGATCTTCACTATAAGCATTAGCAGCCAGCAAATTCGCCCGTCCAGCCAGCGCCTCGCCTATCAGCGAAATGGTATCGCCCAGCCCATCAGGCAAGTTATACAGCGCGCGGGCAATTGGCTCAAATGTCAGGCGCAGATTCTCAATCGGATCGTGAAGTTGGGTATCCGCAATCGGTATGACCGCGCGCACATCCAGCGATACATCAAGCTGTTCATCCACTGGCACATTCAAATCTAAAGCGACTGGCAGTTCTAACCCTTGCGGCAGCGTTAGGTTGACGGTTGCGCTCAAGTTGCCGCCGCCGCCGGGCAAAGTGATATTCGCGTTCACAAACAGCGGCACGTTTTCAGTCAGCACAACAGTGGTTTCGGTTTGCAGGGGAATATCCATCACCACAGGAATGCTGTCACGAACCGGGATCGTCCAGTCAATCGTCGCTTCATCCAGCCCGACAAAACTGCTGTGCAAGCCGCTGACCAGCGGAGTCACGATATTGTTTTTGATGTCAAAGATCATGAAAACCAGCGCTAAGATAATCACGACCAGCACAAGATTGACGATGAACGAGAATAGGATGAAGAAATTCTTCAATCCTGTGCCAATCGCCTTTAACATACGCATCGCCAATTCCCCTATCCCGCAATTCACCGCCTGACTTCACTATACAGATCGGCAAATGACTGTGGCATAAAGATTGGCAGATAGCACGCTAAGGTTCGATGATTGTAATCTCGCTGCTGTTAGTTACTTGGGGGGAACGCCGAGAAGCCACCGCGAATATCGCCGCCAGAATCAGCCCGTAGATGATCGGCGCTCCAAGTGCCGTTGTTGCTAACGAAGTGTTCTGGCTGAAGAAAGCCGCCCATGCGACCAGTACTGTTACGATAATGACTATGGGAAATGCCAGTACCAGCCCAAGCGCCAGCTTGGGATTCATTTTCCCCATGAAAACTGCCGGTGATAAGAAAGCGAAACCGGCTGCGCCCAGCCCGATAATCCCCCAGATGCAGGTACAGGCGATTAGGCCAGTCAATTCAAGCAGCATGAGATCACCTTCTACCTCAGTTGTCGCCCTCAAAGTATATCGCTGTTGGCGGTGATAGATATAGAAATAAAAAGGGCGCTCAAACAAGCGCCCAGTTCATTCAGCCAACGAATAGGTTAAAGCCCCGCCGAAGCCCGCAGCGCATCGGCCTTGTCAGTGCGTTCCCACGGCACATCCAGATCAATACGCCCAAAGTGCCCGTAAGCAGCCACCTGCTTATAGATCGGGCGGCGCAGGTCAAGATCACGGATGATGGCCGCCGGGCGCATATCGAAATGCTGGCGAATAAGCGCCTCAAGCTGCTCGTCAGAAATGACGCCAGTACCGAAGGTTCTACGGCCAGCGACGTAGGGTGTGACACGCCAATCGCATAAGACACCTGAAGCTCGAAGCGCGTCGCCAAACCTGCCGCAACCACGTTCTTGGCGATATAACGCGCCATGTAAGCCGCGCTGCGGTCTACTTTGGTCGGGTCTTTGCCGCTGAACGCGCCGCCGCCATGCCGGGCAACGCCGCCGTAAGTATCCACAATGATCTTACGCCCGGTCAGACCAGCATCACCCATCGGGCCACCAGTCACGAAACGTCCGGTTGGGTTTACGAAAATGCGGGTTGCATCGTCAACCAGATTAGCCGGCACAACCGGGCGAATAATCTCGCGGATCACCGTCTCACGAATCTCTTCAGGAGACACTTCCGGCGCGTGCTGGGTAGAAATCACGATAGTGTCCACCCGCTTCGGCTTGCCAAATTCATACTCAATCGTGACCTGGCTCTTGGCGTCCGGGCGAAGCCATGTAATATCGCCTGCTTTACGTATCTCAGCCAGGCGGCGAGTCAATTGATGCGCCAGTGAAATGGTCATCGGCATGAGTTCGGGGGTTTCATCGCAGGCAAACCCGATCATCATCCCCTGATCGCCCGCGCCAGTCGCCTCAATTTCCGCGTCCGTCATCAAACCTTCGCGCGCTTCAAGCGCGTTATCTACCCCCAGCGCAATATCCGATGATTGTTCCTTAATAGATACCATCACGCCGCAGGTATCCGCGTCAAAGCCATATTTCCCGCGCGTATACCCGATATTGGTCACGGTTTCGCGAACAATCTTTTCAATGTCTACATACGTGCTGGTGGTTATCTCGCCAAACACGAAGACCACGCCAGTGGTGGTTGAACATTCACAGGCCACGCGGGCATTAGGATCGCGCGAAAGTATTTCGTCGAGAACGGCATCCGAAATCTGATCGCACATTTTATCTGGATGCCCCTCAGAAACTGACTCTGAGGTGAAGAAATAGCGCGGCGAAGTCATAAACGTGGTTGCTGGCTTTACTTGCTGTCGCTCTAACATAGAACTCTCCCTTGATGGTGTTTTGATTAGCAACTTCGCGCACCGGAAATAAAAAAAGCCTCGCGCACAGACGAGGCTTTTGACGTATACATTGCTTGCGTACACGTTCTCATCTATCAGAGATTCCCTCTGCCGGACTTGGCACCGTCCCGGGGCTCCGGGGGTTGCCGCGGTTTCATAGGGCGCGTTCCCTCCACCGCTCGTGATGAGTTCAGTTGTAGAAAAACTATAGCATCCGATGTTTTACTGTGCAATGCCGAACCAGTAATTTTTATGGATTATTTAGGGAGTCAATCGCTTGAACGGGTTTCCCTATACCAGAAATTCAGGGAACAGCGCCCACCATTCAAAATCTCATTATTTAAACGATGGGCGCAGCTTTTAGCCCCGCTTCAAGTGCTCCATAAACTCCATGCGCGTAGATATATTCTCCCTGAAACTGCCCAGCATTGAGCTGGTGGTCATACTGGCGTCAGCCTTTTTTACGCCGCGCATCATCGCACACATATGAACCCCTTCAGCCACCACCGCTACGCCCTGCGGTTGCAGCACTTCCTGAACGAATTCAGCAATCTGATGGGTCATGCGTTCCTGTACCTGCAAGCGGCGTGCAAACAGATCGACAATGCGCGGGATTTTAGAAAGCCCGATCACCTTACCATCGGGAATATAGGCCACATTCACATGCCCGTAAAATGGCAGCATATGATGCTCGCACAGGCTGTAAAACTCGATGTTTTTTACGATAACCATATCGCTGTAATCAACATCAAACAGCGCCCCGTTAATCAGCTTCAAGGGATCCGTGCGATAGCCCGCCAGCAGTTCATCATACATTTTCGCCACGCGATGCGGGGTTTTGAGCAGCCCTTCCCGGCCAGGGTCTTCCCCTATCGCTTCCAAAATCTCAGCCGTCGCAGACTCAATAGCGCCGCGTTTAACAGGCAGAAAATCAAGCTCAAACGCGCGTTTAAATTCAGGTGAATTAAGTTTGCGATCCATCTCTATCAACGCGAAGTTTTGGCCTTCTTCCACAGTCTCTAGATTATCTGCGAAATTGTCCATAATCGCCTACTTCCAATCAACTCATCTTCATTTTGTAAGTGCAGCAGGCCTTACCTTACATGTAATCTGTGAGTGGCTTGTGAATGCGCCGCCCTGTCCCATCGCCTGCCAACAAACCCCCGCGCAGTCCAATCGTTGCAAAATCGCCCTGCGCCTGAGTTAATAGATAGAGTAGAATGATGCCGTTTCGGCATGGATTCTTACGGAGGGTGGATGAGCCTATATGATTATGGGCGCATTCTGCTGCGTCGCGGTTGGATTGTCGTGCTGCTGGCAGTGCTCGCTGCTGGCGCCGCGTTTTTCTTCAGCCGCCAAATTACACCGATCTACCGCGCCTCGCAGGTGATCTTAATTCAACCGGCGCGTAATGACCTTGGCCTTACTGAAGCTGCTACTCGTCTGATGAATTCATATCAGATCTATCTGAATAGCTCGCGAATCGCCCAACAGGTCATTGATAACCTTCAACTGGATATGACCCCCACCGATTTGCTCGGTGATGTCACCATCCAATCTAATCGCGATTTCCTCACCGTCCAAATTGACGTGGAATTACAGGATTGCGCCATCGCCAGCGATGTTGCCCGTGTATGGGGCGATCAACTGGTGGTATACCGCAACACTGAAAACCAGCGTTCGCGTCTTGAGGATCGTATCGAAGCGATTCCTGTAGATAACCCCAAATGCCCGACCAGCACCACGCCTAACGTGCTGATCAACACCATCGCAGGCGGCATTTTAGGGGCGTTACTAGGCGTAATTCTGGTATTCGTTCTGGAATATCTTGAGAGCAGCACGGTACGCCGCCGCGATGACGTAGAACGCGCGCTCGATTTACCAGTATTAGCCAGTATTCCCCACAAAGATTGAGGATTTTCATGGCGAACGCAAAGCTCATTACCCTGACAGATCCCCGTTCCTCTGCTGCCGAAGCATTCCGCACGCTGCGTACAAACCTGATCTTCAGCGGCGTTGAACGTACCCTGACCACCCTGGTGATCACGTCCGCAAAAAACGACGACGACAAAAGCGAAACGATTGCGAACCTTGCCGTCACCTTCGCCCAGTCTGGCAGCAAAACAATCCTTGTGGATGGCGATCTGCGTAACCCCGCCCAGCATACTGTTTGGGGGGTTAAGAATGATCGCGGGCTAACCACTATGATGCTTGAGCCTGAAGCGATGGCTAATCCGCCGCTGGTACAAACTGAAGTTGAGAATTTAGCGCTGCTGCCTAGCGGGGCGCTTCCCCCTGTGCCTTCAGATTTGTTTAGCAGCCAGCGCATGAGCGAAGTTTTAGGCGTTTTGAAAGCGCGCGCAAATTACGTCATTTTCGATGCCCCGCCGGTGTTGAGCGCCAGCGATGCCGCGCTGCTGGCTTCAAGGCTGGATGGCATCTTGCTGGTGGTCAAAACAGGAAGCACACGGCGCGATCAGGTTGCGAGAGCGCGCGATGAACTCAACCGTATTCATGCCCGCTTGCTGGGTGCCGTGCTGACCAACGCTTCACGCGCAGATATGCGCTAGGCTAGCCAGCAGTATCATCTTTCGTATTTGTAATTGTGGCGCACATGGAGAGAGTGGCGATGAAAGGGCTGATCCTCAGCGGTGGTAAAGGCACACGACTCTATCCTCTCACCTATACACTGGCAAAACAGCTCGTCCCCGTCGCCAATAAACCGGTACTCGTCCGTGTGATTGAGTTGATCCGCGATGCTGGCGTCAATGAAATTGGGATCATCATCGCGCCGAATACAGGGGACGAAATTCGCGCGGCAGTTGGGGATGGTTCGCGTTGGGGTGTCCACATCGAATACATCTTGCAAGCCTCACCCGATGGCCTCGCCCACGCTGTCAAGATCGCTCAGCCGTTCATCGGCGATGACCGCTTTGTGATGTTTCTTGGCGATAACGTGATTCAAGGTGGCATCAAAACCTTAATCGCTGACTTTGCCAACCATGAGTGGAACAGCCAGATTGTGCTGAAACAGGTAGACAACCCGCGATCCTTCGGCGTTGCGAAACTACGCGCAGACGGCTCGATTGAGAAGCTCATCGAAAAGCCGCAAAACCCGCCCAGCAATCTGGCTTTAGTGGGCATTTACATGTTCGACCACCATGTTTTTGAAGCCGTGAACAGCATTCAACCATCCCAGCGGGGTGAATATGAGATCACAGATGCGATCCAGTGGCTAATAGATCATGGCTATGTGGTGCAGCCCCACGTACATCAGGGATGGTGGATTGATACCGGCAAGGCCGCCGATATGCTGGAAGCCAATGCCAGCGTACTTGATGAAACAACGCCAGCCATTGCGCCGGATGCGGTGATTGAAAATTCGCAGGTAGACCGGCGGGTGACGATCCAATCTGGCGCGCAAATTATCAACAGCATTGTGCGCGGGCCATCTATCATCGGCGAAGGGACGATTATCCGCGATAGTTATATCGGGCCGCACACCAGCATTTATCATCATGTCGTCGTTGATCGATGCGAAATAGACCGCTGTATCGTGCTGGAGCACAGCGAAATTCGCCACCTTCCGGCTAGATTGCATGACAGCCTGATCGGTCGCTATGCTAAAGTCTTACGCCGTGAAACGCGCCCACTTGCCCTGACCATGAATCTTGGCGATCACAGCAGCGTAGAAATTATCTGAACAAATTGAAGGAAACCACTTACGAATGAGCGAAATGACTATTCGAGCAATTGCGCTGGATATTGACGGTACGCTGCTCAATAGCAAGCACGAACTCACACCCGAAGTCGAAAAAGCGCTGCGTGATGCCGCAAATCAACATGTACAGATCATTCTGGCAACCGGCAAATCACGTAATTCCGCTGTCCACCTGATCAAACATCTGAAGCTGGAAACTTACGGCATCTATTTGCAAGGCACCGCCATTTATGACGCTTCCGGCAAAATCACGCATCAGAAAACGCTTGATCCAGATTTACTGCGCCGTGTAATCACCTATGTGGATGATCGCGATTTCTCGGTCATTGCTTACAGCGGCACCCGCATCCTGGCGCGCAGTGTGAATGCTGACATGAGTGAATCCACGACCAAATATCACGAGCCAGTTCCCGAAGCTATCGGCGCGCTGCAAAACGTCGTCGGAACGCTGCCAATCAACAAGATTATGATGATTGGCGAGCCTCGCGCGATCACGGCGCTGCGCTGGCAGTTGAATATTCAACTGGGTGGCGCTGCCCGGTTAGTGCAAGCCGGGTTAAGCAATATGCTGGAAATGCTGCCGCTGGGATCAGGAAAAGGCCCTGCGCTGGCTACCCTTCTCCAGGACTTGAAGATTTCGCCTGCTGAAGTGATGGCCGTTGGCGATGCTGAAAATGACATCGAAATGCTTCAACTGGTGGGCGTCGGGGTCGCAATGGGGCAAGCCGAGCAGATCGTGAAAGATGCTGCCGTTCATGTCACAGCCTCAAATGACGATCATGGCGTTGCCCGCGCCATTGAAAAATTCGTCATCAGGCAGCAGCCATCACCAGCGCCAGCAGTTGAAGATGCAGCAACAACCGTCATTCGCCTTACGCCACCGGCAAACGCCAGCGGAGAGCATTCATGAAAAATATTCTCGTCACCGGCGCGGCAGGTTTTATCGGCAGCGCTTTTGCCCGCTACATGGTGCACGCCTATCCGCAGTACAACATCATCGTTTACGACAAGCTGACGTATGCCGGCAATCTTGAGAACCTGCTGCCAATCTCCGATGAGCCGAATTATCGTTTCGTACAGGGCGATATTGCGGATCGTGCCGTTGTGCAGCGATCTTTCAACGAATATGAAATCGATACTGTCGTCAATTTCGCCGCCGAAAGCCATGTAGACCGCAGTATTTTGCAGGCAGATGCGTTCATCCATACCGATGTTGTCGGCGTCTACATCCTGCTGGATACCGCGAAGCAGCATGGCATTGAACGTTTCCTGCACGTCTCTACCGATGAGGTCTATGGCGACATCCACGCCGGTTTCTCGGTGGAAACCGATGGTTTCGCGCCCAACAGCCCCTATGCTGCCAGCAAAGCAGGCGGCGAAATGATGGTGCGCGCCTATCACATCACACACGGCATGAATACAGTGGTTACGCGCGGCAGCAACACCTACGGGCCGTATCAGTATCCCGAAAAGCTGCTCCCCTTCTTCATCACTGAAGCCATTGATGATCACCGGCTTCCCGTATACGGCGATGGCAAACAGGTACGCGATTGGCTGTTTGTTGAGGATCACGTAACCGGCATTGATACCGCGTTGCATCACGGCAAAGCTGGCGAAGCCTATAACATCGCAGGGGAAGACTTACATGAAAATATTGATGTCACCCATAGGCTGCTATCGCTTTTAGGCAAATCCGAAAACCTGATCAAGCATGTGCCTGACCGCGAAGGCCATGATCGCCGTTACGCCATGAACTGCGACAAGCTGCGCGCGCTGGGCTGGAAGCAGCAGTTTAATTTCACCGACGGGTTAGAAGCCACCGTAAATTGGTATCGCGATAATGCCTGGTGGTGGCGCAAAATCAAGACGGGCGATTATCTCGAATACTACCGCCAGCAGTATGCGGCGCGTTTAGCCGCATCTGAAGGATAATCACACCATGCGTGCGGCAAAATACAAGCTCACCACCGCTGAAAAGGCGACCGCTAAAGAAGAAATGCGCGCCGCCCTCATTGATGCCGCCCGCAAGCGCGAACTTATCACCTATTCGGAATTATGCCTGCGCATCCCTGGCGTAGGCTTATACCCACACTCGTTTATCTTCACCCAACTGCTGCGCGAAGTATGCCATGAAGAATACGCCAAAGGGCATCGCCAGCTCTGTGCGCTGGTCGTCAGGAAAGCAACCGGCATGCCCGGCGGCGGCTACTTTTCCGATACCGCCCCCCTCAAGCGTGACTTTGGCGATTTGGTTGCGGAATGGCGTGCCGATGTTGAAGATGTTTTTGAATACTGGAGTACCCACTAATGCGTGTCCTGATCACTGGCGCGCGCGGCAGGCTGGGTAGTGCGCTGCTCGCACAGCTCGCCGGCAAAAACCATGCTTTGACCGGCATTGATATTCAAGAACTCGATGTCACCAATTTCAACGCCACCCGCGATCTGATCAAGGAAATCGCGCCAGAAATGATCATTCATGCAGCAGCCTGGACGGATGTTGACGGCTGCGCGAAAGAGCCTGACCGCGCCATCGTACAAAATGGCTTTGGCGCGGGGCATGTCGCTCAGGCCGCCGCAGCCATAAACGCCCGCGTGATCTACATTAGCAGTAACGAAGTGTTTGACGGCAAATTGAGCCGCCCCTATCGCGAATATGACATCACCAACCCCGTCAATCCCTATGGCTACAGCAAGTGGGTGGGCGAACAGATGGTACGGGAAGCATCTCCCCGTCATCAGATTGTGCGTACTTCATGGCTATTCGCGCATGGCGGGAAAAACTTCATCCAATCTATCCTCCGTGCCGCCGCCGAAGGAAAGCCGCTCAAAGTGGTCACGGATGAGGTCGCCAGCCCAACATACACGGATGATCTGGCTGCTGCTTTAACCCAACTAGTAGATATAGAGCGCTGTGGCACTTACCACCTCGTGAATCAAGGCTGCTGCTCGCGCTACGAATTTGCCCGCTATGTGCTGGATAACGCCGGATTCAACCACGTTGCTATCGAGCCTATCCTGTCCGCCAGTTGGCAGCGCGCATCCACCCCGCCCCCATTCTCGCCGTTAGAAAATCTCGCCGGAACAGTGGTTGGCATTACATTACGCTCATGGCAGGACGCTGTAGCCGCGTTTCTGGATCGTGAAGGCTTGCTGCGTTCATGATCGATTCCCCGCTGTTCTCAGTGATCATTCCAAACTGGAATGGGCGTGAATATCTAAAAACCTGTTTGGACGCGCTTTTGCGACAGAACTATTCGCCTTTAGAAATCATCGTCGTGGATAACGCCTCAACCGACGGATCGCAGGCTTATATCAAGCAGCATTATCCGCAGGTAATCTTGCTTGAACTGCCCGTAAATCGTGGGTTTACAGGCGCTTGTAATGCTGGCATAGCCATCGCTGGCGGTGAATATCTATCGCTGCTCAACAATGACACTGAAGCTGATGATAACTGGGCAGCGGCGGTGATGGACGCTTTTAACCGCCATCCCGAAATCGGCAGCGTAGCCAGCAAAATGCTGTTGTTTGACCAGCGTGATCGCATCCACACGGCTGGCGATTTTTTCACAACCGATGGTCGTGCGGGTAATCGCGGGGTCTGGCAGCAGGATCATGCCGATTTCGATCATGAACAATTTGTCTTTAGCGCGTGCGGCGGTTCCAGCGCCTACCGGCGTGCCATGTTGGATCAGATCGGGGTGCTGGACGACGATTTCTTCTTCCTGCTGGAAGATGTTGATCTAGGTTGGCGCGCGCAGTTGGCAGGTTGGCGCTGTCTTTACACACCGCTAGCGGTCGTTTATCATCATCTTTCGGCTACAGGGGGCGGCGCCACCGCCAGTTATTATGATGGGCGCAACAGCCTGTGGCTGCTGGTCAAGAATTATCCGGCTGAGCTGTGGCGTAAATATTTCCGCCAGATAATGCGCAGGCAGGCAAAAATAGCTTTTGCCGCGCTGCGGGCATGGCGCGGAAAAGAAGCGCGCGCGCATTTGCGCGGTATGATTGCCGGATGGCTGGGGGTGCCAAAGCAGTTAGGCAAGCGCCGGCAGGTGCAGCATCTGCGGCAGGTTTCCGTCGCAGAGTTGGAATCGCAGCTTTCGCCGCCTCAGGATTAGTTTCGTAACTGCCGGCCATGCGCTGGCTTACGGGCAATCGAAACAGGAGTTTCCAATTTGTCGTCTCAGGAACGCCCGGCAGCCTTGCCGCTGCTCTCAATCATCATCCCTGCGCTGAATGAAGAGCTGCGGCTTCCGCCTAGCCTTGAGAAAATTGATTCTTTTCTCCAAACGCAAAATTATTCAGCAGAAGTGATCGTCGTTGATAATGGCAGCAAAGACCGCACCGCCGAAATTGTGCAGGCGTATGCGGCAACCCATCCCTATGTGCGCCTGATTCAACTTAAAGAGCGTGGCAAAGGGCGCGCTGTTAAAGCCGGTATGCTGGCAGCGCATGGCGATTACCGCTTCATCTGCGATACCGATCTCTCCATGCCCATTGAAGAAGTGGTTAAATTTTTGCCGCCCGCCGTTGGCGATTACGATATCAGTATCGCCACCCGTGAAGGCAAAGGCGCGCAGCGTATCGGCGAGCCAGAATACCGCCACCTGATGGGACGTGTGAACAACCTGATCATCAAAGTGATGGCTATCCGCGAATTTGAGGACACCCAATGCGGCTTCAAAATGTTTAACCGCCGCAGCGCCGAAGATCTATTCTCTGTGCAGCAAATGAACGGCATCGGTTTTGACGTAGAAATCCTGTTCATCGCCCTCAAACGCGGTTACAAAATTCGTGAAGTGCCGATCACCTGGTATTTCGATCCTGACAGCCGCATGCGTTTAGTGCAAGACTCGCTGAATATGCTGCGCGAAATCTGGCAAATTCGCCAGAACTGGCGAAAAGGCGTCTATGCCCCCACAACCGCCGAAAACAGCCCCGCTGGAATTTGAAACAGCGCTCTGGGAACAGGGATGCCTGCGCGTGTTCGGCATTGATGAAGCCGGGCGCGGCGCATGGGCTGGCCCGGTAGTCGCGGCTGCCGTTTGCCTTCCTCACGATCATGCTGATCTGCATCATCTCTTTCGCGGCGTAAATGATAGCAAGCAGCTAACCCCGCCATTGCGCGAGTCTCTGGCGCTGCAAGTGCAGGCACACACCGCGCATTGGGCAGTTGGCGAAGCCTCAAACGAAGAAATTGATGCGCTTGGCATCGTTCCAGCGACGATGCTGGCAATGCGCCGGGCTATGGATGCAATTTGCCATGATGGCTGCGCGCCTGATCATCTGCTGCTTGATGCGCTGCGTTGGAATTATCACAACACACCGTTTACGCCGCTGATCAAGGGCGACAGCCGCTCGTTAAGTATCGCTGCTGCCAGCATTCTCGCCAAAGTGCATCGTGACCATCTGATGATCGCCCTCAATGAGCAGTATCCCGGTTACAGTTTTGCCGAACACAAAGGCTATGGCACCGGGCAGCATCAGCAGGCATTGGATCATCTTGGCCCCTCGCCAGTACATCGTCGCTCTTTTGCGCCCATCCGCGCGCGGCTTTTTTAATCATGAAGCTGGCACTCGTTCATGACTGGCTGAACCAACGTGGCGGCGCTGAAGACGTGCTGGAAGTGTTGGTGGGCATGTACCCTGAATCGCCAGTCTACACCAGCATTTATGCGCCGGAAAAGATGCCTGATTTTTACCGTCAGTGGGATATTCGCACATTGTGGATTGATCGCTTACCCGGCATCCATCATAAGCATCAGCGTTTTTTGCCGTTTTACCCCGCCGCGTGGGGTGGCCTTGATCTTTCTGAATACGATGTTGTATTCAGCAACAAAAGCGGCTTCTGTCATGGTCTGCATCATGGAAACCGCACCCTGCATATTTGCTACTGCCTCGCGCCTACGCGGTATGTGTGGGATTTAGACAGCTATATCGCCCGTGAGGGGTTAGGTAAAAGCAGCGAGATCGTGTTGCGCCCGCTCATCGCTGGCCTCAAAAAATGGGATTTTGCAGCCGCAAAACGTGTAGATCACTTCATCGCTATTTCCACTGAGATTCAGGCGCGTATTCAAAAATACTACCAGCGCGACTCCACTATCATTTATCCGCCTGTAGACACTACCCGCTTTCAGCCAATGGCAGAGCATGATGATTACTTCCTAATCGTCTCGCGGTTGATCCCCTACAAGCGCATTGATCTGGCTGTGCAAGCCTGCACACGCTTAAACCTACCGCTCAAAATTGGCGGCAAGGGGCGCGATCTTGAACGTCTAAAGTCAATGGCTGGCCCTACAGTCGAGTTTCTTGGCTATGTGCCTGATGATCAACTGCCCGCATTGATGGCGCGCTGCCGGGCATTCATCTTTCCGGGGCTGGAAGATTTCGGCATCACGCCAGTTCAGGTGCAGGCGGCAGGTCGCCCGGTGATCGCCTATGCAGGCGGCGGCGCACTAGATACGGTCATTCCCGGCAAAACAGGCGTGCTGTTCAATGAAATGACGGTGGATAGCCTTGTAAAAGCGCTGTCTGAATTTAATGCAAACGATTACAGCACCGGAGCATTACGCGCACATGCCCTCCAGTTTGATACTCAGGTCTATGATCGGCAGATCAGCTCATATATTGAAAATGCTTGGCGCAGCTTCACAAAATAAGACTTTCTTCCTGATTAACGTGCAACCCGCGCCTTCACAGCTATAATAACCGTGACCTTATACATCTGAGGTTAGTCCTTTGGAATTACGTACCATTCTGAGCATCTTTTTAGGGCGCTGGTGGCTTGTGCTAATTCCCGCCATCATTGCCGCAGTTTTTGCCGCGCCAGACATTTTTAATCGCACCGCAGTTTCTGGCGGTTACGCCGCGCAAATCAGTTACACTGCTTTTCAGGATATGGAAGCTATTCCCCGCGAAACTGGCGATTATCAAGACCTGTGGCTTTCCTCTGAACTGGTGGTAAATGCCTTCACCGATTGGGTACGCAGCAGCAGCTTTAAGGCGGAAATTGCTGAAGCCACCGGTGACGCGGTAGATGTCAACGCATTGGGCATTCAGGCAGATAACGAACGCAGCGTCGGGCAGATATTTCTATCTCATCCAGATGCATCCGCGCTGAATACCGCCGTCGAAGCCGCAATGATTACCCTGGAAACCGCCAGCGCTGATTATTTCCCGCAGTTAGGCGGCGTTCCCGCCTCAGTGCGCGTGCTGAACCACAGCGAAGCGTCGGCTTCTGCGCCCTCGCTGCCCAATCGTTTTGCGCCCTTCCTCAAAATCGGGCTTGGGCTGCTGGCAGGACTGGGTTTAGCGGCATTAGCTTACTATCTTGATCCTTTCGTCCGGCGGCGCAGTGAAATTGAACAGATGGGACTGCCGGTTCTTGCCACGCTCTCGAAACGGTGATCCATGCGCTTTGCGAAACTATTCCTTCCCCTCGTACTGTTCACCTTTGCTGCTGGCATTTTCGCTCAGGAAACCACTCCCGAAGCCACTGAAGTTGTGGAACAGTCCACCAGTTCAGCTTACGCCTGGGCAAACGCCAATCTTGGCATACTTCTGCCCGCCGGATGGGCAGCGCAGGAAGAAGCGAGTGGCGATAATCTCGTCTTATCGCTTGCCCCACAAGATGTATCTTCAAATGCCTTCTTCCAGATGATCGTCACCCCGGCGGATGTATATCCACCTTCGCAGTTAACCATACTTGATGATGCGCTGGCGGCGCGCAACCTGTTTGGTTATTCAACCGCAAACAGCGAGTGGTTTGGCGATAATGCACTGGCGATCACCTTGCGGAACACGCTCAATGGTATTCCTGTACAGGCGCGGGTTGGCAGGCTCCCGGATCATCGCATTGTCTACGCATTCGGCACCGCGCCAGACTTTTCCCTGATTGCGAATAACATCACCCTTGATGATGCCTATTTGCCCGAAACAGCGGGCTACTCGCTGGCGTGGGCTGTCCCCATTCCTGAATTTGGCGTGGTTATAGATACTTTGCAGCCCCGCGTTGCCGGGATCACAGCCAGTGCAGATCGTATCTATGCTGTCACCCAGCAGGGCGTTATCGAGTTTGACCTCAACGGCGGGCTGATCGGCGCGTACCCATTTCTCAACCCCTCAACCCCCACAGGGATCGCCATCGGCAGCGACGGCAATATTTACGTCGGCGATAGCGTCTGCCGCTGTTTGCAGGTGCTTGGGCGAGATCGTCGTTGGGCATCGTCTGTTGGCAGCTTCGGCGCAAACGCACCTGAATCGGTCTTTGCGACTCAGGACGGCACCATTTATGCGGTAGATCACGCTGAAAACGCTTATATGCTGCGAACTGTCGGCGTCAGCCGTGAACGCACCTTCCCGCTCAATTTCAACGCCGCCGCCACCCCGATTGCTGGCGCTTCAAACAGCGAGATCGTTGTTGTGGAATGGCTCCAGTCGCTAATAGACAGCAGCGTGTCAGGGGCGGTGTCCATGCTCAACAGCCAGGACATCTTGCCTGAACTCAAATTCTGGCTTCCATATTCGCCAGATCAGGTCATTGATGCCGCCGTCCATCCTGATGGCTGGCTGGCGGTTGCGCTTCAGGATGGCATTATCGTCCGCGCCGCTGCAAATGGCACAATTACCCCCATAACTGCTGGCTTAGCGGGCATTTCTACGCTGGACTTTGCGCCATCTGGCGACCTGATGATCGGCTGGAGCGATGGTCATATCGGCCTGCTCACAACTTCGGCTTCTCCAAATCGCGTAGGCAGCACCACTATCGTGCCTTTTGCCCCTGTGCTTGGCACCCTCAGCGAACGCATTTCCAGCCAGCAATGGCAGTTTGCAGGCGAAGCAGGTCAGGTGATCACGCTCGCCGCAGCAGATTTGCTGCGGCGGGACACGCTGGATATGGTGTTGACCCTAATCTCCCCTTCTGGCGCGGTGATCGCGGAAAATGACGACCAGCAGGGTATTGCCTTATGGGGGAATTACGACTCTTATATCCCCAGTTTCACCTTACCGGAATCGGGAACATACACCGTAAATGTCAGCCGTATTTCAGGAGAGGGCAGTTACGCATTGGCGCTTACCCTTGATCGCACGTTTGCGCTGGAAGAGCAGGCTATCACCTTAACCGGCGCTTTGAGCGATATCATGCCTGTGGATCGCTGGGTATTTCAAGGGCAGCGGGGGCAGATTATCACCGTCACCCTGCGTGCTGAAAGCGGTGACCTCGATCCGCTGCTGACCATCATGCTTTCAGATGGGCGGCCATTAGCGCGCAACGATGATGCCGACGATCCAGAGCTAGGAATCAACGCCCAGCTTTTCCGCATTGAGCTTCCGCGCAACGACACTTACATCCTGGAAGCATCGCGGTTTAATTTTACTGGCGCTGGAAATTACTCAATGCTGGTATTTTCTGGTTGAGTAGACGCAAGTTTTCGCGCTTCTGCGCGTTGAAAGTACCAGGCAATAGAGGCGGTGATGCCGCTAAACACACCGCCAATACAAATGCCTATAAACGCCGCTTGAAAGATGCTGTTGCCAGAGGTCAGCGAAACCAGAAACATGGCAGCGATGGAGCCGATCAGCATATAGGCAGCCACATAGCCTGTGCGCATGAATTTTCGGCGCATCGCCACGTAGCCAAACAGCAGCACCAGCGCAAAAATGACAAATAAGAGGACTGACCAAAAACTTCCCATCTTTCCCCCTAAAGCGTTCGCAATATCGCGCGTACTGGCGAAGCGCAGGCCAAATCCAGCTTCAACGGCAGCGCGATTAACTCATAATCTCCATCAGGTACCCCCGCCAGGCACAGCGTTTCAAGGTTGAATAGCCCGCAGCGCCGTAACGCATGATGGCAGTGAAGCGCCTTGCTATCAAACGCATCTACCGACGGTGAATCAAGGCCGATGAGCAGCCCACCCTGTTCTGCAAATTGCTGTATCAATATCTCGCTCAGATAGGGAAATACATCCGGCCACCGTTCATCTGGTGAATCACTTACATGCGAATGAATCAGAAGGCGCTGCACCCCCTCCAGCGATCCTTCAGGGAAATCCGAAGGCAGCAGCGCCCCATCGCGCTTGCTGACGGTAACGACACGGGCAATCCCCAGAAAGGCATCCAGCTTTTCAGCAGCAGGATGTGTGCCGCCATGTTCAGTATGGAAAGCCGCATCTGCATGTGAGCCTGTATGCGGGCTTAATACAAGCGTCGTCAAATTAACAGAATCGCCTTGCTCAAGGCTTGCAGATAGCTTTACGCTGTAATGCTGATCGCCCGGCCAAACAGCAATTTCTGGCGTAACCGTCCGGGTAATGTCGTAGATGGTCATGAGCCAAACCTCTTTCCCGATAAAAGTGTAGCAAAAAACCCGGCGCGCGCGCGTAAGGATAGGTTATAATCCCGACTACAAAAACAGCCTTATTACGGAGAAATTTCGATGAGTTCTTCCGCATCGCCCATGTTTGATCTCGGCGGCAAAATTGCTATTGTCACTGGCGGCACGCGGGGTATTGGCCTCGCCATTGCCGCAGCCCTGGCTGGCGCCGGCGCAAAGGTGGTGATCACGGCGCGAAAGGCGGAAGGCCTTCAGGAAGCGGCAGAGGTGCTGCGCGCTAATGGCGCAGATGTGCTGGCGCTGCAAGCGCACAATGGCGATAAAAGCCAGCTTCAGGCTGTAGTTGCGCAAACTGTCGAAGCCTATGGCGGGGTAGATATTCTGGTCAACAATGCCGCCACCAACCCCCACTTTGGGCCAATCCTCGAAGCTGAAGACAGCATGTGGCAGAAAACTGTCGAAGTGAATCTATTGGGCAATGTCTGGTTATGCCAGCAGGTTGTGCCTCTCATGCGTTCGCGCGGCGGCGGTAAAATCATCAACGTAGCCTCCATAAACGGCCTTCGCCCCGGCAGAATGCAAGGCGTCTATAGCACGACCAAAGCGGCGGTCATCAACCTCACCCAAACGCTGGCAATGGAGCTTGCCTCAGACAACATCCAGTGTAACGCCATCGCGCCGGGGCTGGTGCAAACCAAGTTTGCCCGCGCCATCTGGGAAAATGAGATGCTTATGGACATGGTGCTTTCCCGAACGCCCGCGCAGCGCGTGGGGCAGCCAGAAGATATAGCAGGTATCGCGCTGTATCTGGCATCGCCAGCATCAGCTTTCACCACCGGGCAGGTATTTGTAATTGATGGCGGCGTTTCTATCCCTATGATTTAGTTGTTCTCAGCTTGAGGGTTGATTGTGCAAGTCACGTTGTACACCGAGAAAACGATCCCGCAGTCGCTAACGGCCATTTCTGAGCGCTTGCATCAGAAAGGAACCAGCACCCGTCTGGCAATGGACGGCTGGATCGAGAAAAGCGGCTCATTCGCGGTCAGCGTCACCACGCCGGTGATCGGGAAATTTAGCCGAACGACGCGCTTAAACGGTAAATTGGAACGTCAATCTGGTATCACGGTACTGAATGGCACAGTGGCCGGCGGTGTTGATTCGCGTGGCAGAATGATCATTATCGGGGCGCTGATCATCATCGCAGTTGCCCTGATCCTGAGCGGAAATCCCGTATTAGGCGCAGTCCTCATTCCGGCTTCATTCTGGGTGTATGTGCCGCTGAAAGGCGATTACCATAACAGCGCCGTACTTGTCGGTGAAATCCAAAAAGTTCTCAAAGCCCGCTCAACCCCGCCTAAACCTGCACGCGCGCAGTCTTCAGCTAAAGCCGCCTCTCGTAGTACAGCCGCCGCCAAAATGCCCGCGATGCTGTTTGAAAGTGACGATGACACCGAAGAAGATGAGGAGTGAAGTATGGCCGTCTTAAATATTGATCGTTATGAAGCCGTCACCGTTCTCACCATGAACCGCCCTGAAGTACGCAACGCGGTTGATGACGAACTGATGAACGCGCTTCGTGCAGCCTTGCTGGCGTGTGAACACGACGGCACCCGCTGCATCGTTCTGACCGGCGCGAATGGTTCGTTCTCGTCCGGCGCAGATATTAAAAAAGCTATTGAAAATGGTTACACCCCTGAAAATACGTTTTATATGCTCACAGAAGTTTACGGCCCCACCCTTAAAACCATTCGCCTATCCTCTTGGCCTGTGATTGCCGCAGTAGATGGCTTCGCGGCTGGCATCGGCTGCGATATGGCGCTGGCCTGTGATATTCGCCTCGTCAGCGAACGCGCAAAGTTTGCCGAGTTATTCATTCGCGTCGGGCTAATCCCCGATGGCGGCGGCACGTACCTGCTGCCTCGTCTGGTGGGGACAGGGCGCGCTATGGAAATGATGTTCACTGGCCGCGACGTTGCCGCGCAGGAAGCGGTACAGATCGGGCTAGCCAACCACTGCTATCCGGTTGAAACCTTCACGGATGAAGTGCTGAAATTTGCCGGTGTAATCAGCAGAAAATCGCCGCAGGCGCTGCGTCGGGGTAAAGCAGCCATGCTGGCGGCATTAGACAGCGATTACAGCTCGTCCTTAGCCCGTGAGGCAGAAAACCAGAAAGCGATCTTAAGCAGCGAAGATGGGCCTGAAGGCTTCCTTGCCTTTGCCCAAAAACGCGAGCCGGTGTGGACAGGCAAATAAGCTGGTCAAAAGGGCGGCTCGTAAACCGCCCTAAATCCCCCGTTCTGCGCGAATTCGCTTGAGCAGCGCGATGCTTCCAGCATTTGCCAGTTGAAAGACGATCTCGTACCGACCGTTATAGTATGGATCCGGCACTTCAACTTCTGAAACGCTGCCATCAAACAGCGCGTCAGCCAGAAACATCGAGATCTCGGCGTAAGGCATGGCGGTGATCTGCCGCAAATTGCTCAGATTTTCGTTATCCATCGCCAGCACATAATCAAAATTGTCCAAATCTTGCCGGCTCACCTGCCTTGCGCGGCCATCATAGGCAATATTTGCGGCTTTCAAGATGGCGCGTGTATTAACATGCGCCTGTTCGCCTACGTGCCAACTGCCTGTGCCCGCCGAATCAATATAGAACTGGTCATCAAGCCCTTCTTTAGCAACCAGATCGCGAAAAACGGCTTCAACCATCGGCGAGCGGCAAATGTTGCCAGCGCACACGAACAAAACTTTGATCATTCCTTCGTTTCCGCTGCCTCTTCCTCTGCCTCTATTGCCTCAAGAATCACTTCTTCCGGCGTATCTTCAGGAATTTCAGCAGCAGGCGCGCCTTCTTCAATCATGTTGGTTTCTTCTGGCGCAACTGGCGGCGTTTCAGGCGTCAACGCGGCAACAACCCGCTCCGCGCCGCTCGGTTCGGGATGCGGCGTATCAAATGTTGGCACCCCGCCGTTACCTTCACCCCCCACCATCGTAATTTTGCCATCAATGAACGCGCCTTCTTCGGTGGTCAATGCCTGTGCCCGAATATCGCCCCAGATTCTGCCTGTACGCAAGAGCTGTACTTTTTTCCCGCTCACATTACCGCGTACTGCCCCCGCAATCGAGATGTTCTTAGCATTGATATCGGCCGTGATCTTGGCCGTTTCACCCACCAGCACATTTCCGCCAATTTCTAATTCACCGGTAAATGTGCCGTCCAAACGCACATTCGCATTGCTGCGCAGCGAGCCTTCAAGCACCGAGTTTGCGCCCAACACAGTTTCAAAGCCTACTGGTGCGGGCGGCGGCGCAATATGTGGCGCCTCTGATCGCGGGGTAATCGGATCCCCTGCAATACGTGGAAGCGACTCCGACTGCTTGCTCTTCCCAAAAAACGACATGACTTCCTCCCAACGCCTGCCCTACGTTTCTCTGATTGGCACGTTATTCAGGCGGGCTTAAGCGTAAAATTGAGCGCGATCGCTTAGCTATCATAAGACCATCCAGTCCAAGTATAAAGATGGACTGATAGACGGCGAAAAATACTCTGACATACTCTATTGTAGCTTCAAAACGGGCTCCATCTCCAACGGAAAATCATGTCCTTCCATCACACATCGTCGCAGTTCGAGCAAGCGAACTTTCGGCACCTGGTGTTCGATATTGCTTGGTTCGGCCTGGCGCTTGCAGCAACATCACGTTTTCTCTCTGTCTATGCAATCAGGCTTGGCGCAAGTCCAACTGAAATCGGCCTCATTACCGCCCTACCTTCTTTGATCTTGTTATTCTCGTCAGGTCTGGGGGGCGTGTGGCAGCGGCGCTATACCACCCGCGAACGGGCGCTTTCATGGCCTGGGCTGGGCATGCGCCTGATGTTCATCCTGCCGGCTTTCGCGCCGCTGCTGCCTGAACACCTGCGCCCACTGTGGCTGATCATTTCAATCTCGCTGCCTGCAATCCCGCAAGGAATCGCTGGCGTGGTGTTCATGGATATGATGCGTGGCTCAGTTTCGCAAAATACCATGCCCAGGCTGTTGAGCCACCGCGCGCTGTGGCTGAATATCATGCTGGCGCTTGGCGCGTTAGCCTTCGGTATTCTGCTGGAAAAAGCGCCCTACCCGCTAAATTATCAGATCATGTTCGGCGTTGCCTTTATCGCGGCCATGTTCAGCTTTAAGCATTGTAATGCGATTCGCACCGACCCCCTGCCCGCGAACAATACGTGCAAGAGCAGCCCTTTCAGCCCGTGGAAATCGCCAAAATTCCGTCAGGTGGCGCTGGTCACTTCGGTGGTTCAAATCACCTTCACCTTTCTGGTGTCGGTCACGCCAATCTTCCTGGTGGCAGAGCGCGGCGCAACCGAAGGCTTCATGGCCGTATTTGGCATGATTGAATTAGGTGCTGGTGCGTTGATGGCCGTGTTAACCCCGCGTATCGTCCGTAAAATCGGCAATCGCGCGATGATCGCCATCATGATGTTTGGCACGGCGATTGCGGCTGTCATCTTTGCGCTTTCGCCAAACTTGTATCTGACGTTGATTGGCGCGGCAATTTCCGGCGGGTGCTGGGCAGCAGCGGCAATGATCGGGCTGTTCGGCTTTTTTACTGAAAACACCCCGGTTGAAGATAGCGCGGCTTATGCCACTGCTTATCAGCAGGTGATAGGCTTTTCCGCCTTTTTGGGGCCAATGATCGGCAGCTTGCTGGTTTCAGGCGGCATTAGTCTGGTCACCGTGATGTTGGTTGGTGCGGTGCTGCGCGCTGGTTCGGCGCTGGTGGTTGAATATCCCCTGCTAACCCGCTATCGCCGCCACGAATTAGCCGAAGTTCAGGCGTAACAATCCGGTTTCAAGCAGTCAATCTTACGGGCGAGCCAATGGTTCGCCCGTTTTGCTTCCAGGCGCCGCTGCTCTCGCCTCATCCGTTTGCTTCGCTGATCGTTTCAGTTCCTTCAGGCGTAATTGTAGCCAGATTAGGCGCGCCGGGTATTGTAGGCCGGAAATCTGGCGGAAGCGTGTTTGAAGGTGTTGGCGTAGGCGTTGCTGATGGATTTTCGCTGGTGGGCGCAGGCGTTACCGATGGCATCGGGGTGCGCGTGTTTGAAGGCGTTGGCGTGGGGTTAACCGCGTCAATCACTTCCTCATGCATGAAGGCTTCTTCAATTCGTCGGGTGCGTGGGTTCTGATCAATTAAATACCATTCGCTATCCGGCGCTGCGCGGCTGATCACGCATACAACCGTTCCCTCAGGATAGCCTGTCACAATCGCCCCGGCGGAAGATGGCCCGCTGCGTACAACCGCGTTAGGCACAACCACGCGAAAATCTATACATTCAGGCAGCGGCGTTCCCGTTGGCAGCAGTTGAATGCCGCCGCCCTGCTGCGTCGCCATCCGTGTAACGCGGTTTGCGGTAGCGCTGGCGACGATCTGCGCTCTGGCGGTGGCTTCATCAACGCCTAATCCCCCCGTAGCGACGAAATCCTGCGCGCCGCGAATCAGGTAATATGCGCCAAACACCAGCGCCACTGCAACCAGAAAAATGAGCCATGCCGGAGGCCCCCCACCTCGTCGGGCATATCGCGATCCGTATCCCATTACACCTGCGATACCTTCATGAAATGAGGGTTTTTACACGCTCTAAGAGTACCTGCCATCCCCGCATCTTGGGGATAAAATCAGCGGCGCCCACATCCAGCGCCTTCTGCCGTTCCGCTTCATTCTCCAACGCGGTCAAAATAATAAACGGGATTGCGCTTGTCTCAGGCGATTGTTTAAGCGCCGCGCAAACTTCATATCCGCTCATAGCCCCCATACGTACATCGCAAACGATCACGGTTGGCAGTTGTTCCTTTGCCATTGTGATCGCGGATGCCCCATTGCTGGTATAAAGCACCTTAAAACCACTGCGCTCAAACACAGTTTGCAGCAGCTCCCGGTTGAGAATATCGTCATCCACGATGAGGACGCATGGCTTATCGTTAGTCAAGTAAACTCCCGGTCAAGCACCCTGTAAACTCGTAATCACATCCCGATAATTGTAACAGACGCGGCCTATCCCTCATAAAGAAAATACAGGTTGCAGGGTTAGCATAGGATGATAGCGCGCCGGTAGTCCGGCAAAATCAAAAACGGGCGGCATTTTACGCGCCACCCGTCTTGATCATACCGTCAATCCCCGAATGGGCTAGAAATTATTGATGATCGCCGTCGCGAATTCGCTTGTCTTTACTTCTTTCGCGCCTTCCATCTGGCGGGCAAAGTCATAGGTCACAATTTTCTGATCCAGCGTCTTTTCATAGCCTGAGGTGATCAGATTGGCGGCTTCATCCCATCCCAGATATTCCAGCATCATCACGCCGCTAAACAGCAGTGAGCCGGGGTTCACCTTGTCCAGATTTGAATACTTGGGCGCAGTGCCATGTGTCGCCTCAAACAAAGCGACGCCATCGCCAATATTCGCGCCGGGGGCAATGCCCACGCCGCCCACCTCAGCCGCAATTGCGTCGCTCAGATAGTCACCATTCAGGTTCGGCGTCGCCAGCACATCAAATTCACTGGGGCGCAGCAGCATCTTCTGAAAGCTAATATCAGCAATCACGTCCTGAATCAGGATTTTGCCTTCAGGCACTTTGCCGCCATGATTCTTTTCCACATCAGCCCATGAAATGGTCACGTCGCCAAATTCATTCTTAGCCACTTCATAGCCCCAGCGCATAAACGCGCCTTCGGTGAATTTCTGAATATTGCCCTTATGCACCAGTGTCACGCTCTTACGCTTGCGATCAATCGCGTATTGAATCGCGGCGCGCACCAGGCGTTTGCTGCCAAACGCGCTGATCGGCTTAATGCCAATGCCCGCGCCATCAAAAAATTCTGCGCCCATTTCTTCGCGCAGGAAACGGGCAACCTTCTCGTTTTCAGGGGTGCCCGACTCATATTCAATACCAGCGTAAACGTCTTCCGTATTCTCGCGGAAGATAACCACGTCTACTTCCTCAGGGTGCTTTACCGGGCTGGGCACACCGCGATACCAGCGCACGGGGCGCACGCAGGAATATAAGTCCAGCACCTGCCGCAGCGTCACATTCAAACTGCGAAAGCCTTCGCCTACAGGCGTCGTTAGCGGGCCTTTTATGCCCACTACATATTGGCGCATCGCCTCAAAAGTTTCTTCTGGCATCGAAGTGCCGTAAAGTTCTTGCGCCTTTTCGCCGCAGTAAATTTCCATCCAGCTAATCTTGCGTTTGCCGCCATAGGCTTTTTCAACGGCAGCATCCCAGATACGCAAACTGGCGCGCATAATATCCGGGCCGATGCCATCGCCTTCAATAAACGCCAGAATAGGTTGATCTGGAACGTGCAGCTTCCCATCGGTATAGGTGATCTTTTCACCCCACGATGGAACAATGATCTTGTCGAACGACATGAAGCTTCTCCCTGAATTCATCAAAGCACTGTGTACGCTGAATTATACCCGCATCAAACTTTCGTGCTACACTAGCCAGAGCGCAGCTTATGGAGACGCCCTATGCTGGACTCGCCAATTTTCCAGGTCATTATTGGCCTGACCTTCATCTTCAGCATCTTTAGCGTCATGGTCACTCAGGTCAATACCAGCGTCGCCTATCTCTTTCAATTGCGTGCCAGATCGCTTAAAGATGGCATTTGGGGCTTGCTAACAGACTCTGAAACACGCGCAAAGTTCATGGCGCACCCGCTTATCCGCATGATCCCCTCGCTAGTTCAGCCCGATGCCAAAATCAGCGCGCAAGACGCAAATCAAATAGCTGAAGAAAAACCAACAGGCGTTTCCTGGGTAGAGCCAGAGCTGTTCTCCCAAACCCTGATAGACATTCTCGCGGCATACGCCAATGATCGCTTGTTTCGCTCGCTTTATGAAGCGACAGGAAAAGTCTTGGAGGGTGCTGAAAAGACCCAGATTATCGAGATGATCCGGCGCTTCCAGAACGGCGGCATCGGCGTCACTGAACTGCAAAACGCGATCAACAGCTTGACTGATCCTGAGGATCGCGGCGTTTTGCTGATCCAGTTTGAGCAGGTCAATGAAATGCGGCGGCAGCTTCAGGCAAATAATGAGGAAAGCAAACTCATCCCCCTGCTGGCCGGCGTTCAGGAAGTAGCCGATCCTGGTATGCGCAAGGCATTGGAAACCCTGCTGGCATCTGCCAAAACGGTAGATGAAGCACAGATGAAGCTGGAAACATGGTTCAATGCGCGCATGAGCCTTGTCACCGAATTCTACAAACGCAATATGACCCGCATTTCTTATATCGTGGGCATAGTGCTCGTCGTGACGCTCAATATTGATACGCTGCAAATTTCACGCACATTATGGAATGACCCCATAGTCCGTGAAACAGTAGCTGCGGCAGCGCAGATCGCGCTCAATGATGGATCGCTGGAGCAGCAGCTAGCGCGATCTCAGGCCGAGCTTCAAGCCGCGCTGGATCGCCTGAATGAATCCGGCATCCCCCCCGCTGAAGCCACCGCCGAAGCGCAGGCGCTGCCCGAAGTACAAACAATCGAGATTTTGCCGGAAACCGAAATCGCAGCCTCAACCCCGTCGGTTCCCAGAGATGTATTTACCGATTTGCTCTCGCTGCGTCTGCCCATTGGCTGGGAATACCAACCCGTTGAGGGTGGCTGTCCTCAGAGCGAAATCATCCCCGATCCATGCAGCAACGGGCGCAATACCTGGCTGCTGATGCCAGGAAACAATCCGTCATGGTTCGGCTTTATACTCGCTAAGCTGGCTGGCTGGGCGCTGACTGTGCTGGCAATTGCGCAGGGTGCGCCGTTCTGGTTCGATTTGCTCAACCGTATTGCGCGTCCGCGTTCAGAAAGCTAGTTAGCGGCGACCTTTTCGCCTAGTTCGCTGCCTTCTGCCAGAAGCTGCTTAACCATTTCTGGCGAACGCGCTTCTGCGTACACCCGCAGCACAGGCTCGGTGCCGCTGGGGCGTATGAGCAGCCAGCTTCGGTCTGCAAACTGGTATTTCACGCCATCGAGCGTGCTAATTGAAGCCACCGTCTCCCCCGCAAATATCGCTGGGGCTTGCTCGGAAAGCCGTCTCATCATCTCTTTTTTCGGGCAAAGATGCGCAAGGTGTGCGTCTATCCGGCCGTAATGCGCAGGCCCATGTTCCGCCTGCATATCTTCGATAATTTCATGCAGCGGCGCGCGGTGGTAGGCCATAATCTCCAGCAGCAGCAGCCCCATCAGGATGCCATCGCCTTCAGGAATGTGATTGCGGATAGAGATGCCGCCGCTTTCCTCCCCGCCGATCAAAATATCATCACGCATCATCAAATCGGCGATATGGTTAAACCCGACTGGCGTTTCATGCAGGGTCAGCCCGTGTTTCGCGGCAATACTGTCAATCATGGTCGTGGTCGAAACCGTCTTAACAACCGATCCGCGCTGGTTTTTCACCTCAACCAGATAACGCAGCGCCAGCGCCATGATATGATGCGGATCGACAAATCTTCCACGCGCATCTATCGCCCCGATACGATCTGCGTCGCCATCGGTTGCCAGCCCAACATCGGCTTGCTCGCGCTGTACTGCCGCTACCAGATCGTTCAGGTTGCGCATAATCGGCTCAGGATGAATGCCGCCAAAACCTGGGTTAAGCGTGCCGCGAATCTCACTCACATGCGTTCGCCCACGCGTCAAAATCCCCAAAAATGCGCCGCGCCCTGCCCCCCACATCGCATCTGAAACGACTTTTAATTCGCCAGATGAAATGCGATCCAAATCAATGAGCGTGCCAAGATGCTCATAATATGCCCATGAGGGATCGAATCGCCGGATGAGCTTCGCCTCAACAGATTGATCATAATCAGCTAGCTTAACGGGCGCGCCTTCTTGCTGAATAGCCTCCAGATGCGCTTCCACCTGGGCGCAGTCTTCGGCCACCGCGCTTCCGCCGTAGCTTGCCTTCAGTTTGAAGCCGTTATAACGTGGCGGGTTGTGGCTGGCGGTGATCACCACGCCTGCATCAGCACCCTTCTCTTTAACGTTATAGGAAATCGCCGGGGTTGGGGCATCCGAGCGTGTCAGCCAGGTCACAATGCCATTAGCCGCCAGCACCCGCGCCGTCTCCATCGCGAAGCGATCGCTCAAGAAACGGGTGTCATAACCAACGACCACTTGCGCGGGTTCAGTGCCCTTGTGCTTATCCAGCACGAAATTGGCAACAGACTGAGAAATCAGCCTCAAGTTCCCAAACGTGAAATCTTCTGCTATTACGGCACGCCAGCCATCAGTTCCAAAGCGAATCATCTATGTCCTCACATGCCGTTAGCAATATTAAAAGCGAGTGAACACAATTTATTCACCCGCTTTATTCAAAATCAAATTTGGCCTTCTGCAAAGGGCTAAACTGTGCGATTTTGCGGCGCTTAGGATGATGCTCCAGCAGAAGCGTCCAATCCGGTCTCGCTCATAATTTCCTCAACGCGCTCTGAAGTCAGGTCAAGATCATTAAGGATAGTGAACGGCAAATCGTGCTTGCGCACATATTCAGGCAAAATTTTCAGAGTATCGCGAATATTATTCGCTGGTAGCTGATCCAGACGAATGCCCGCTGAAGCCAGCGTTTCACGAATCGGGCCAACATCCTGCCCGTGCAGCGCCGCTGCAATCAATAGCCCCGGCCCAACGCGATCTGCATACGGAAGCGGGCGGCTGCGCGGGAATTTTTGTTCATAGGCATACGCGAACAACTGCTCACTGCCCTCTTGAGGGCGATTGTGGCCTAGCTGGTTGGTCAATTGCACTTCCAAACACATCAAGTCAAGCAGGTTGCGCAGCGGCTCAACATTTCCCTTGCCAACGCCGCTTGCAATCTTGAACGCTTGCTGGGCTATGCCCGCCATAATTCCAGCAGCCCAGGGTTGGAAACGGGTATCAACGGTCGTCTTGTTATGCTCCGCCGCATAACGCCAGTCCAGCAGGCCAGTGACAATAGTGAGCAGTTCGATTATCCCCGCCCCACGAACGTTAGGTGGCGCTGTGCGAATCACATCCCAGTTAACAATCAGCTTGCTGACCGGGCCGGTCTCTACATAATGTGTTGTGCCACCTTGCCGCGCCGCAACAAGCGCTGTCAAGAAACCGTCCTGGCTAAGCACCGTTGGGATAACCACGACCGGGATATTTTTCTTCCAGCCCAGATATTTAGCAACATCGGATACCAACCCGCCGCCCACGCCATAAACGACTTCTACTTGCGGGGGAACAGCATCCGCCAGCGTATCCAGATAGCTTACATCGACGCGATCTGGTTCTGCCTGAACGACAATCGGCAGTTCCACCAACGCGCTCACCGAATTCCAACTACGTGAACCCGTGACAAGCGCCACCGGGCGGCGCTCGGTTAGGCTTCCTAGATCGCGAATTTCCACTTCAGGAACAGGAAAAATCGTGGGCATGCGTTTACAGCTCCGTGAGCAGCGGGTCAGGCTAGCATATGGTCTAATAATCTGCGTTATGGATAAGCGCTCTGAGCGAGAAATACTGCCTTTGCGGCTCTCACCTGCCACCCCCGCTTAACCATCGGGTCGGCATGAGGGGCAAGAATCCAACTTATCCCTAACTGATGTCTAATAATAGTCGCAAAGAGGTTGATTTTGCAATTTCATTAGGTTAGAACATCACTCAAGTTCCAACTTGTAGGAAATCACCCTATCATTCAAAATTAGGGGCGCAAGCATACCAGCAGCACTATATCAGCTTTACACGAGAATAAGCCTATGTCGCTTCCTTCCAACGACACGTTGATCGAATTTAGCAGCGCCATTTCCTGGCAAGAAATCGAACGCGCCAAGCGCCAGTTTAACCGTGCACTTGAAACCCTCGCAACTGACTCGCAAAGCGATCAACTTTTGCTGGATGACCTTTCCGAAGCCACTGGCATGCCGATCACCTCTTATTATGACCCTGCGCTGCATGACAGCGGAAACGTGCTGCTAGCCAAACAAAACGGGCATCAGTTCATTCTTGGCAGCGTCGTCAGCGCGCGCTATCGCAGCGGGCACGGCCTGCTCGAATGTATCACCCCTTACAATCTGAATCCTAGCGTTAATCATCTCAACATTCAGGAAACTGAAGACCCGAATGCGCGTATGCGGGTATTGGGTGCCGAAATCGAATTGGGGCTGGTTCATGCCGACGGCCATTCGCCCTCTGAAGAAGAGATGCAGGGCTACATGCGTGCCTATTACAACCATGCGCTGCGTATTGGCATCTACCCCCGTCTTGACCGTGAAGCCTGCCAGTATCAGGTGGAAGCCCACATCGCCCCAAGCATTGGCTACAACAAAGCGCGTAATGCCCTCACCGGCATCATGACGGCATTAGCCGCCGCCAGCGCCGAAACCGGATTGCTTACGGCGATCATGTCTTGCTATCCCACCGATTCCGATTTCAAGATGACTGATCACCCGAAAGTTGCTACTGCTGTAGACCTGATGCTTGAGGTCAATGATTTATTCCCGCAGTATGCGGATCGGTTGGCAGAAACTGAAGCACGCTATCACATCAATTTCCCCGGCAGCCATTACGTCAATATGTTCCGTATTCAAGGCTGCCACATTCATATTGATCTTGCCGGACGTTCAGAAGCGTTGGGGCTGCTCACCTTCCACACCATGTTAAAAAGCGCGACCGCCATCGCCAACGCGGCGGTGTTGAAGGGCGGCCCCTTCGTCAATGGCACCTGTGACGCCGAACTGCTGTGCGCGCGTGAATATGTGCGCGGGGCAACCGTAACCGGGCGCTATCTGGATTTGCCGATCAGCCCTCATTTGATGGCAGATGGTCTGGAGAAATATGCTGCGCTGCTCAAACTGGAACGTGCGAACGCCGTTGGCAGAGCCATGCTGTACGATGACAGCCTTGGGCAGCCAATCAGCATCATGCACAATCCCGTTGGTCGGGTTCGCCCCGATCTTTCCACTTCAAAGCGCGTCTGCACGGTTGAAAGTACCGGCATGCCCGCCAATATCAGCGCCTCGCGCATGGCCGCCGTACTCACCGATTTTGAGTTCAGCCACGCCTTAATGGAGCTTTATTTCCGCAAACACGGGCTTGATCTGGAACCCATGCATGAAGACAAGACCTTGTGGGCAATCCTTGGCCCCCTTGATCATGATGCTTTCGTCGCCAATCATGATCGTTCGGATCGTGAAGGCACAGATACCGTCATCACCACCGCCGCCGGCACTGAAATGACGCTGGCAGAATTTTACGAGATGAAGCGCCGCTATATGCACCGCGCCTTATCCAACATTGATGAAATTACCCCGCGCGATATTGATGAGGTCTATACCAGCTTGCAGCGTATGCTGGAGCCCCCTAGCGGGCTGGTTGCGCAAACAGTTCACCAGTTCATTGTAGATCCCAAACTGCGCAGCACCGGCAACTGGGGCAAAATCTTGCAAAATGCCTATGTCGAAGCGGGCGGTGTGTTGGGCAAACACAGCCCCGATGCGGTGCTAAAAGTGGTGAATGACGTGCATCGCGCCTTAGCCACCCGCTATCTGGAATAGCCCATGTCGCAATCTGCACAGCCATGAGCGCTGATTTGCCATCTATCTCAGTTGTCGTCCCTGTTTATCGAAGCGCCGAAAGCCTGCCTGAACTGGTCGCTACGGCATCCCCTGTTCTGGCAAATCTAGCGGATCAGTACGAAATCATTTTTGTGAACGACGGCAGTCCGGATAATAGCTGGGCGGTCATCGAAGCGCTGGCGCAGCAGTATCAGCAGGTTCGCGGCATCAACCTGATGCGTAATTATGGGCAGCACAGCGCCCTGCTCTGCGGCATCCGCGCCGCGCGCTATGAGCTGATCATCACTATGGATGATGATCTTCAGCACCCGCCAGAAGCGATACCCTTATTATTAGCCACGCTCAACAAAGGCAGCTTTGATGTGGTCTATGGCTCGCCCGAAGACGAAACCCATTCCCTGCTCAGGAATTTAGCCTCTCAGATCACCAAGTGGGCGCTGCAAAGCAGCATGGGTGTAACTACCGCCCGCAAAGTAAGCGCCTTTCGCATCTTCCGCACCAATCTGCGCGATGCCTTCGCCGAATATCGCAGCCCCTATGTCTCTATTGATGTGCTGCTGACGTGGGGAACGACTCGCTTCACCGCAGTTCATGTCGCCCATCGCGCTCGTAAATACGGTCAATCAAATTACACCCTGCGTAAGCTGGTCACCCACGCCTTTAATATGATCACTGGTTTCACTGTCGTCCCGCTGCAAATTGCCAGCTTACTCGGCTTCAGCCTGGCGCTGTTCGGCATCCTCATCCTCATTTACGTGATCGGGCGTTACCTGATTGAAGGCGGAAGCGTTCCCGGATTCCCATTCCTGGCGGCGATCATCGCCATTTTTTCAGGCGCACAGCTTTTCGGGCTAGGCATGATCGGCGAGTATCTGGCGCGTATCCACTTCCGCAGCATGGAAAAGCCTTCGTATACTGTGCGCAATACAATTGGGTCTGTACAGCGTGATACAGAACAGGATAGACCTTGAGCTATCGCATTCCCTTCAACAAACCCGCACTGATCGGCCCGGAACTCGGCTATATTGCTGATTCAGTACGCAGCGGGCATATCTCTGGCGATGGAAAATACACCAAACTGTGCCATCAGCAGCTTGAAACCTGGTTCGGCGTAAAGAAGGCGCTGCTCACAACCAATTGCACCCACGCGCTTGAAATGTCCGCCATTTTGCTCGATTTGCAGCCCGGCGACGAAGTGATCGTGCCTTCGTTCACCTTTGTTTCAACCGTCAACGCTTTCGTGCTGCGCGGGGCAAAGCCAGTTTTTGCCGATATTCGCCCCGACACATTGAATATTGATGAAACCCTGCTGCCCGGTTTGATCACTGAACGCACCAGAGCAATTGTGCCTGTACACTATGCTGGCGTCGGCTGCGTGATGGACGCGATCATGCCTTTGGCACAGCGGCATAACCTCACGGTGATTGAAGACAATGCGCACGGTCTGTTCGGCAGATACAACGATCAATGGCTAGGCACGTTCGGGGCTTTGGCTACCCAGAGCTTCCACGAAACCAAGAACTTTTCCTGCGGCGAAGGCGGCGCGCTGCTGATCAACGATGAAGCGCTGGTTGAGCGCGCAGAGATCATTCGGGAGAAAGGCACTAACCGCAGCCGCTTTTTCAGAGGCATGGTTGATAAATATACGTGGGTGGATGTGGGCTCCAGCTATCTGCCCTCAGAGGTACTGGCGGCATATCTATACGCGCAGTTTGAAGCCAGTGAAGCCATCCAAAACAAACGCGCGCAAATTTGGAATCGGTATCAGCAGCATCTTAGCGAGTGGGCACAGTCTCATGATGTTCGCCTGCCAACCGTGCCCGAAAACTGTGAGCAGGCCTATCACATGTTCTATATGCTGCTTCCCTCGCTGGAAATTCGCACCCAGTTGATCAACCACCTGAAAGAACGTGGCATCCTGGCCGTTTTTCACTATCTGCCGCTGCACCTTTCCGACATGGGGCAGCAGTTTGGCGGCAGTCCTGGCGACTGCCCGGTAACGGAAGAGATGAGTGACCGTTTGCTGCGTTTGCCCTTCTTCTACGATCTCTCTGAGCAAGACCAGATGGAAGTGATCCACGCCCTCTGGTCATTTGAAGAAGGTTAAATTTCTTCAGTACCATTCAAATGCGTCAAAAGCTGTGATATAATCGCTTTAATATTGATAAATACATCTTTCTGTTTCTAATTTTTCTTCCTGAAACTTTAATGACAAAAGAAAGGAAATACCTGACGTGCTGGGACACAAATTTTTGTGTTTCCAGACAGCGTTGAATCACGTTATGTCCAAACAACAACCCAAACTGCGAATCGTCCCGCTCGGTGGCGCCGGTGAAATCGGCAAGAATATGACGGTCATCGAAATGGACGATGACGCAATTATCATCGACACGGGCGTCATGTTCCCGGCCAACGATATGCTTGGCGTCGATCTGATTATCCCCGATTTTCGCTATCTCACCGAACGTAACAAAAACCTGAAAATTCACGGCATTTTGTACACTCATGGTCACGAAGATCACACTGGCGCGGCGGCTTATGTCGTTGATGCGCTGCGTGGTGTTCCCCTCTATGCAACCCCGCTCACGGCGGCGCTGCTGGAGGTGAAACTTCGTGATGCGCATTTGCTGAATGAAACATCAATCAATGTCTTTCATCCGGGCGATAAGCTGGAGGTCGGGCCATTCAGGATCGAAAGTTTCCACATGACCCACAGCATCCCCGACTGCGTGGGCTTTGGTATCACGACGCCCTACGGCATGATCATCCACAGTGGCGACTACAAATTTGACAACACGCCAATAGATGGCAAGAAGCCAGATTACGCCAAACTAGGCGAGCTATCGCGGCGCGGCGTCCTCTTGCTGCTGGGCGATAGCACCAATGCTGAACGTCCCGGCTGGACGGCATCTGAACAGGTGGTGCTCAAAGGCTTTGACGACATCTTCCGCCAGTCAAAAGAACGCATCATCGTAGCCACTTTCGCTTCGCACATTTCGCGCATCCAGATGATCGCAGACATGGCGGCGAAGTATAAACGCAAGGTCGCAATTGCCGGGCACAGCATGACCGAAAACGTCAAAACCGCCCGAAAAATCGGCCTGTTGAATATCCCCGATGATATTCTGGTAGATTTGAACCGCATCAATCACATCATGCCTAACCAACTGGTGATCGTTGCTACAGGTTCGCAGGGTGAGCCTTCAGCCGTCCTGAGCCGTCTGGCAACAGGGCAGCATCGCAGCCTTGATGTGATGGCCGGAGATACGATTGTCGTCTCGGCGCATACCATTCCGGGCAACGAAGAAATGGTCAGCCGTACAATTAACCAGTTGTTCCGGCGTGGCGCGGAAGTTATCTATGATCCGATTGCGCCGGTTCATGTCTCTGGTCACGCTTCGCAGGAAGAAATGAAACTGCTGATCAACCTGACCACCCCGCGATACTTCGTGCCTATTCACGGCGAACTGCGCCATTTGAAGGCCCATGCTCGGCTGGCTGCGTTAAGCGGCATTGAGCCGAAGAATATCTTCGTGATCGAAAACGGCATGGTGCTGGAAGCCGATAAGAACGGCGTGCGCGCCACCAACGAGCGCGTTCCCGGCGGCTATGTGTTCGTGGATGGCAGCGGCGTTGGCGATGTTGGCCGCGCCGTCATTCGTGACCGCGAAGTGCTGGCGCGTGACGGCTTCATGATGGTCGTCGTGAATGTTGACCCTGATAGCGGCAAGGTGCTTGGCGAGCCAGAAATCATCACGCGCGGATTTGTATATCTGCGTGATGCCGACGACCTGATCGAGAATATCAAGCGCACCGTGTATGACGTGATGGATCAATCACGGGCGCTGCGCAACGGCCAGCGCCGCGAACGCCTGCAAGAATCCCTCAGCCGTATGCTGTTCAATGAAACGAAGCGTCGTCCGATGGTCTTCAGCGTAATTAACGAGAACTAACGACCTGCAGGCGGTTCCTGAAGGTCATCATAAAATCGGGTGCAGCGTGCTGCGCCCTTTTTTGTTTCACAGCTTAGGGTTTGCCGCGCTTCCAGGGCATGAACAGGCGTCGCAGGAAGCGCCCAATAATCCCTTCGCGGGCATCTGCCCAGGCGTCGTTAGCGACATCAGTCACGGCTTTCGCTTCGGCTTCATCACGCGGGGGGCCGTAGCGCTCAGATGAATAGAGCGTGGTGATAGCGCTCACCGGCGGCTCAATGACTGGCAGCTTAGTGACCACAGTGCGGCGGCGCTCTTCTGGCGTTTGTTGTGGGCGCGGATGGATGCCTATCAACGGCACATAGCGTTCAAGCCGTGCATAGGCGCGTGAAACGGCGCTCAACCCGCGCATGCCCCGCCATTCCCACCACCAGTAAACGATGAACAGCGCCAGCACCAGCCCGACAATCACCAGCAGACCAAGCAAGCCCGCTTGCAGCGCATCGGCAATAAATGAGAAGGGATCGCGGCGCTGTGGGCGCTCAGGTGGCGGCTGTGTTGGCACAATCGCCGGCTCTGGCGTGGGTGATGGCGTGGGCGAAGGAGTGAGCGTGGGCGGCGGCGCGGCATTCTCGCTGCTAGCTTCCTCATCCTCAGCGGTTGGCGTGACCGTCGGCTCTTCCTGTGTCGGCGGCGGCGTTGGCGAAGGCACCGGCGTCGGCGTGTTGCTAGGCGTAGATGTCGGCTGAAGCGCTGGTGGGATAGGCACAGGCGGCGTATCGCCACGATTCAGCGGCAGTTGCGCGGCGGTTGGCTCAAATTCTACCCAGCCATAACCGGGAAAATAGACTTCTACCCACGTATGGGCATCGCGCTCGCGTACAATGAAGGCGCTCTGTGCTGGATCGTAAGTGCCCTGCGCGAAGCCTGCCGCCATACGTGCCGGAATGCCCAAACTGCGCAGCATCACAATCATCGCCGAAGCGTAGTAATTGCAATAACCGCGTTGAATATCAAATAACAGCCAGTCTACCGGGTCTTGCCCTTGCGGCGGCTGTGAAATACGCTCGTCATAAACGATATGAGTACGCAGCCACGTTTCAATCGCCTTAGCCGTATCGTAGGGCGTAGTTGCGCCTGCTTCCGTCTGAATTTGCTGCGCCAGTTGAATGGTGCGTGCGGTGGCGGAAGGCACGTATGATGGATACAGGTCAAGAATATACTGCGGGTAATCCGTGCTGGCTGCGCGCAGTTGCTCAGCAGTAGCGATACTAAGCAGGCTGGTGGCGCGGTAGCTATCGCCATGATTTAATATCTGCGCCGGGCGAATCACCGATACCATCATGCCCTCATCAGGGGTGTAGCGCATGTCGGTGCGGGTATCCAGATCAACCGAAAGTGGCTGCGGCGCGGTATAAACCAGCCGTGACGCATTCAGTCCAATGGTAAATTCCTGCGTAACTTCGGTGCGCCCCTGAACATCCTGCGGGCTAAACTGTAAAGACAGTGGCGGATATTCATCGGTCAGGCGGGTATCAGCAGCCGATGTCCAGCGCCCCATGTCGTAATTGTCGAACACCCGCGAACGCCAGTAGTAGCGATGTTCCGGCGGCGCGTGTACATACAACGCGATCTCATCCCCTAACCGAATCGCCCCGCCCAATTGCAGCGAATCGCCCCCGTAATAATCCGAAGTGGCTGGCCCCTGCGTTTCAGCGCTGGAGAACAATCGCAGCCAGGCCTCGCTCAACTGCTGAATGGGTTCGCTGGCTAGAAATTCCTGAAAGTTTTGCAGGCGATCTTCAATATCCGAAGTGGGAATCAGCCACGCCGCCAGCACGAACAGCGCCAGCCCCGCCCCAACCACATACAAATAGCGGCGCAAATTCGCTGGCATATGCACCCGTAAATCGCGCCAGAGTTCAGCCCGCCCCTCAATGTTGGAACGGGCAACCAGTATCAGCGATAAGAACACAAAGCCGATCAGATACGCTTCCAGGTTGGCCGCGCCAATGTAATAAACGCCGTTGATGATCAGAATGAGGCCAGGCGGCAGAATAGCGCGCCAGATGCGGTTGACGCGGAACAAATACCACGCCAGGTTGAAGCCAAGAAACCAGAATAAACCGCAGATGATCAGCGTGAAGATCAGATCATCCTGATTGATACCCCCGCTGAAGGCATCTATTAACCATTGCAGGGTGCGGGCGAATAGGTCATATAACCCCTGCGCGAAACCGCCAGGCTGCGCCAGCGCCCCAAAAAGCACGATAATACATGCGCCGTAAATGGTAGACATGAGCAGCGCATATAATTCGTTGTATTTGCTGCGCGACACCAGAAAGCCGACCAGCAGGCTGGCGAATATGGTCGGCGTCAGAATTGACATTTGCAAATTCCAGCCCGCAGCCCGCAGCGACAGCGCGGGCATAAGCAGCAGCACAAAGGCGATCACAAACGTGACAATATCGCCTGGATAAAGCACCTGGCGTTTGGTGCGCTCTTTGTGTGCTGGTGGTGCAATTGCGGTCATAGCATCAATTCTAGCCTTCAATCACGGTCATTCTATAGGTGGCGCGGTATACCGGCAACCCGCGTTCGCCCAACGGCAAGCACGTGCTGAATAGAAAGATCAAACCATTCCCCCCCTGTTGCGCGTATATTATCTGCACACCGATGAAGGAAATTTCATGAAACTGCTGCGTATTTTCTTAGTGTTTATCGCCAGCCTGTTTATCGCTATTCCTATGATCGCGCAGGAAACGCCAGCACTCGATCTTTCCGGCGCGGGTGATTCGCTGTATCCCGATTTAGGCAACAGCGGCTATGACGTGCAGCATTACACAATTCGCCTGCAAACGCCAATGAACGAAAACACCATCACTGCTGAGGCGGTGATCACGGCGCTAGCCACTGCCGATCTTGAGCAGTTCAATCTCGATTTTTCGCGGCTCAACATTGATAGCCTGTCAGTTAACGGGGAAGCCGCCGAATTTTCGCGCTCTGGCTCTGAACTGATGATTTTGCCACCGCAGCCGCTTGCGGAAGGCGATACCTTTGAGGTTGTGATCGCCTATCATGGCACGCCTTCTTCCTCAGTGAATCCCAGCTTAGGCGCGGCGCTTGGCTGGAATTATGCCAGTAGGATTGTATATGTCGTCAGCGAGCCGGATGGCGCGCAAACGTGGTTCCCTGCCAACGATCACCCATCGGATAAGGCAACTTTCACGCTGGAAATCACGGTGCCAGAGGGGTTTGTTGTGGCTGCGAACGGCGTGCTTGAAGAGACTGTAACCCGGGATGGGCAGACCACTTTCCGCTGGGAGATGCGCCAGCCGATGGCGGCCTATCTTGCCACTGTGAACATTGATCGCTACATTGAATTTTCCGGTGAATCGCCTGACGGGGTTCCGATTCGCAATTACCTGCCAGCGCGTTACGAGAATTTCAATGATCGTGTCTTTGGCCTTCAGGGTGAAATGTTGGATTATTTCGCCAGCATCTTTGGGGAATATCCTTTTGATGTTTACGGCGCGGTGGTGGTTGATCAGTCGCTGGGGTTTGCGTTGGAAACCCAAACGATTTCCCTGTTTGACAATACCATTTTTGTAGGCGACAGCGAGAATGTAGTTGCTCATGAACTGGCGCATCAGTGGTTTGGTGACAGTGTATCGCTGTCAGATTGGTCGGATATCTGGCTGAATGAAGGGTTTGCCAGCTATGCCGAATGGCTGTGGCTTGAATATTCGCGGGGCGTGCAGTCGCGTGATGCCGCGATTGCCGATGCCTATGATTTTATGAGCGGCCGCGCATTTCAGGAATTTGGCTATTCTGACCGTGAGATTCGCGCAGAGCTTGCGTACTTTGGCCTGACTGGTGAGCCAAACGCAAATGATTTATTCAACGCGGCGGTCTATTATCGCGGCGGGCTTACGCTTCATGCGCTGCGGCTGACGGTAGGCGATGAAACATTCTTCGAGATTATCCGCGCCTATGCCGATCAGTATCGTTACGGGAACGCCACAACAGATGACTTTTTCGCAATTGCCGAAGAAATGAGCGGCTTAAATCTGGGCAAATTCAAACAGGATTGGCTGTATTCGCTGGCTATCCCGCCCATTCCGTCAATGGGCTTGTTCCCGCCGAATTTAGATTAGCCTGAACGGGGCGGAAGATTATCCGATCCTCTGCCCCGTCTTTACGTCGAAGTAGAAAATACCTTCGCGATCAAAGCTGCACCACACAGTTTCACCTTTGCTGATGCGAATATCTGGCGCTGCCGAAAGCAGCCAGCTTTCTTTGCCTGCTGCAGCTTCGATCAGTTGGAAGCGTTCTGCGTAAAACGGCGTGACGGCGCTTACAATTCCCGCAGTTGCGCCGTCCGCGTTTTCACTCGTCAGCTTCACAAATTCAGGGCGAATGCCCAAAATAACCTTGGTATCCTGCGCCAGATCGCTTCGCAGCGGAAGGCCGCTGAAATGCGCGCCATGCCATTGGCCTTCCCTTGCCCGCCCTTCAAACAGATTGATCGGCGGGGTGCCGATAAAAGTGGCAACAAAGAGATTTGTGGGGTTGTGATACAGGGTCTGGTAGTTCCCCATTTGCTCAATTTTGCCCGCCCGCATCACCGCTACCCGCTTTGCCAGCGCCACCGCTTCGATCTGGTCATGGGTTACATATACAGAGGTGACCGGAAACGCATCGAGCAGGCGCTTAAGTTCAATTCGCGCTGCGCCGCGCAGTTTGGCATCCAGATTAGAAAACGGCTCATCAAACAGAAACACGCGCGGATCGCGGGTCAGCGCTCTGGCGATGGAAACGCGCTGTTTTTCGCCTCCAGAAAGATGCCCCGGACGGCGGCTAAGCAGCTTTTCCAGCCCGAAGCCCGTGATCTTGGAAATTTCGCTCACGCGTGACGGCACTTCCTGCTCGCGGTGACGCAGGCGGTAGAAAAAGCTGACAGATTTTTCCGCTTCCCAGTGAGGAACCAGCGCCCCTTCCTGAAACACCATCCCTACGCCGCGTTCGGTAAGGGGGATATCGCTCAGGGGAACATTATCATACAAAATATGGCCGCTGTCTGGTTCAGCCAGCCCCGCGATCAGCCGCAGTAATGTAGATTTGCCGCACCCCGAAGGCCCCACCACCGCGATCACTTCGCCAGAAGTAATTTTGAGCGAAAGGTTGTCTATCGCCTGTACCGGTTGTGCGTTCGTCCCCAGTCGCTTTGAGACGTGCGCGACGGTGATTGTGGTCATGATGATGCCGAGATAAGCTGATTCACCAGTTCCTTAAATTCAATCGTCTGCCCGCGTTGAACCGCCGCCTCCATGTCTTCCGGCGATAGTTTAACTTGCAGGCTGTTCAGCAATCGCTCAGCTAGATAGTGGGTTTGCCCGTCACTTGCCAGATGGTTTAAGGCGACGGTTGCATATTCAACAGCCAGCGCCGGTTGGTCGTTTTTTGCGATCAGGCTTGCCAGCGCCACCAGCGAACGCAGCGCCACCGTTTGCGCGCGCGCTTCGATGGCCGTCCGCAGCGCCTCATTCAGTTGCTGTTCAGCGCTGGCGTTAAAGCCGTTTTCAACCGAAATTTCGCCAAGCCTGTTCAAACATGCGGCCACCCCCCAGCGGTAGCCAATCTCACGGCAAATTTCGACGCTTTGCCGATAATAATCCTGCGCCACTTCCAGTCGATTCATGCCCCGATAGGCATCACCAAGTTGTTGCAGCAGTTGGGCGGTCTTGCGCTTTGAAGTTTCTATTTGCCCGTTAAGGTCAAGCGCCCGCCTCAGGTAATCCGCCGCCGCGCGATAAGCGCCATTCTTCAGCGCCTGTTCACCGGCAATCGCTGCATACTGTTCTTCTTTTTCAGCGTCTCCAGCGTTGCCCCAATAATAGGCAAGAAGCTCAGCATTGTGTTTGGTAGATACTTCGTAAACAGACTCCACCGCCAGCGCCAGTTCTTTGCTCAAACGTCGAAGCGTTTCCTGATCCAGTTCTGCCAGCGCGCCATCACGTAGTTTGTTATGGGCGAAACGCCACTGCCCGCCTTCCACTTCAAACACGGCAGCATCCGCGCAGTCATTTAACCAGGTGTCAATATACTTTTGCTGGTCGCCCAAAATATGCCGGATCACCGCCAGATCGAGCTGCCTGCCGCCCACCGCTGCCCACTGCAACAACGGTCGTGCAGTCAATGGCACACGGTTTAAGCGGCGCTGCACAATGCCTTGCACACCGCCGGTAAGCACAGACATGGGTAACGGGGCAGCGCCTACCGCCGAAAGTTGGCCGGCTTCTTCAGCCAGCGCGCGCACCATTTCCACCAGAAAGAAGGTGTTGCCTTCGGTTTCCCGCTGAAGCAAATTCAGTAAATCAGGGTTTGCGCCTGTTTGCCCTAAAATAGCCTGCGTCAGTTCAGCCGTCTGCTTTGCGTTCAGTCGCGGCAAACGCAGCACATCCATATCAGGCAGCATACGTGGCAAATCCGGCAGTTCATCATCGCGGTAGCTCGCCACAATCATCAAAGGCATATTTGAAACTTCGCGGCTTAGCTGGGCAAGCAGGTTCATACTTTCGCCGTCTGCCCAGTGTAAGTCTTCCAGGATGACGAGCACCGGCTGTTGTCGGGCTTGTGCCTGAAAAAGCTGTTCCATGAACTTCAGCAGGCGTGCCTGCGCGGCCTGAGGGGTTAGTTCTGGCGCATCTGGTACTGCGCGGCCTAACAGCCGGTCAATATCTGAGACCAGCGGCTTGAGTATGGAAGCCTGTTTCTCGTCAAGATTTCCCAGCAGCGCCAGCCACCGCGCGGCGCCACGCCAAAGCGTGTATGGCGCGGTAATGTTGTCAATCGCCTGCCCGCGCAGCACCAAAGCCCCCTGTACCAGCGCCAGCGTTCGCAATTCCTCAACCAGGCGCGATTTGCCGACGCCGCTTTCACCGGCAATCAGCAGCGCGCTGCCGTTTCCCTGAATCGCGCGGTCAAGCATTTCGCTCATCAGGCTAAGCTCACGTTCCCGCCCGATGAACGTTGCGGCTTGCAGAAAGCTTTCGCGGGTTGCCGCCGATTCGAGCGGAACTTCATGCCCAATGGCGCGCAAAAGCTGTGCGGCCACCTCGCCAGCATCTGAATACCGATCCGCAGGGTCTTTTGCCAGCAATCGCGCGGTGATCGCGCGGATTGCGTCATTAGTTTTCATCAAACTGAAGTCAGGCGTTTTGTTGCGAACTTCAACAAACAGTTGTTTCAGGTTTGAGGTTTCAAATGGCGGCACATCCGCAAACAACCGGAAAGCCATCACCCCCACCGCGAACATATCCGATTGGCGGCTGGGGCGGCCGCCGATCCACAATTCCGGCGCCATATAGCTGGGTGTGCCGGCAACTTCCCCCTCTTTTGCCTGCTCACTGGGGATAGATAATCCAAAATCCAGCAGCTTGACCAGCTTGTGATCAACCAGCACATTTTTGGGTTTCAAATCGCGGTGCAAAATGCCGCGCCGGTGCAAATACATCAACGCCTGAAGCATCTTGACCAGCAAGCCAACCTTTTCATCGTGGCTTACAGTTGCGCCGTACTCAATGAATGAATCCGCTTGCTTCAGCAGTTCCATCGTGATGTACGGCGCGTGCCGGCCATTCACGCTGTCAAAGCCGTAATCCAGCACGCTGATGATATTTGGATGCCGAAGTGAGGCGAGAATGCGAAATTCCTGCGCCAGCGCAACGTTCAGATCATCGGCGGGATTAGAATGTGAGCCATATTCAAGTTGATCTGCCGAAAGCCGCATTTCTTTGAGGGCGATATACTGCCCGCTTAATTGGTCAATGACCTCAAACACCGCGCCCATATTGCCCGCGCCAATTTCACGGACGATCCGATACCGCCGCCCGATTACGCGCGGCGTTTGTTCAATAGCTGCCATTCACGTTCCCTGGTTACCTGGAATCGCGCTTTTACAGCGCATAAAGAAAGGAGATGTTACCCTTGATTATAGTGAAAAGCCCCGTTCTATGTCGTTGAGATTAGGCAAAAACAGCCTGTTTATTAAGATTTTTCACCTGCTGGCGTTATATTTGTCCAGTACATTATCCGTTTTTTAGCCGCCATCCGCCGGAGACAAAGCGACAATGACCCGATTGTTAATTCAAAACTGCAACGTGCTGTCGGTGCCAGATGCAAACACCGTTGCTGTGCGTGAAAATCAGGATATCGTGATAGAAGGCGCGCAGATTGCGGCACTTTTGCCCTCAGGGCAAGCAGATGTCGGGCATTTTGATGAGATCATTCCGGCTGATGGGCTGCTGGCGATGCCCGGCCTGATCAATACCCATGCCCATACGCCAATGGTCTTGTTTCGCGGCCTCGCCGAAGATGTGCCGCTGGCGGTGTGGTTCAATGAGTACATCTGGCCGCTGGAAAACAACCTGATAGAAGAAGACGTGTTCTGGGGGATGTCGCTGGGCATCGCCGAGATGCTGCGCGCGGGTGTTACCACGGTCAACGATCATTATTTTCATATGCATCAGGCGGCAGAGGCGGTGAAACAGGCCGGAAGCCGCGCGCTCTTGGGTTGGGCAGTTTTCAGCAGCGGCGGCACCGATTTGCTGGAGCGTTCAGCGGCCTTTGTTGAGGAATGGCAGGATTCCGCAGAGGGGCGTATTCACACCATCTTAGCGCCCCACGCGCCGTATACTTGCAGCGATGAATTTCTACGGATGTGCGCCGACCTTGCAACCAGCCTGAATACAGGCATTCATATCCACGCTTCTGAAAATCACGAGCAAACGCGCGTTAGCCTTGCCAAATATGGAAAGACGCCGGTGCAGGTGCTGGAAGCAGCAGGCATCCTTGATCGCCCGACAATCCTTGCCCACGCCTGCGGGGTCACGCCCGAAGATATATCGCTGATCGCCAATTACGGTGCAACGGTGGCACACTGCCCGAAAACCTACATGAAGCTGGCGATGGATATTGCCCCGGTAGCCGCTCTGCGCGCCGCTGGCGTGCCTGTTGGCATCGGCACGGATGGCGCAGTCAGCAATAACACCATGAATCTGTGGGAAGTGCTGCGCATCATGGCGCTGGCGCAAAAAGAAATCACCCGCGAAGCCGAAGCCCTTCCACTGGCAGAAACGCTGTATATCGCTACGCGTGGCAGCGCCAAAACGTTGGGCATGGAAAACGAGATCGGCGCGCTGGAGCCGGGCTATCTTGCAGACATCGCGCTGCTCGATCTTTCAGGTATGCATCATCAGCCCGTGCATAATGTGGCGGCCAATCTGGTCTATAACATGGAAATGGCGGACGTTCGTACCGTCTTGGTGAACGGAAAAGTATTGATGCGAGATCGCCAACTGCTGACCATCAATGAGCGCGATGTTGTCGCTTACGCGGCATCCGCCCGCGAGCGTCTGTCGCGCCGTTTGCCGCAGCACCGTATTCAGACTTACGCGCCTTGATCACCCGCCCAGATACGGAATGAGCAGGATCAGCAGATTGACCACAATCTGGCACAGCCACGCTGCCGCCATTCCGTTACGGCGGCAAACATAGCTGTACATCATGTTCACCAGCACCAGCGCCGTGCCGATCATGAAGGCAATCAGCGGGTAGCGCTGCATCTCGATCATCGGCATGAAAAGTAATATTGACCATGCTGAGGCCAGTGCCCCCGCAAGCCACCATGCGCGATCCGTTTGCACCAGCCCGCGAAAGAAAAGGGTTTCGCCTAAGGGCAGCACAAAAACAACCAGCGCCAGCACCGCGCCCACCGGCAGTTGTATCAGGCTGTCGCCGCTGCCCGTTCTGAACACCAGTTCAACCGTGGTGTGCAGGGTGCTGCCGCCAACCACCAGCAGCGGCGCGCCGATGATGATGCCGAAAACCACGCCCCAAACCAGATTTTCCGGCGTTTCCTTCTTGATACGGGTTGTATCGCCCAGCAGCCACGCGCCCACCCCAAAGGCAGCCAACAGGGCAGAGGTGATCACCATGCGTAAATCGCCATAAGACGGCCCCAGCGCCGCCAGCCCGATATTCAGCGCAAAGCCGATCAGCAGCCCGAAAGTTGGATCCGTCACGCTGGATCGCGGCGCAACCCGCACCGGAGGAGGAAGGGCTTCTTCTTCCTCATCTTCTTCGTAGGCAGGGTAAGGGGCATGACGGATGCGCCGGATGACCGGCATATCGTCTTTGCGCCCATAAACCGGTTGATCTTCGGCGTCCTCAGGATCGTCGTCAAATGGTGAAGGCGAATAAGGCGGCGTGCTCAATCTGCTGCGCCTTCAATCGGCTTCACGGCCACGCCCAGCAGGGAACGCACGGCATTGAGCACCGTATATACATCCTGCTGCTTGATCCAGTAGTGGGTAACCACCCTGAACTCGCCGCGCTCGGCGTTATAGGGGCGAATGATAATGTTGTGTTCCGCCTGCAAGCGGGCGATCAGGTCACTCACCGTGATCGGCGCATCGGGTTTGAGGGTGAAGAAAAACATATTGGTGCGCACTTGTTCCAGCTTCACCGCGATATACGGCGTTGCCGCCAGCCCTTCGGCTAGCAAGCGTGCGTTCGTATGATCTTCCGCGAGGCGCGTAGACATCTCACGCAGCGAGATCAGCCCCGCCGCCGCCAGAATACCAGCCTGCCGCATGCCGCCTCCCAAACTTTTACGTATGCGATGCGCGCGCTTGATGAAATCTTTGGAGCCAACAATCACCGAGCCAACTGGCGCGCACAAGCCTTTTGACAGGCAGACCGAAACGCTGTCGGCAGGCGCGGTGAGGGTCTTAACGTCGGTGTTCAGGGCAGTGGCGGCGTTGAAAATGCGCGCGCCATCAATGTGCAGCTTCAGGTTGTGTTCGCGGGCAATCTCTGCGACCTGCTCAATATAAGCCAGAGGCACCGGCGCGCCGCTGGCGCCACCGTGTGTGTTTTCAAGGCAAATAAGCCGCGTCACCGGTTCATGCGGGTTGTCCCAGCGAATCGCCCCGCGAATCTGCTCCAGAATCAGCGTGCCATCGGGTTGCACTTCAAGCGTGTTGGGTTGCAACCCGCCATACATCGCTGCGCTTCCGGCTTCATAGCGGAAAATGTGCGACTGCTTGCCGAGAATGAATTCATCTCCGCGCTGGCAGTGGGTAAGCACGCTGGTCAGGTTGCCCATCGTCCCGCTAACGACAAACAATCCGGCCTCTTTGCCGAACATTTCAGCCGCAGTCGCTTCCAATTCGTTAATGGTTGGGTCTTCGCCATACACGTCATCGCCAACGGCGGCATTAGCCATTGCTTCGCGCATGGCTGGGGTCGGCACCGTCACCGTGTCGCTGCGCAAATCAATTACATTCATTTGCAGATGTCCTGTCGTGGTTCAATCGTCGCTCATTATACGCCGCAGGCCTCAATATATCAGCATTTGGGTCAGAATCGGCATGAAAAGAATCGCCAGCGTGCTGGCGAGCGAAAAATGCGACCTTCAGCCGCCCCCTCTCATGTCACGAGAGAGAGCGGCTGTCTAAGTCTCGAAGGCAGTTTAAGGTTATATCAGGGCGAACCACCTGTCCGCCCTGCCCGTCCAGTCCTATTCAATCGTGAAACCGTCAATGGTGACGAAGAACGCATTAACCAATTGCGAAATCGCGCTGTCAGGTGCCTGGAACCAGATCACATGGGCATTCCCATTGTTTAGCGTAACGTAGATGCCGCCAGTATATGTGCCCGTTTCATCCTGTATGTGGAAGATCACATACTCCCAGGTATTTTCCTCGCCATAATAGGTAGATTGTGGCTCAGTTTGCACGGTCGGGTCGTTGCTGAAATATTCCACCATCAGGTCGCCAATGACATCGCTGGCGTTGGTCGCGCGGCGTTCGGTCACTCCGATATAGGTATTGCTCCCCTGAACGCCATCTTCATAGTAAATTGACCAATCTCCAGCGGAAAATCCAGGCGCCCAATCTTCCAGAATCGGGAAGTTGGCGTCATCAGAGTGGGTGTCATAAGTCCATTTGCCCGCGTCGCGCCCGCTCAGTTCAACCGGATTGAAGAACGAGATGTTATTGCGTAACATATCGAAAACAGGGGTCGGATCGCTGCCATCAGTAGTTTCTGAGGCGATCACGAAACCAAGCTCAAGCGCAGGCTCGTAGTATGCAAAAGCGCGTCCATTAAATACCGCGTTGTTGACAGCCCATTCATACGAGAAGCTCACGGCGACGCGCCCGCCAACCGCTATCGGTTGCAGGCTGGCAAGATTAATATCTACGCCATATTGAGCCATCGCTTCTTGAGCGATCACTACCGGATCGGTAGACGACGGCGAAACCGGGTATATGTAAACAAACCGGTTACCAGTCGGATCGTTGGCGCTTTCCCAGCCCTGAATTGGGTAATAAACAATGCTCGACCAGTCTGCTGGGAACTGTACAATGAAGCCCCACTCATCATCTACATAACCTTGCCGGGAAAGATCAAGATTATCGTGATTGACCGATACCGCCGTTGAATTGAACCCGATGCTGCCATCAAAACCCTGCACCAGAAAGCCCAGGTTATAGCGCCCTGTCGGAGCAGGACGGTTTTCCCAGGTTAACCCTGCTTCAGGCCAAACGTAGGTATTGCCTAACTCAGTTACAGCTTCGCCATTAGCGCTCACTGACGAGCGGTACGCCTGAAAAATGCCGCCTGCTTCCGGGCGAATAGTGGCAAAGCCAGAAGTTTCACGCTGGCGAGCGATCATGGTGCTGAATGCGCCAGTATTATCAAAGACCACATCCACATCAATGGACTGTTCGCTGCCGGGATATTGATAAAGCCCTGCAAGCGTGGAAACTTCTCCAGCGCCGACCACCATTTCCGCATTCACTGAACTGCCATCGCTCACGAACGGCACCTGTACTGACCAGGTGAAATCGAAGTCATCTACCCCCGGATGCCAGAAGTTGATGTATTCAACCGAACCATCATCGCGAACATTTTCAGTGACGATGCGGCGTTGGGTCAGGCGAATCAGCGAGCCATCCGGTTGAATTTGATCCACCGTGAAATCGCCGTGAGATACGTTGTTGCCAACCACTTCCATCGAAATCGTCACTGGCGCTTGAACGCTGGTGAGTGCCGGGAAAATATTGGCGATATTCACCTGAGGCACAGTATTCAGCACGTCTGAGCCAAACGCGCCATCTTCGCTGTCCAGGCTGTTGAAATACACGCGCAGCATATCGCGCCAGCCAGCCAGCGGGGATTGCTGTAAGTAGCGGGGATTGAAATTCTCGCTCCCCTGAGGAAAGAAAATGTTGTAGAAGCTGGTTTCCTGCGCCAGCAAATCGCCAGCAGTGCTGTAAACCAGCGCAACATCCAAAGAGTCCAGCACATTTTGCGCGGCCAGGCGCAATTCGCTGTCGGTTGCCGCCGAAACCACGCGCCCCATAAAGTCGCCAAGGTCAATGCTATCGTAGCTGCCCGCCCAGGTGGAGTAAGTGTAGGTATTAGCGCGGGCGCGTCCTAAAAGCTGGGTGTAAGTTTCTGGCTTTTCGCCAATTAGGGCGGTGAAGGCGCTTAACGAATCAAGCAGTCGGGGGAACTCGCGCAGGTCAGTGATGCCCACGCCCATATAAGTTGCCGTGCCGGGCATGCTGATATTCATGTCCTGCATGTAGCGATCAGCCAGAATTTGTCCGAGCTGCGGCACTTCAATATTCGGCTGCTGGTTCAGGGTTTCAACCAGAGTGGTCATGTTAAAGCCGGGGTTGTTCATGATCTCCGGTGAACTGAACGCATAGTTGAAATACGGCGCAAGGCCCGCAAAATTTTCCATGCTGCTCATCAAACAAGAGTCATTAATCAGCAGGTCAAAACGGCTGCGCCCGACTTCTTGCAGCGCCCGGCTAAAAACGGAGGCCATTTCTGGAATTGTCAGGTTGTTATGAACAGCCGAAGAATCATCCCATACTGTGCCCGCCCATGCCCCGCCGTGATTATTCAGCGAGATCGCGTAATGCTGGGCGGGGTACATCGTCATGCCCCAAACCAGGAAGTTAAGAAGGTTTACCTCGTCGCCCATGTCAATCTCGCCGAGATACGCCAGCGGATCGGAGTCCAGGGTTGGGGGGTAGGCGGTGGTGACATCGTTTGATTTATCAGCGCTGATTTCATACAGGCGCGCGTCCGTCCAATTGCCGTTGGAAGTGTCGTAATCTACAGAGCGATCTAGAAGGGTGATCAGGCGCACTGTCTCGGTGCTGCCGCCGCCGCGCTCAAATTCGTCCATGTCGTACATGATGCCGCTTTCAAGGTTATTATCGGCATCGTAATATGCGAGAATCGTCCACTCGGCCATCGGGGCGGGGGTGTTTGCCGGGTATCCGGCGGCTTCCCAGTCAACAATAGTTTCAGGGGTTACCGTAGTCAGCGTGACCGGGCCACCCGCTTTAATATCCACAGTGACCCGAAATTCGCCGGTAGTTGATCCCTGATCAAAGCCATAGCGAGTGACAATCGCGCGGTAATTTCCGCCTGGCGCGTTTTCATAGGTCAGGTATGGGTTTGGGTTTCCTGGCGCTCTATCGTCACTCTCAGCGGCATAAATGCCATTCTCATATATCAGAACAATCATAAGATCGAGATCGCCGCTGGTCGCCTGGGCGTCAATGGTGATGCTCGATCCTTCAGCAATCGTAGAGAGATCAATAGGCACGGCATATTCAGCATTGTCAATCACGCCAGTGAACACACTGCTGCCCTGCGCCGTAATAGTTGCAAAGGGGACGAGCATGATGAGAAGGATAAGAAGCAGCTTGATTGCGCGACGTAACATGACGGCCTCCATGCGTAATCCTGAGATAATACCAAATATAGTCGCATTCTGAGTTCCGCACAGTACAATTATCCATTCAGAAAGATTCAAGCGTGAACCATTATGAACCTTTAAAATCCGCCATAAATCTTTAAACTGAGATTTTGACCCCTTGACGATAGCCCAAGTGGTGTATAATCAGGAATGGCGGCGTTCATTACATACCACGCCGCTTTTGCATGTCGGGGAGCACTGACTTGTCTGAATTAAATTATCTGGAATTGCGCGCAAAAATCGTCGCCAATCGCACGAGCGGTTTGTGGACGTTGATGGCCGGCTTTCACTTCAAATATCTGGCCGCGATGATCTTTCTGACCAGCGGCGCGATTGCCAAAACATCATCGTTCCTGCTGCTGGCCTACTTTGTGGATGAAGTCTTAGGGCAAGGCGGCCAGATCATCGGGGCAATTGCGCTGATCGCGCTGTCGTTCATCGTCCTGGCGTTGATCGAAGGCGCGTTTACCTTCCTCAGCGGGCGCTTCGCGGCGCAAACGGCTGAAGGCGTAACACGCCGCCTGCGCAACTTCATGTTTGACCATTTGCAGCGTCTGAGCTTCACCTTTCACGATAAATCTCAGACGGGTGACCTGATCCAACGGGTGACCAGCGATATTAGCGCGATTCAGCGCTTCTATTCGGAACAGGTTATTGAGTTTGGCCGCGTGATCTTGCTGTTCTCTGTGAACTTTGTCGCGCTGCTAACCATAAATGTTGAGCTTGCGCTGGTCACCGTTATCGTCGTCCCGATCATCGCGGTTATCTCGTTATTCTTCTTCCGGCGCGTTTCTAAAGCATACGACGCCTATCAGGAAGCAGACGCGAAACTCTCGACGGTGCTTCAGGAAAACCTTTCCGGCGTGCGCGTTGTAAAGGCCTTCGCTCGCCAGCCATATGAAAGCGATAAGTTTGAGGCTGCGAACTTTGGACGATATTCCAAGGGCACAAAGCTGACGCAGATGCACGCGATCTACTGGCCTTTTACCGATGTGCTGGCTTCAGTGCAAATGTTGGTCGGGTACGTCGTTGGCGCCATCATGGCGATCAACGGGCAGATCACGTTGGGCGATTACCTCGCATATGTCGGCATGGTGGTCTGGATCATTCACCCGATGCGCGGGCTTGGCAGGATCATTGTGAATGCCTCAACCGGCCTCGTCTCGTTTGACCGTATCGCCGAACTGGTGAAAGAAGATCAGGAGCCGCTGACCGAAGGTGTGTATCAGCCGGAAACGCCGTTAAAAGGTGAAGTCGCCTTCGATCATGTCAGTTTTGAATATGAAGAAGGTGTTCCTGTTCTTCACGACATCACCTTCAACGTGAAGCCCGGTCAGGTTGTGGCGCTGTTAGGCTCAACCGGCTCTGGTAAAACGACGTTAGTCAGCCTGCTGCCCCGCTTCTATGACTATACCGGCGGCCATATTATGCTGGACGGCGTAGAACTGACGGATTACACCCGCGAGTATCTGCGGCGAAATATCGGCATTGTTGAGCAGGAACCTTTCCTGTTCTCGCGATCAATCCGCGAAAACATCGCCTACGGGGTGGATCGTAATGTGACCGAAGAAGAGGTTATCGCAGCGGCTAAGGCGGCTGCCGTTCATGACGTAATCCTGTCATTCCCGGAGGGTTACAACACAGTTGTAGGCGAACGCGGCGTGACCTTATCCGGCGGGCAAAAGCAGCGTGTGGTTATCGCCCGCACGATTTTGAAGAATCCGCGCATCTTATTATTAGACGATGCCACCTCATCCGTAGACACGGAAACAGAGGCGGAAATTCGTTCGGCGCTGGAAAACCTGATGGAAGCGCGCACAACTTTCGTGATCGCGCATCGCATTCAAACCGTGATGATAGCCGATCTGATTCTGGTGCTGGACAAAGGACGCATCGTACAGCGCGGCACCCATGACGAATTGATGGAACAAGCAGGTATTTACCGGCAGATTTACGATGTGCAAGCACGTATCGAAGATGAATTGGAAAAGGAAGTAAGCGGTGTCTGAAAGTTATATGGGATTCGAGGAGGAAGAGTTCGCGTCCAGCATGAGTGGGCGCGTCCTCGTTCGCATCTTAAAACAATTACGGCCGCATTGGAAATGGGTTGTCGGGTTTCTCGTGGCGGTGGGGGCAGTTTCGGCGCTGGATGCTTTCTTTACGTATCTCAGCAAGCAGATTATTGACGCCGCCATCGTCCCGCGCAATCTCGAAGAGCTCATCCCGATTGCGACTGCTTATATGGTGGCGTTGGGCTTCCTGATCGTCGGCGTCTGCATCTTCATTTACCTGTGCGGGGTGCTAGGCCATCGCGTGCAATATGACATGCGCCGCGCCATGTTCGATCATCTGCAAGAGCTGTCGCTCTCGTACTACAGCAAAACGCCAGTGGGCTGGATCATGTCCCGGCTCACCTCAGATACTGAGCGTATCGCTGACCTTGTGACGTGGGGCATGCTGGACATTACATGGGCGACGATGAACATCTGTACCGCGCTCGTCTTTATGTTCCTGATCAACTGGCAGCTTGCGCTGGTGGTATTGCTTCTTGTGCCGGTGCTGATCCGCGTAGCAATCTGGTTTGAAGCGCGCATCTTGCGTGAATACCGTGAAACCCGCCGCGTGAACTCAAAGATCACGGGTACGTATAACGAGAATATCACCGGCGTGCGGGTGGTGAAGGCGCTAGGTCGCGAACAGCGCAATCTGGATGAATTTGGCGTTTTGACCGACAAATATTATCACGCGTCTTTCAAGGCGGCGTGGCTCTCGGCGCTGTTCCTGCCCGTTGTACAGCTCATCTCAGCCATCGCCATCGGCTCAGTAATTTTCTTCGGCGGCGTGCAGGTAGAATCCGGCACGATGACCATCGGCGGGATTCAGGCGTTCGTCGGCTATATCACCTTCATGCTCTGGCCGATTCAGGATTTGGCGCGGGTATTTGCCTCAATGCAGCATGCTATCGCCAGCGCTGAACGTGTATTCTCGCTCAGCGACGCTAAGCCTGATGTGGTGGATAAACCCGGCGTTGAAGACCCCGGCACCATCAAGGGAGACATTGTCTTTGACCATGTTGACTTCGGCTATGATCAGGAGAAAGCAGTATTTAAAGACCTGAACCTGACCGTGAAAGCTGGCGAAACTATCGCGCTGGTTGGGCCGACGGGCGCGGGTAAATCTACCATCGTTAACCTGATCTGCCGTTTCTATGAGCCAACCGGCGGCCGCATCCTGATTGACGGCAAGGATTACACCGATATGCCGATGCGCGCGATTCAATCTCGCGTGGGCATGGTGCTGCAAACGCCGCATCTGTTTAGCGGCAAAATACGCGACAATATCCGCTATGGCAAGCTGGATGCCACTGATGAAGAGATAGAAGCCGCATCAAAGCTGGCGGGCGCGCACGACTTTATCGCCGTGCTCCCCAACAGCTACGACGAAGAAGTTGGCGAGGGTGGCAACCTGCTCTCAACCGGCCAAAAGCAGTTAATCAGTCTTGCGCGCGCGGTGCTGGCGAATCCTGAAGTGTTCATCATGGATGAAGCCACAAGCTCGGTAGATACGCTCACTGAGGCGCTTATTCAGCGGGGCATGGAAGAATTGATGGAAGGGCGTACCAGTTTCATCATCGCCCACCGGCTCAGCACCATTCGCCGCGCAGATCGCATTCTCGTCATTGAGGACGGCGGAATCTCGGAACAGGGAAGCCACTCCGAATTGATGAAGAAGCGCGGCCATTACTACAGCCTGTATACCAAGCAGTTCCGCCGCGAAGCTGAAAAAGCCTACGGACTGGATGATCTGGTTGGCAGGATAGAAACACCCGAAGAAGAATCTATCGTCGCTTAAGCAGCACAACGGGTATGAAAACAGGGATCGCCCCTTTGGCGATCCCTGTTTTATTTAGGGTGCTTTGCTGTTTTTCAGTAAATCTTCAATGAGATCGGCGGCCTTCAACGCGCCACCTGCCGCGCGGAAGCTGTCGCCAATTTTTTGCGCCTGTGTTTTGAACTCTGGCTCATTCAATAACCGGTTGCTATACCAGCGCAAGGAATCTACTGATACGATATTTTTATTCAGCACCACGCCCGCTTTTAACTCAGCAGCCCGCATTGAATTCAGCATTTGCTCACCCTGCTGCGGCACCATCAGCAGCGGCAAGCCAAAATACAGCCCGTCCAGAATACTGCCCAGCCCGCCATGTGTGATGAACATATCTGCCCGCCGCAGCACATCTAACTGCGGCACCCATGAATACACGGCAATATTTTCGGGAAGCCCCCCAAATGAAGCAGGATCAGTGCCTTTGCCAGTGCTGATGAGCACATAATACTGGCTATCACGGAAGGCGCCAACGCAGTCGTGAAAGAGCGATGGATCCTGGTTGTTCAGCGTGCCTAGCGATACATAAATCAGCTTTCTGCCCTTGACTGCATCAAACGAAAACGACGGGTCTTGTAGGGTATCGTCCAGCACGCGCCCAACGAAATGCAGATAAGCAGGGGCTTTTTGGGCGTAGGGCACGAAATAGGCTGAAGTGTAGCTGATCCCCAGATCAGCCGGAGCGTTTAAAAACTCGGCTGTCCCAAGCGCCTTCACGCCGTACTGCTTGCCCAATGCCTGCGATTTTCGGCTGGATTTGATCCCTGCGGACATATCACCGACTATGACCGGCGCAACCACTTTCAGCTTCAGCGGGTGCATGATCGCACGAACTGAGGTTAGCGGCATCAGGGCATAAGAGACCACCGTTGGCAGTTTTAGTATTTGCCCGACGAAATAGCCCCAAGGACACATGCCGTCATAAATGATATAGTCTGGTTGTTCCTGCTTCGCCTGCTCCAGCAGCTCTGGCAAAATTTCGCCAGTGGTCGTTAACAGCGCTACCGCCACTTTTTTAGGCACGCTGCCGCTCAGGTTTTGCGCCTCAAAATAATCATCCTGAACCGTTTTATAGGCGCAAAAGGTCGCCCCTGTCGATTCGATGCTCGCGCGAAAGCCTTCGGTAGCGAAATAGATAACCTCATGCCCACGATGAACCAGTTCTGCCACCACCGGCAGCGATGGGTTAATATGCCCGTGCCCCGGAATGTTGAAAAACAGCGCTTTTGGCATTCAATTATCCCTACAGGATTTGCACGCATGATGCCAATATTATACGGGAATAAGGGAAAGTGGGGCTACGAGCGTTGTTTCGCCAGATTCTACAAGCACAGCAAAGCCTTCAGCAGCCCGATTGAGGGAGCTGACAGGCCATATCAAAAGATTTAACAACATGGCGTTCAGGCCAGCGTATAAGCCGCCTTCTGTAAACCGTCTCGCGACGGCCTGATGATCATCTCTCTAGCGAGCGAATTACTTCGCCCGTCATGCAGCATACCCAGCGCTTTTTGCGGGACGGGCCGCCCCAATGCGCCTGCTTTGCCTTGCTCCCGGTGAGGTTTGCCTGGCCGCGAACATTGCTGCCCACGCCGGTGGTCTCTTACACCACCGTTTCACCCTCGCCGCAGGCTGCCCCGCGGCAATATGCTTCTCTGTGGCACTCTGCTGTCGGGTTGCCCCGCCCGGCGGTTAACCGGCACCGCTGCCCTATGGAGGGCGGACTTTCCTCAGCGCCCACGAGGAGCGCCGCGACCACCCAGCCGACCTGAACGCGAACGTTATTGTACCATACGCGGATGTTCGATCTCTGGCACGCGCAAATTAAGGGGAGTGGTGAATCTCAAGGAGATGCCCACTCTGATGAGGCGATGAAAACACCGCATATCCCGGTATTTCACCACTAAGAACTTAGGCGCGGTGGTGAAGATCGAGGATATGAGGATCTATGCCGATCCAGTCTCTCGCCCTGCCCTGAACATTGTGCCAGCCCCTGCGTTATGGGCGGGGCGGCTAAATGAGGCGCGGGAGGTGAGAGCCGCGAAGGAGGCATTTCGCGCTCAACATACTTCACTAACAGGCGTTGGGTAGGATCAATCTGGCGAGGTGGGCGAGCAACCTGCTGCTGACGATAACGATGAGGGTCAAGGTGGCGCCTGACCCAATTCATCACCGTGACGTGATCCACGCCCAAGCGACGCCCGATTTTCCGATACCCCGCGCCATTCAGATACCAGCGCACAGCCTGCAACCGCATTTCATTACTATAGCGGCGGGAGACGACAGGCGTGTAGCGATGCTGACAGCGCTTACACAGATAGCGTTGACTGCCCGACTTATGCCTGCCTGCTTTGACCTGAAATCCTGATCGATCACAATGCGGGCATCTGATCCTGCCCTGTGGCCGGCTTTGTGCCTGTGTGCTGCTACGACTTTTTGCGCGCTGCTTACCAGCAAGAGAGGCTGATTCCCCTTTTACTACAAAAACAGGGGTAGACTGCGCTCTTTCATAGGATCGCGGCGGGGAAGATAACCCTGAAGGCGGCAGACGCGCGGCGGAATTGGGCGGCAAACACTTCACACAGGCAGATTGAAGTGCCTCAACTAACCGGGACAGGTCGGTAGTGGTGATTCGTGAACGAGCCATGATTTTCCTCTCAAAAAATAACCCTGATCTCAAAATAGCACGGAAGTTCTACGGACAGGTATCCATATTGCCAGCAATGTGATCGCAAATTTGTACGAGCAGAAGCCGTTAAAGGTTAAGCGTAGAAAGAACGGGGAAAGGGGGTTACAGGGAATATTTACGGCCTGAAGGCTGCTTCGCTACAAAGCCGGGAGGCGTGAGCCGATTTAGAAGCGGCTTGAGATTGTTAAAGGCGCGGCTTCACCGCCAGCACCCTCGTTTGCCAATTTTCGTAATTCATACCAAACTGTAATTTGTCGCTTGCGTTACAAGGGAGGGATATTGATGCGCTCTGTCAAAGTACTCGCCATATTAGCCTTTCTATTGTGCGTCGCCGGACAGGCCAAAGCGCAAACGACCGAGATTATCGCCCCGAATGTATTCTTACAGGGATTGGTGCTGCCAACGGGAGTGCGCTATACCGCCACCTTCATCAAGCCTGACGAAGCGCAACCGCTGCGCAATGTTAGCGTAGAAATTACCCTGCCCCCCGGCGCACAGTTCAGCCAAATGCTAGTCCCCCCGCAAGTTGAATTTGACGTTGTGCGGGTTAGCCGCGAGGGGGCAATTACGATGATCTGGCAGACTTCGCGCGTGCCGGGCGAAGATATGCTGGATTCGTATTCGTTCACGCTGGCACAGCCGCTGACTGCCGACACCGAGTTTTACATTGAATGGCAAGATGAGAACGGTGCTCAGCAGTTTGAAAGCTTTTTTGAGCTGCCCCCGCTGGCGCTTGCCACACAGAATACGGGTATCGTCACGCTTACGCAGGATGGGTTTCTGCCAGCAGGCGAAACGGGCGTTCAGGTTTCCGTTCCTCAACAACCAGAGCCTGTCACTTTGACAGTGAATGTTTTGCCCGCAGATTTCAACCCGCCGCCAGAATATGGCGCATTATGGTGGTGTTCGCTCATCGAAATTACCGGGCTGCCAGACGGTGTAAGCGCCACTGTGATTGTTCCGCTGCGCAGACCCATCGCGCCCTTCACCGCATTAAGCCTATTCCGGCAAAACGGGGATGGCAGTTGGTCGCCGCTGGAGGGAGAAGCCTTTGTTACCGCAGATGGGCAATATGTTACCTATGAACATCCCGGCGGCGTGGTGGCAACAGGCGGCCCGCAAGACATTCAACCAGAGCTGATTCCAGCCGCTAATATTCAGGCTATCACTGACGCCGGATTAACTACACCGGTAAACGTCACGCCTGATCTTACAAGCATTACCGACGGCACCAGCAACACAATTCTGGTTAATGAAATCCCCGCGCCGCCAGCGATCACGGACGGCACCAGCAATATCACGGATGGCACCAGTAACACGGTGGTTTTTTCAGGTCAACTGCCACCAACGCCAACTACAGAGGGTGCCATTAACGATTTAACGGATGGATCGAGCAATACGATTCTGGTCGGCGAGGCTACGCCTATTCCGGCGCTTCCCTCACCTACCATTGTCGCGGCTATCAATGACGGATCGAGCAACACGATTCTGGTTGGCGAGGCTACGCCTGTGCAGCCTACCAGCACGATTGCGCCGTCCCCAACGCCGAATCTGCCGCGTGTGGTCGCTTATAACCCGGAACCCCGCCCCCGCGGCAATATCGCAGCGCAAATACGCGAGCCAAACACACCACGCATCGAAATCTACACGCAGGTTTCGATTGCGCCAGTACAATGCCAGACGGGTAGAATCAACTGCGTGCTGTTGATACGGCGGGTGGGGGGCGGTTTCCGCTAGCCCGTCGTCTTCATTCCGGCGGCGATGCCGTTGATGGTTGCCAGCGCCAGATCGAGCAAAGTTTCATGCTCGGCGGTGCCGGGCGAGAGCATACGCACGCGCTTTAGAAGCACCACCTGAATAAAATTAAGCGGATCAACATACGGGTTGCGCCGATCAATTGAAATTTGCATCACGGGCGAGCGCTCTAACAAGGTGCTTTCACCTGTGATACGGCAAATATAGTCGCAAGCGCGCGCGTGTTCAGATTTGACTTGCGAGAAGATATGCTCACGCAGGGTGTCATCGGTCACCAGTGAGGCGTACAGCCCGGCGATACCCATATCGGCTTTCGCCAGGTCAAGCTCAACATTTTCGACCAGCGCACGGAAGAAGCGCCATTCACGAAACATCTTGCGCAGTACGTCCAGCCCATCGGGGGCGGCGCTACAGAAAGTTTCCAGCGCCGAGCCTACCCCGAACCAGCTTGGAATGATGGCGCGGCTTTGCATCCACGAGAAAATCCAGGGGATGGCGCGTACTGACTCAAAGCCGCCTTTACTGCGTTTTGCCGGACGGCTGCCGATTGGCATACGCGCCAATTCGTTGATCGGCGTGGACTGCTGCCAGTAGCTTTCAAAGCCTGGCGTTTCATAGACCAGATCGCGGTAAGCGTTCTGGCTGGTGACCGACAGCGTATTCATGACCTCACGCCATTCAGGCTGCGCTTCAGAAAATGAGCGGTTAGCGGTTGCCAGCAGCACCGCGTTCATCACCTGCTGCAAATGGCGGCGGGCAATATCGGCATTGCTATAACGATACGCGATCACTTCGCCCTGCTCGGTGATCTTCAGGCGGCCATGCAGCGAACGAGGCGGCTGCGAAAGAATTGAACGGTTGGCGGGGCCGCCCCCGCGCCCAATGCTGCCCCCGCGCCCATGAAACAGCTCAAGCCGAACGCCATGCTCAACACAGACTTCAGAAAGCGACTGCTGCGCCAAGTACAAATTCCAGTTGGACGAAAAATAGCCCCCGTCTTTATTGCTATCTGAATAGCCAAGCATGATCTGCTGGCGCTGGCCGCGCGCTTCAAGGTGTTTGCGGTATTCGGGATTGGTGAACAGGGTGAGCATGATCTCTGGCGCATCTTTCAGATCATCAATGGTTTCAAACAGCGGCACCAGATCAACATCCCGCCAAACGCCCACTTCACAGGCAAACATCAGCATGATTAGCACGTCGCTGGGGGACATGGTCATACTGGCGATCACGCTGTCAATCACTGCTTTGCCGTACAAGCGATGCGCCCGCGCTACCATGCGCCATGTGGCGATGATGCGGTTGGTGGTATCGGAAAATGCTGGCGCCAACGGGAACAGCGGGCGCGAGTTCTGAATTTCACGGGTGAGAAGCGCCTGTTTTTCAGTTTCATCCAGCGCATTAAAGGACTCGCACACGCCGTAACTGCGAAACAATTCATCTACGGCGGCGCGCTGCAAGCGGGCATCTTCGCGAATATCGAGCGGGGCAAGGTGCAACCCAAACAAGCGCACCTTCAAGATCAGGCGGCGCAACATGCCGTTGGCGACAAAATAGCCTTTGTTTTCCAGCAGGCTTCTCTGAACTAACAGCAAGTCTGCCAGAAATTCATCTCCGCTTAGATACTTATCTTCCTTCAACTGGCGGTGGATTTCGCGCATAAACAACGCATAAATTTCATCCCCCGCACGGTCATAGCCGAAAGCCGCCTGTACGCGATCCATCAACGCGCTGGACACCCTCACCTCATCCAGCGACTGCGTAAAATGCGTTTCCAGCAGCTTCACTTCATCAAGGTACATTTCACGCGCAGCTTCGCGCATGGTGCGCAGCGTTTCCAGCGTGACATCGGCGGTGACATTGGGATTGCCGTCACGGTCGCCGCCAATCCACGACGCATTTCCCAGCACAGGCGGCAGGTTCGACCAATCTTCATCGGGATAGGCTGTTTCCAGCGAAAAAAGCAGATCGTCGTAAATGTCTATGGTGCGATCCATGATTTCGGTGGTCAGGAAATGCACGCCAAAATCCACCTCATCCATGACGCTGGGGCGAGAGGAACGGGTCGGGCGGGTTTGCCACAATTCTTCAATTTCTTCGCATATGGCGGCTTCAAGCTGGCGGTCTTCGCGAGGCAGCAGGTCACCGAGATCGGCACGCGCCAGCATGGAGGCTACATGCTGAAGCTTGATGAGCACTTCTTTACGCTTGGCTTCAGAAGGGTGCGCGGTCATCACCAGACGGATGCGGATTTCGTTCAGCAGCGCGCGCATTTCAGCCGCCATCATGCCAGATTCGCGCAGAGTCAGCACGGCTGAAGCGATGCTCTCGTCCAGCCGCCCATCAGCTTCGCGCTGGCGCAGCACACGGATGCGCTGCAAATCTTCGGCAATATTGATCAACTGGAAGTAATTGCTAAACGCCTTGATCAGCACACGCAGGCGCTGCGTATCGAGATTTTCAATGGCAAGCAGCAGGGTTCCGACGCCGTTGGGATCAGTTTTGCGGCGATCTTTGGCGCGGGCGCGCACATCTTCAACCAGATTGAAGGCATCATCGCCGTGCTGCTCACGGATGATATCGCCAAGCAGGCCGCCAAGATGGCGAATATCTGCGCGCAAGGCGCTATCTGTGGTTACCGCGCTCAATTCGCTGGTCGTATCTGCTCCGTATGCCATTATGTTCCCCGCCAAAACTACAAAATCACAGCTATCAGCGGGGCAATTTTCGCGCAAGTTTCAGACAGGCGCAATGTTGCGGACATACAAAAGTTTTGGACGTAAAAGCACAAAGATCACAAAGTGAGGGCGCTTTGTGATCTTTGTGGGGATAAAAATCGCATCTGCTTTATACGGTCACTGTGGAAGGCACCGCCGCGCGACCGATGGTTTGCTGCAAAAAGTCTTTCACGGCTTCAACCGATACAGCGATGCCTACGGATGGGCCGGTGATCATGGTGTTCACACCAACGAGCTGGCCGCGCGTATTGACCATTGGCCCGCCCGAATTGCCGGGGCGCAAATGTAAATCGGCGACAATCCAATCGTTACGAATACGGGGCATATCTGGCAGCGCGGGGCTGCGCCCGATGATCACCCCGCCCGTCGCGGCATTATGCACGCCCCATGGATGCCCAACCGCAA
>LMZS01000073.1 GCA_001567085.1 Chloroflexi bacterium OLB15
CCTGAAGCAGACGTAATTGATGAATCTGTTGGCGTGATTGATTTCATCGAAGTCACCAGCGTTGTTTCCGAAATTGGCGATTCTGAAGAAGATGCGGCTGCTATTCCCAACGCAGATGAAAACGTATTCGCTGACGAGGTAATTCCTGTTGAAGAAATCGCTGCCGATTCTGCGCTGGGCGCTGAAACCAGCGAAGATGACATCTTTGACGAGAATATCTTCGCCGCTGAAACTACAACGGACTTCGACAGCCTGCCCGCTGCTGAGACACTGGCAGCCGATTCGTTCATTGAGGATGACGGCGGGGACGAAGCCCTTCTCAATGACGAGCCGGATGAGCTATCGCTACTCGCAGGGGCTGCCGCGCTAGGCGCTGCCGGACTTGCGGCTGCGGCCAGCGCAGAAAATGATGATCAAGCTCAGGCTGACGCAGAAATACCCGAAGCAACCGAAGACATGATTGAAGAAGAAACTCTGGCTGAAACTACTGGCGAGCCAGTGGCTGAAGTTGAAGCCGAAGAAGAAGCCATCAATGCGCCAGACTGGCTCAATGCGATGGTGCCGGGTCTGGATGTAGACTACGAAGCTGAAGAAGATCAGCCTATCGAAACCGAGTATCTCGAACCAGCGCCAGAATCAGTTCTCGCGCCAGATGAAATAGATGCGTCTGAAGCCAACTGGCTTGAAGATTTGATCGCTCAGGAAGAGCGCGAGTCTTTAGCAGCAGTTGAAGCCGCAGCCGGTAGTGAGCCGCGTTTCAAGTTTTCGCGCGGGCCGATCTGGTTCAAACATAATGATAACGATGATGACATTACGCCTGATGCAGCCGAAAACGCGGACAGCGATCTGCCGGAGTGGCTGCGCTAACTTCATGGGGTGCCGATGATGGTGGATAACACACCTGATTTCGATAATATGTCGGAAGAAGAAATAATGAACTGGATGGAATCACTCGCCCGGCGCGCAGGCGCTACCGAGGGATTTACCACCAGCGCCGACATGGATATTGCCGAAATCGATCCGGATTCGGTAGTCATTGATGAGCCGGGTTATGTACCCTACTCCGAACGTTCAAGCGATAGTACGGCGCGCATGCCTGCCCAACCGCCACCACCGCCCGAACCGATCATTGAAGAAATCACCATTGAAGAAGCTGATCTTGCCGCCGATTCGCCGCCAGCAGCCGAAACAGGTTCGCTGGATTGGCTGGAAAGCCTGGCAGCCGATCAAAGCGATTCGCTGTTTAACCTAGACCTTTCCGCCATCGAAGTTGCTGGCGCGCCAGTTGAAGCCCCTGCGCCGCGCGTGAATCCTGAAGCGTGGCTGCAAAATCTGGCGCAGTCGCAAGGCGAAAGTGTGTTGGGCGGAAGCGAATCTGAGGATGAAGGCGACACGCTGGAATGGCTGGAAACCCTGGCGGTACGTCAGGGCGCAGATCGTGATGAACTGCTCACCGATGCCGCTCTGGACATTCCTGAGCCTGAAGCTGAGGTTGAGCCTTCAGTATATACCCCGTTCTCATTTGAAACCCCATCCAGCTACCGCAGCAGCACCTCTGAAGCATCTGGCGCTGACCCTGAAGACTTCCTGCGCTCGCTGTCTATTGATAGTGGCTACAGCGAAGATGGCGTCCTTGCGACCCAGAAATCAGCCGCCGCGAACGCTGAGGAAGACGCTGAAGTTGTCGAAGCTATCTCACAGGGTACAGTCACCGCAGATCAAATGCAGGAATTTCTGGAACGGCAGATGGATCGGGCAATGGAAACGCCTGAGCCGGAGATTGAAGACGCAGCAGACGGCGAAGAAGAAACTTCACTTGAAAAAGCTGAGCTTCCAGAATGGTTCCTTCAGGAAATTGGCGGGCCGCCTGCTCCTGAAGCGCCGCGCGATCTGCCGCCGCTCGAATCGATCCTGCCGGAGCCGGAGGAAGAAGCCGCAAGCACGGGCGAGCAAATGCCTGAATGGTTGGTCAGCGCTGAAGAACCAGCGACGGAAACTTTCGATTTGGCGGCGTTGCTCAACGATGACGGCGAAGCGCCTGCCAGCGATGTTTTTACTGCTGCTGCCGATCAGGAACAGGGCGATACATGGGCAGAAGCCTTTGATGTTGAGCATGATGCCGGGCCGGGCGATCTAAGCAACCCGCCTGAATGGTATCTGAAAAACCTGAGCGACTCGCAGCGGATCGAGCGCATCAATCGGATTGAAAGCGGCGAAGAAGCGCCAGCCACGCTTGAACTCATTGATGAGCCGCTTCCTGAAGAACATTTGCTGCCAGAAGGCCAACCCCAGGCGGTGCCTGATTGGATGAATATTGAAGCGGGTGCGCCCGTCGCCATCGAAGATGAGCCGCTGGAAACTGCTGCTGAAGCGGTGGCCGAAGTTGATGGGATGCCGGACTGGCTGCAAGAAGAAGTGCAACCCGAAGTTTCGAGCGAAGCTGCGCCATGGTGGGATCAGGCTCCCGAAGATGCAGATACCGTAGAAACGCTCACCTCCCTTCGCGCTGCACCAGCGTTTGAGCCGCCAACCCCATCTTACGCTGCGCAACGGGTATTGGATGCGTCTGCAACCCTTGAGAACGCCCGCTCATTGCAACGTTCCGGCGATCTGGAAAGCAGCCTGCAACAGTATGAGTCCTTAATCGTCAGGAATAGTGACCTGGACTCTGCTGTAGATGACCTGACCAATCTGGTGCGTATTCACAGGGAAAACCCGATCATTCACCGCCTTCTTGGCGATGGTTATGTACGTCAGGGACGGTTGCAGCAGGCATTGGATACGTACCGCGAAGCGTTAAATTATCTCTAGAGCGAAGTTCTGTTGTTTCGAGGCGCGGCATGCCGCGCCTTTTTAATTGCGCCATCCTGACGCCAGCAATTTTCTAAATACCTCACGCTTGAGAAAAATCCCAGCCTTCAGCATACTTACTACGTTTGCAAACATCTACAGGAGTTATTTTCGTGGAACGCACGCTAATCATCCTCAAGCCGGACGCCGTTCAGCGCGGTCTTTCCGGTCAGTTGATCACTCGTTTTGAACAGCGCGGGCTGCGCATCATCGGCATGAAGTTCATCGCCGTTTCGCGTGAACTAGCTCAAAAGCATTATGCTGTTCACGAAGGCAAGGGTTTTTACGAAGGACTGGTCAGCTATATCACCTCTGGCCCGGTCGTGGTGATGGCGCTGGAAGGCACTAATGCGGTACAGGCCGCCCGTAATACCATCGGTTCCACCCGTCCAAATGAAGCCGCGCCTGGTTCAATTCGTGGCGATTTCGCTATCGAAGTAGGCCGCAATCTGGTTCACGGTTCAGATAGCCCGGAAAATGGGCAGATTGAAGTCGCCAATTTCTTCGATGAAAGCGAATTGGTGTCCTGGTCGCGCAGCAGCGACAGCTGGATTTTCGAGTAATCTGGCTTTGTAACGATGTAAACGGGGCGCGCTGCGCCCCGTTTATTGAATGCTGAGCAGCACGTTTGCCTGCCGGTACAGCCCTTCGAGGTCGTAATAGCGGCGCATCTCATCGGTCATGATATGAACGATGATATCGCCGTAGTCCATCAACACCCAACCGCTGTTGGTATCACCTTCTACTGAAGATGGCAGCTTTTCATGTAGAATTTTGACCACTTCGCGCACATTATCGGCAAGCGCCTTAATCTGGCGGTCGCTGTTCCCTGTGCAAATGATAAACAGGTCGGCAATGGTGTAATCAGTTTTTAAGCCCTGCGAGGTGAGATCGAGCAGAATGATATTTTCTGCTTTTTTGTCTTCTAAACCGTTGACAATGTCACGCGCAATTTCTAACGTATCCAGAATCTGCCTCCAAACATCTGAAGTTGAAATACAAGTCAATTATAACATAGAGTTTCTGCATGGCTGAGCCAACTAACCTATCCTTCACCGTCGCCCCTGCTGAAGCAGGCGAGCGCATTGACAAACTGCTGGTGGCACATGCCAGCAAATTTACCCGTTCCCAGCTTCAATCGCTGGTCAAGGATGGGCATGTGTTGGTTGATGGGCAACCTGCCAAACCGGGTTGGCGCATGAAGGGCGGCGAGACCGTCACACTAAATGCCCCGGCATATGAACCCGTCGAAAAGATCGCCCCGGCAGAAATTCCGCTCAACATTCTCTTTGAAGATGCTGCGATTGCGGTGATCAACAAACCGGCAGGCATGGTGGTACATCCCGGCGCAGGCGATGAACAGGGAACGTTGGCACATGCCATTCTGGCGCGCTATCCCGAAATCGGGGAGATGCGCTACGCGCCCAAACGACGCGGGATCGTGCACCGTTTAGACAAAGACACCAGCGGCGTGATCCTCGTGGCGCGAAACGAACAGGCGATGCACAATCTCGCCGCGCAATTTCAAAAGCGCACCGTTGAGAAGCAGTATCTGGCGCTGCTGGAACGCCGCCCAAAAACGGATCGCGGGCGCATCAATTTACCCATCGCCCGTGACCCGGCCGACCGTAAGAAGATGAGCGTACAGCGCGATGGCCGCCCGGCTATCTCTGAATTCTTCATCGAAAAAACATTCGATGGTGGCTACACGCTGGTGCGCGTCAACCTGCTCACCGGCCGCACCCATCAAATTCGCGTGCATATGGCCTACATTGGCGCGCCAATCGCTGGAGATCGTCTATACGGCCTGCGCCGCCAGCGATTAGGATTGAACCGCCAATTCCTGCACGCCGCTTCGCTCGCTTTCGACCATCCTGCTACCGGCGAACGTATGCGTTTTGAAGCCCCGCTGGCAGACGAGCTTATGGCAGTTCTGCGGGATTTATCGGAAAACAATTAAGCCTGCTTTACCCTCTTTAAATCGAATTTTTGTTCAAGATCGGCTACAATTCAGCGGGTCTGATCAAAAACCCACTAGAAGGAAAAGACATGCGTGATGTGGCTATCGCCGTCGCCCAGTTCAAGCCAAAATTGGGCGAGGTAGAAGAAAACCTTGTCAAAATGTCGGAGTTGATCTCCAAGATCTGCGCCAAAGACCCGATTGACCTCATTGTATTCCCTGAATTGATCTCTACCGGTAACGAGCTTGGCTTGCGCTTCACCGAGTTAGCGCAGCGTATCCCCGGTTCTACAGTGAACATCCTCTCACAGCGCGCCAATGAGTATGGCGTGCATCTCGTCTTTGGCATGGTCACCAAAGAGCGCGTTGAATCGGTGCTTTACAACTCAGCAGTCATCATCGGGCCAGACGGCGAGCTGCTGGATATTTATAACAAAGTCCATTTGCGGGGGGAAGAACGTATGGCCTTCCGCGAAGGCTTCAAACTGCCGGTCGTAGATACTGCCATCGGCAATATCGGCATGCTCATCGGCTATGATCTGGCTTTCCCGGAAGCAGCGCGCTGCCTTGCGCTGGACGGCGCAGACATCATCTGCGTTCTGGGGAGCTGGGAAGTTGCCAATATGGACGAGTGGAAAACCTTCATGCGCTCCCGCGCTTATGAGAATGCCGTCTTTATGGCTGGCGCTAATCGTATCGGCGAAGATGTTACGATGACCTTTGGCGGTGAAAGCATGATCGTTGGCCCGCGCGGGCAAATTTACGCCTCGTTAGCCTCACAAACAGATGAAGAAAGTGGCGCGCCGCTGGAAGGCTTTGCCATCGCCAGCCTCGATCTTGAAGATGTTCGGCGCACCCGCGAAGAATTCCAGCTTATTCAGAACCGCGAGCCTACGGTGTATAAGGCCGTTGTACGCCGTTACTAACCACACTTGAACATGACAGCCGGAATATTCAAAGCGCCCCGCATCAAATTGCCTGACTCCCGTCCCGGCACGCGCTGCGCTTTGATCAATATTCCGGCTGCCTTTCCTGCGCCATGCGCTCAACAAACCCTATTCCCCTACACAACCGCCTTGCAAAACAGGCCGGTAAATGTCACAGTGGTCGCCATTGATGCAATCTGGTATGGCTTTAAAATCGTCAACAGGGCGAGCTTTTGCCCACCGGGGAAACGATGAAGAATCGCGGCACATGGCTTAGCCCCATTCTCACCATCATGCTGGCTATATCCGTCGTCATCGGCGCGGTGGTGCTTGTCTCCAATCCCACTCAACCCGTTCAGATCGAGATTCATCCGCCTCTCGCATCTGCAACCCCACAGCCCAGCGCGACACCGGGGCCGATAATCGTGTACGTCACTGGCGCAGTTGACCAGCCAGAAAGCATGATCACGCTGCCGCCCGGAAGCCGCGTTCAAGATGCAGTTGAGGCCGCTGGCGGCTTGAATGACGATGCTAATACCACACTGGTGAATATGGCGGCCATTTTGCGCGATGGCGATCAGGTTCACATTCCAGCGCAAACCGATGCTGAAATTACGCTGGCAACCCCACAAGGCGGCGCAGTTGTCTATATCAATACCGCCACCTTTGAGGAATTGGACGCCCTGCCCGGCGTTGGCGCAACTTTGGCGCAGGCAATTCTGAATTATCGTGAGGCAAATGGGAACTTTGCCAGCTTTGAAGATTTAGATGCTGTAGAGGGCATAGGCGAAGGCATGATTGAACGGCTGCGAGAACTGGTTGCGTTCGAGTAAATATTTTGTAACAGCTATTCGCCTGATACTGCACACAATACTCATTTTGATTTTGCAAAGTGCCCGTACAATACGAATTAACGGTTTAGATCTATAAACAACTTCATTTATTAGATCTACAAAGTATGGCAACGTGGAAACTGTCGACTCCCAACCATATGCGCATCCCTTAGATGTATTGAAACTGATGGAATTTATTCCAGACGCGGCGTTGATCTTTGAACCCGATGGGGAACGCGTACTGGAGGTAAATCAGGCGGCTTGCACCCTGTACGGGTATACACGGGCAGAATTTCTAGCGCTATCGCTGGAAGCTGTTTCGCTGGATATTCCCGAAGGCCGCCAGCAGATCAACAAGTTACTGGATTTTCAGGGTACGCAGCCCGTCCATTTTGAAGCCACGCAGATACGCAAAGATCACTCGCCAGTTGTGGTTGATATTCAGGCGCAGCTGATTGATTTTCAGGGGCAAACCGCAATTTTAAGCATCAATCGGGATATTACCCAGCTTAAACGCGCCGAGCGCGCGCTAGAGCAGTCGGAAGAGCGATTCGGGCGCATTTTCCATGCCAGCCCCGCCCCAACCGCGCTGATCACACCCTCTGGATGGGTTGTTGACGCCAATGCCAGTTTCTTCACACTGGTCGGCCTGCCTGATGACCGGGTTATCAATAAGAACGTCCACGATCTCAAAATATTTACCGATGGTTTTGCCTCGATCATTCAGCGCTTATTCGAGCAGCATCACATCTCCAATCTGGATACGCCGATACATTCTGAAGGCCGGGAAACACGCGAGACATTAGCCTCGTTTGAATGGATAAAGCTTGGGGGTGAACTGTGCATATTGGCACAGTTCTTTGATTTAACCGAGCGTAAACATTCTGAAAACGAACTTCGCCTCAGCGAATCTCGATACCGCGCACTGCTTGAAGAAGCAAACCGGCGAGCATTAGAGCTTACCCTGCTCAATCGTATCCGCAGCATTGTTGTTCGCGAAATGGATCAGCAGGCGGCCATCCGCGCAGTTGTTGAAGGCTTGCATGAAATTTACGGCTACTCGCATGTCAGCTTATATCTGGTCAATCCCGATACGGGCGACCTTCACTTGCAGCATCATGTGAATTACGAGCAAGTGATCGAAGTTATGCCCGCGGGTCGGGGCATTATGGGGCGCACAGCACAAACCGCGCAAGCAGTGCTGATTAAAGATGTCACGCAAGAGCCAGCCTTCATCGCCGCTATCCCGAATTTACAATCTGAAATCACCGTTCCGCTGCTGGTTGACGGCCAGGTTGTGGGCGTGCTGAACGTGGAAACGACAAAAGGTTTCCAACTGAATCAGGAAGACCTGGATTTGATCGTCGCGATCAGCGAGCATGTCTCAATCGCCGTTCAGCGCGCTGGCCTTAGCGCAGCAGAACAAGAACAGCGCCAGCGTGCGCAAGAACTCGCGGGCACAAATGCCGCCCTGTACGCGGAAACGCTGCGCTATGCTGAAGAACTTGAACGCCGCGTAGACGAGCGTACTGCACAGCTTCAACAGGCAAAAGATCAGGTCGAAGCGGTGCTTAACGCCAGCAGCGACGGCATTTTACTGCTCAACGCCTCAGCCCAAATCCGGCAAGCCAATCCCGCGTTCGCCCTACTTTTCGGGTATTCCCCTGCCAGCGGCGAACCGTTCACCAGCTTTGTTAATCCCTCATCTCGCGAAATTTTGATGACCGCGCTGGAACGCGCAATCGCTGAAGGACAGGTGCAGCGTTGTGAGCTTATTGGCTGCCGCCGCGATGACACCCGCTTGACGCTAGAAGCGGTGATCGATCTGGTACGCGGCAACGCGTGGGCTGAGCCGCTGGTCGTATGCAATTTGCGCGATATTTCGCAGCGCAGAAAACTGGAAAACGATCTGCGTGAAGCGCTGGATAAAGAGCGCCGTCTCGTTGAATTGAAATCCCGTTTCGGGGCGATGGCATCGCATGAATTCAGAACGCCGCTGGCACTCATCCGTACTTCCAGCGACCTGCTGATGCATCATTACGACCGGCTGAACGAAACCCGCCGCCAGGAACACTTCGCCATGATCGCCACCCAGGTACAGCAGCTCGCCAGCCTGATTGACGATCTCCTGACGATCAGCCGCGCCGATACAGTTGGCACAGATTTCAGGCCGCAGATGGTAGACCTGCCAGAATACTGCGCCGAGATCACCCGTGAAATTCAATGGATCGCCAGCAGCACGCACCGCATCGGCTTCGCCTGCGTGGGCGATTTCAAGCCCGTCATGATCGATCCGGCAATGATGCGCCGCGCGCTCATCAATTTACTTAACAATGCCATCAAATATTCACCTAACGGCAATGCCGTCCAATTTCTAGTGTCTTATCTGGAACATGAAGGCGTCATCAGTTTTCAGATACACGATCAGGGAATTGGCATTCCAGCGGAAGATCAGCGACATCTCTTCGATACTTTCTACCGCGCCAGCAACACTACGCATATTCAAGGCACCGGGCTTGGACTCGCGATTGTTAAGCGGGCTGTAGAAGCACATGGGGGCACGGTGAAGTTTAACAGCATTGCCGGGCAAGGCACGACCTTCATTATCACCATCCCGATACGGCGGGAGAGCGCGCGTTAAATGCTGAACAAACAAAAACAGGACACCGCCAATGGTGTCCTGCTTTGATGTAAAGACCAACTGCTATTAGCGCTGTTCTACCGGAACCCACGCTAAATCCATCGGGCCAGTGTACAGCACGTCCGGGCGCACCAAACGGTTATTAGCGGCCTGTTCCATAATGTGCGCCGTCCACCCTGCCATGCGGCTCATCGCGAACAGCGGCGTGAACATATCCACATCCAGATCGAGGGTGTACAGCACAATCGCGCTGAAATAATCTACGTTCGGGTGCAGATTGCGCTCGATGAAGTGATTATCAGCGCGCGCCAACGCCGCCAGTTTGTCGGCAATCTCAAACCACTTGGCGTTGCCAGAGCCAACTGCCAGTGCTTCAGCGCGATCACGCAGCACCGCCGCGCGCGGATCCAGCGCCTTATAAACGCGGTGACCGATACCCATGATACGGCGCTTGCCAGACTTGATGTTCTCGTCAAACCAGGTTTGTACGTTCGCCGGATCGCCAATTTCGAGGAACATTTTCATCGCTTCAGCGTTTGCGCCGCCGTGTGCCGGCCCCTTGAGGGTACCAATGGCGCTAACAATCGCGCTGTGCATATCTGAACCAGTGCTGACGGTCACGCGAGCGCTGAAGGTGCTGGCGTTCATACCGTGCTCAGTCAACAGCACCATATAAGCGTTGATCGCGTTGACGGCTGATTCTTCAGGCTCTTCATCGCGCAGCATATAAATGAAGTTCTGGGCAAGGTTGAGGTCAAGGCGGGGGGCAACAGGCGCCAGACCCTTACGAATACGCGGCCACGCGGCAGCCAGCGTCACAGCCTGACCGTTCAGACGAACGGCCTTGCGGCGGTTGGCTTCTGCCGAAGTATCTTCACTGTCCGGATCATAATGTGAAAGCAGCGAAACAGCCGAGCGCATCACGGCCATCGGGTCGCTGTTTTTCGGAAGGTGCTTCAGAATTTCAAGAATCTCAGGGGCAACAAAAGCATTTTCAGCAATCTCTGCGCGAAGGGATTCAAGTTCCGCTTTATTTGGCAGCCGCCCGTTCCACAACAGGTAAACAACTTCCTCATAAAGCGCGTTGGCCGCCAGATCTTCGATCTTATAGCCAGAGTAAATTAACTTGCCTTCAGCGCCGTTCACTAAACTAAGGCGCGATTCGTCAATGATGACGTTATCAAGACCCTTGTGGATGGTTACATCTGCCATGTGCTATTTTCTCCTCAGAAATGTCGGGTGATTATACCATAAGCCTCTAATCTTCCAGACCCGATAGAACCAATCCTTTGCAGATTCTCAGGCGCAAAAACCGAACGCAGTTTCTGACTGCCTGAGAATCACAATTGCAGCCACCCGATACACTACGCTACACTTATTCAAAAATATTCAAACATCTCATTTGATTTTGACAACAGGCAGAAAGGTATGCCATGCGTATTGAGTCGCTGCTCTCTGCACGTCTGTTTCTTAGCCCGCAATGGGCTGGCGATCACCTGTATTTCCTCAGCAATCTTTCAGGGCATATCAGCCTGTATAAGATGCGTATTGAAGGCGGCGTTCCCCAACCATTACTGCCGCCCAATATTGCCCTGCCCAACCCTGATCTACTGGGCGGCGCTTCATTTCGGGTTTATCCGTCGCTTGGCAAAATTCTGGTCATGATTGACAGCGACGGAGATGAGGTTTATCGCCCGTATTTGATCCCGCTTGACGGCGATTTTCCAGAACCCTTGCTGCCAGAACAATTCATTGATCAGCGCGCACACTGCGTAGAAGCAGACGAAGATGCAAACACGGCGATCTTCCTGTGCGAATCTGAAACCAGCCCGCTTCAGAAGACCTTTATCATTCACCTTGATTCGCTTCAGGTGACCGAAATCGGACAGAGCGAATGGGGCTATTTCCCGCTGGCGACCAGCGATGATAAAACCCTGATTGCGCTCGGTGAAGGTTACACGAACGGCGACACCATTTTGCTTCTGTGGAAACGAGACAGCGGCATCCGTAATCTCTACGGGACTGTGCTTGATGATCGCGCACCAGATCAGGTTATCCCCCTCACGGGCTTTGGTCATGGCGAGTTTGACGCTGGCGGGCTGCTCATCTCCTCATGCCTGTACGAGGACAGTTTCGGCTTAGTTTATTTTTCGCTCGATTCGGATGAAGCGCCTAAACAAGTGGCGATTACTGGCGCGGCACATTCCGGCACCGGCGAACTCGAAACCATCAGCCATATGAACGGCAATCGCTACCTGGTTCAGTACAACATTGATGGCGCAACCTGGCTATATGAAGCAACGTTTGATCCTGCTGCGCTGAAAGTGACATTGGGCAAGCCGCTGGTCGGCACTGGAGCGCTGGCAAATGGCAAACTTGAAGCCGCCCACTACAGCCGCGCTGAAGATCACTGCGCGCTGTCGTTCAGTTCTGCTACCTCACCAACCCAGATTTATACTATCGCCAATCAGGCGCTCAAACGTCACACTGATGAGCGCATTCTCGGCATTGATCCCGCGCTTTTAGCCACTGGTGAAGATGCCTCTTTCGTCTCTTATGACGGCCTGCGTACCTCCGCCCGCCTTTATCTTCCTGCGGCTTCGCTGGGTTATGAAGCGCCCTACCCACTGGTTTACTATGTGCACGGTGGGCCCCAATCGCAGGAAAGGCCAGATTTTGCGTGGTTTTCGATGCCCTTAATCCAGTTCCTGACGCTGAACGGATTTGCGGTTTTTGTACCCAACGTGCGCGGCAGCACTGGCTACGGCATCAGCTATTCAAAGTATGTAGATCACGATTGGGGCGGCCGCGACCGGCTGGATCACGTTCATGCGATGGGACTGCTGGCGCAAGACCCGCGCATTGATACTCGCCGCGCGGCGGTGGTTGGCCGTTCTTATGGCGGCTATATGACCCTGACTCTTGCCAGCCGCCACCCTGAGTTGTGGAGCGCAGCGGTAGATATGTTCGGGCCGTATAACTTGCTCACCTTCTCTGAGCGCATCCCCGAAACCTGGAAGCCATATTTTGCAGAAGCATTAGGCGATGTCGTCAAAGACCGCGATTTTCTGATTGAGCGCTCGCCCAGCACTCACATTCAAAACATCACCTGCCCGCTGCTGGTCATTCAAGGCGCAAATGATCCGCGCGTTGTCCTTAGCGAATCACGCGATGCTGTTGACAAGCTGCGGCAAACCGGCCACGACGTTGATCTGCTGGTGTTTGAAGATGAAGGGCATGATGTGCTCAAGTTCAAGAACCGCGTCACCTGCTACAATGCCATCACGGCTTTTTTCAAACAGCATTTGCAATCGTGAAATTGCCTGACCGAATCTCTTGACAAGCATTTAATTACCGTGTTACCCTGATGCGCATGGTTACACTATTGAACGCCCTTGACCTTGTGATTGAAGACCGCTCCACAGAAATGTGCTGCGGTATGATGTGTTGTCTAAATCACACGGTTGAATATCCGGGGCGAGTGGTGTCTGCGTAGGGATTACCTGCGTATATAGTTGTGAAGCGTGAAAAGCCACCCCATACCGGGTGGCTTTTTTGTTTTCAATTCCAGGAACAGCACAGCATGAAAGTCTATCTGGCAGCATCAATTCAAGCGGAAATCTTTGAGCAGATGAACGGCACCTACCCGAATGAAGGCGGCGGTTTCCTGCTAGGCACACAGGAAAATGATGCAATCCACATCGCAGGCATCATTCAGGTCGAAAACACGTTCGCTGCCGAAGAACAGTTTCACCGTTATGCCATGACACCTCTGGACTGGGCGCGGCTTGAAGACGAAGCCGATGAACGCGGGCTAACGCTTGTGGGCTATTACCACAGCCATCCCGACTCTCCAGCAGTGCCATCCATCTATGACCGCGATCATGCCCTGCCGAATTTCACCTATATCATCACTTCGGTGCACAGCGGGCCGAAATCGGTGGAACAGCGGGTGTGGCAGCTCCGCGCAGATCGCAGCCAGTTTGATGAAGGCGAATTAATCATCACCTAAGTGAAGCAGCGGCATGCTGCTGCCGATGAAGCAGCGAACTGTTCAGCAAATGCACCGAATTTACGCCGATGGGAGCTTTTTGAAATGACTGACGCACTCGTAAGCACGCAGTTTGTAGTGGACAACCTCAATTCAGGCTTGTTTCGTCTGGTAGAGGTTGACGTTGACACCACCCAGTACGCCACCGGTCACGCGCCCGGCGCTGTCGCCTTCAACTGGCAGTCGCAGCTTCAAGATGGTATCGCCCGTGACATTATTTCAAAGGAAAACTTTGAAGCGTTGTTGGGTGAAAATGGCATTAGTAACGATACCTGGGTCATCCTGTACGGCGATAATAACAACTGGTTCGCTGCATACGCCTTCTGGCTGTTCAAGTATTACGGCCATGAAAAAGTGAGCCTGCTGGATGGTGGCCGCAAGAAGTGGCTGGCCGATAACCTGCCCACCACTGAAGAAGTCGCGTCCTATCCGGCAGCGACCTACACCGTCACCGAAGTGAACACCGGCCTGCGCGCTGACCGCGATTTTGTACGCCAACGCCTGGAACAGAACGGCTTCGCGCTAGTAGACGTGCGCTCTCCAGCGGAATATGTTGGCGACATTATCGCTCCCCCCGGCATGTCTGAAACCGCGCAGCGCCCCGGTCACATTCCCGGCGCGCGCAACATTCCCTGGGCGCAGGCCGCCGCCGAAGATGGCACCTTCAAGAGCAAAGAAGAACTTCAGGCGCTTTATGGCGGCAAGGGCGTTTCCCCAGATTCCGCCGATATTGTCGCCTACTGCCGCATTGGTGAGCGTTCCAGCCACTCATGGTTCGCGCTCAAGTATATTCTCGGCTATGACAACGTTCGCAATTATGATGGCTCGTGGACGGAATGGGGCAATCTGATCGGCGCTCCCATCCGCAAGGGCGATCAGCCGTAATTTCACAGTATCACAATCGCCTTTGAAAGCGCGCGGAACGCCGCGCCTTAAACACCTAGCCTTGAGGGAAGAAAATGTCAGCAGGAAACGGCACCAGTCACCGGCAGCAAAGTTTTGAAACGCTCGCACTTCATGCAGGCTACAGCCCAGACCCGACCACCGGCGCGCGCGCAGTCCCGATTTATCAGACCACATCCTTCCAGTTCCGTGATACTGATCACGCGGCGGCGCTGTTCGCGCTGGCTGAGCCGGGAAACATCTACACCCGTATCATGAACCCGACCACCGCCGTGTTTGAAGAACGCATCGCGGCGCTTGAAGGCGGCATCGGCGGGCTAGCGACGGCCTCCGGTCAGTTTGCTGAAACGCTGGCAATTCTGACCATCGCCAACGCTGGAGATGAGATCATCAGCACCTCTGCGCTGTATGGCGGAACTTACACCCTGTTTTCGCAAAGCCTGCGCCGTCTGGGCATCACTACCCATTTTGTACAGGGCACGGATCCCGCAGATTTTGAGAAGCTGATCAACGCAAAGACTAAAGCTATTTATCTCGAAGCCATCGGCAATCCAAAGCTGGAAATCCCGGATTTTGAAGGGATCGCCGCGTTAGCAAAGTCGCATGGCATTCCGGTCATTCTTGATAATACCTTCGCCACACCCTACCTGTTCCAGCCGTTCAAGTGGGGCGTGAATATCAGCCTGCATTCCACTACCAAGTGGATCGGTGGTCACGGCCTTAGCATCGGCGGCGTGTTGATTGATGGCGGAAACTTTGACTGGAAAGCCAGCGGCCGTCACCCCGGCATCGTGGAACCAGAACCGGCTTATCACGGCGCGGTGCTGGCCGATGTGCTGGGCAACGCTGCCTTCATCGGGCGCGCACGTGTGGTTGGCCTGCGCGATCTGGGCGGCAGCCAATCGCCGTTCAACTCATTCCTGAACATCATCGGCCTGGAAACGCTGGCGCTGCGCGTACAAAGGCACGTTGCCAACACGCAGGCTGTGGCTGAATTTCTGGAACAGCACCCTTCAGTTGAATGGGTGAACTATCCCGGCCTGCCCAGCCACGTAAGCTATGAACGCGCGAAAAAGTATCTGCCTAAAGGCGCGGGCGCGGTGCTCGGTTTCGGAATCAAGGGCGGCAAGCAGGCAGGGCGCACCTTCATTGATAACCTGAAGGTATTCTCGCATCTGGCAAACGTGGGCGATGCCCGTTCACTGGCAATTCACCCCGCCACCACCACGCACAGCCAGCTATCTGCCGAAGAACAAGCGCGCGCTGGTGTTTCTGAAGATTTCGTGCGGCTAGCCGTAGGCATCGAAGACGTTAACGACATCCTCTGGGATCTGGATCAGGCACTTGCAGTATCGCAGGGTGTGAAAGTTCACGCGGTTGCGTAGAAAGTAGAGGTCATGGGGTGGGGAATACCCGCCCCATGAATGAAAGCATGAGCCAAAACCATCGTTCAAGCGGAAATGGCTACGTTTCCGCACTCGAAGAAAACAATCTGGCGCCATACAGCCGCCCGCAGTACGGCACGGTTGGCATTGTCGAGCGCCAATCGGTGCAGTTTAGCGATACGTTAACGCTGCGTTCCGGGGCGGCGCTGGATGGCTTTACGATTGCCTACGAAACCTACGGGGCGCTGAATCATGATCGTTCCAACGCCATCATGATTTTTCATGCGCTTTCCGGGGATGCCCACGTCGCTGGCTATTACACTGACGATCCGGCAGAGCGCCCCGGTTGGTGGGATGAGGCGGTGGGGCCTGGCAAGATGTTCGATACAGATCGCTTCTTCATCATTTGCAGCAATGTACTCGGCGGCTGCCGGGGCAGCTCCGGGCCATCGTCGCTGGCAGCAGATGGCCGCGCTTACGGATCCCGGTTTCCGGTCATCACCGTAGCCGATATGGTTGAAGCACAGCGCTATCTGCTTGACCATCTGGGCATTGACCGGC
>LMZS01000074.1 GCA_001567085.1 Chloroflexi bacterium OLB15
CGCCGCGCCGGCTATGGGCAGCGCTGCCGCTGGCGCTGTTTCTCCTTTATGCAGCTTGCGCGACCCCAAAATTATAAATTCATGCTGCCTGCTGAACTCGGCATGGCGTTATGGCTGGCTGGCGGTTTCGCTGGCCTGTGGCATTTTTCCGAAGCTGCCACCGCGCGCTCATCGCAGCGACAGGCAAACTTAAAACTCGTTTCCCGCGCAACTGCGCTTATGGCCGCCGCGTGGCTGATCTCTACTCTCGTCACCCGCCTGCCTGCGCTGTACAGTGACCCCGCGCTGCAACGCGCCAATTATCGCGGCATTGTACAAACCATCACAGCAACCCTGCGCGAAGGCGATGCCATCATTCTAGATGCTCCGAATCAGGCGGAAGTATTCAATTATTACTATCACGGCGAAGCTCCGGTTTATGGGCTGCCTGTTGGTTTAGGCGGCGACGATCCACAAACACGGGCAGCGGTAGAAGATATTATTGCCAGCCATAGCCGCGCATTTGTCGTTTTCTGGGGCGAAGCCGAACGCGACCCACAGCGCACGGTGGAAACCACGCTGGACAGCCTTGCTTATTCCGCAGGCGATCAGTGGTTTGGCGATGTGCGCCTCTCGCGCTACCTCATGCCGCAGCCATTCTCGATTGAGCGCGAAAGTGGCGCCCAGTTTGGCGAAAATATCACCCTTCTAAATTATGCGCTCAACAGCGAAACGCTGGCTTCCGGCGACGCATTACAGGTTCAGCTACACTGGCAAACAGATCGTCAGCTTGATACGCGCTACAAAGTATTTGTGCAGCTATTGGATGCGAATGGCGCGCTTCAAACCCAGCACGATGGCGAACCCGGCGGCGGTTTGCAGCCTACCACCATCTGGCAGGCAGGCGAAACTATCGCAGATAATCACGCGCTCATTCTGCCTGATACACTGCCAGCAGGTGAATACACCGTGATTGTCGGGTTGTATCAGCTTGACCCACCATACACACGCTTGCCGGTTGGTGATGGCGATTATGTGACATTAGGCACTATTCGCGTGCGCTAACTCACACTTCTGAAGCACAATCCAGCGATTGCTAATGCCGCTTTCATCGCGGCTGGTTAAAATCATACGTGATAGAGTACGTTCCACACGCTCTGGAGGACAGGGTATGGCAATTCTTGTGACCGGCGCCGCCGGTTTTGTCGGCAATAACACGGTGCGTAAACTGGTCAAACAGGGTAAACCCGTCCGCGCAATGGTGCGCGATCTGGAAAAAGCCAAAATTCGATTAGGCGATCTCGGCTCAAAAATTGAGATCGTGCAGGCAGATATTACTGACCGCAACACGCTGCCACGCTTAATGGATGATGTGACAGCCATCGTGCATACCATCGCCGTTCCGATGGAACGGGGCAGCGCAACCTATGATGAAATCAACTATCAGGGCACGATCAACATTGTTGATGCTGCCGAATCTGAAGGGGTGCGCCGTTTCATCAACATCAGCCAGAACGGGGCACGCCCCGATCATTTTTCGCGTTTCCTGCGCAGCAAAGGCCGCGCTCAGGAATACGTGGCCTCTTCAAATATGGAATGGACAGCCCTTAGGCCTTCCGCCATCTTTGGCACTCAGGATGAATTCTTCAATTCGATTGCCCGTCTGGTGCGTTTAACGCCGCTGATTTTCCCAAATATCGGCGGGGGCAAGGCGCAGTTCCAGCCGGTATCCGTTGATGATGTGACCAGAGCTATCGTCCATTCTTTAGAGGATCGGCGCAGCATCGGCAAAGAACTTGAATTGGGCGGGCCGGAGGTCTTGACGCTGGAAGAAATCGAACGGCGCATCCTGAAGGCGATGGAAACCCGGCGCGTGCTTTTCCCGGCGCCGACATGGCTGCTTAAACTGCCGGTCATCCTGATGCAAACTTTTTTGCCCGGCTCGCCAGTCAACACAACGCTGCTTGAGCTGTTGAAAGAGCCAAACGTGGTTCAGGAAAACGCGCTGATCACCCACTTCAAGATGGTGCCTATGCCGTTCAGCGGCGACAACATCGCCTATTTGAAGCAGGCCACAGCCAGCGAAGCGCTAAAAAAGATGTTTACCAACGCCACCGTGCGTTAAGAGGGCTACGACCGTTTTGTAACCTCAGTAACAGGGGTGTGTCTTGAGCGCGAAGGATTGCCTTGCGCCCCCTGCCCGCTGCCCTGTGTCAAAGAAAGGTTAAGCAGCAAGGCCATAGGGGCATACTTAAAAGTGAGGGCGGCAGAATTTGCCGCCCTCAGCCGGTTTAGCGCCTGTTAACCCAATCGCTGCCCCAGCGACCGGCCGCCGCGCAGTCCTGATAGAAACGCGCCTTCCACTTTTGAGCCGCTGAAGGCATCGCCGATAAACAGCAGCGGGCGAGTTTCGCCAGAGCCAGAGACATTCGTCACTTCTGTAAGCAAATAATCCACACTCATCGGGTTCAGCGGGCGTGAATAGCGCCAGCGCTTGATTTGCGCGTCAATAATCGCCCACGTATTACCACCCATCAGCGGCTCTAAATCAACGCGTACCTTGTTGAGAATTTCGGCATCCGTAAGCGACCACAGGGCATGGCTAAAATTCCCGCTCATTTGAATAGTGATCAGCCGGGTTTGCGAAATGCCTTTACGCCGGTTATCGGCAATCCATGAAAGGTTCGCGTGTGGCCGCTGCATCGCGCCCGGAGCGGGAAGCGCAACGTCACCGTCTACTTCCAGCAGGGCAACAAGGCAGCTTTCATATCGGATTGCCGCTAGTTGCGCCCGCGCTTGCGGATCAAGGTCAATATTGCTCGCGTCAATGATGCGCAGACTCTGAGGTATCGGCGCGCTAAACACTACCGCCGATGCCTCGTACATCGCCCCAAAACTGTCAGTGACCATCCAGCCATCACCAAGACGCTGAATCGTGCTTACCTCCGCCTGCGAGCGTATTTCAAGGCCTTCAGCAAGGTAGCTGGCAAGCGCGTTCATTCCGTCTTTAGCTGCGTACCGGGGGAAGCTGTCGCGCGTTTCAACTAAACTGCCATCGCTCCAGCCGCGAGACCATTCAAAAACAATTCCCGCTTCCAGCCATGTATCCACCGCGGCCTTAAATTCAGGATCACTCACAGTGAAAAACTGCGCGCCTGTATCTGCTTTGCCTGTGCCAACCTTGCGCGTTGCCAACCGCCCACCGGGGCGGGTAGCTTTATCAAGTACCAACACCCGCTTTCCGCCATCGGTCAACGCGCGCGCTGCGGTCAAGCCAGACAAACCCGCGCCAATAATGACCGCATCATTTATCTTCGCCATGTTGCGCCCTTACTCATACATCCCGCTTTCGCCGGGGTTCTATTTCCAACAGGATTTATAGCGCGCGAGCGCTGATATCATCCTGCAAATTTCATCTGAATAATTCGCGCACGATGATATTGCGCTGGATTTCGCTGGTACCTTCATAAATTTGGAACACTTTTATATCGCGCATCAGTTTTTCAACCGGATATTCGCGCATATAGCCATAGCCACCGAATACCTGCACCGCATCAACCGTCACCTGCATCGCCATATCAGCAGCGAAAGCTTTGGCTGCGGCAACAATCTTCGGGTTTGCGATTCCGTTATCTACCGCCCATGCCGCCTGATGCACCAGCAACCGCGCAGCTTCAATATTGATCGCCATATCTGCGATCTTGTGGCCAATGGCCTGATGCTGCCATAACGGTTGACCAAAAGTTTCCCGTTCTTTGGCGTACTTCACCGATTCTTCCAGCGCGCGCCGGGCAACGCCAACGGCACCAGCCGCCACACCGGGACGGCTGTGATCAAACACCGCCATCGCCAGCATGAAGCCCATGCCCTCTTCGCCAATACGATTTTCGGCAGGCACCTCTACATTTTCAAACACAATTTCAGCAGTATCTGCCGCGCGCTGCCCCAGTTTATCAAAATGCTTGCTCACTTTGATGCCCGGCGTATCCCGCTCGATAATGAAACAGGAGATACCTTTGTGCTTTTTAGTTGGATCGGTCACGGCAAAAACTGTGTAAAAGCTGGAGTAATTCACATTACTGATAAAAATCTTCGAGCCATTGATCACGTAATGTCCGTTAACTCGCTCAGCGCGGGTTTGCATGCCTGCCACGTTTGACCCGGCAGCGGGTTCGGTCACGCAGTAAGCCGCAAGATCGCCCTTACCCACCATGCGTTCGCCCAGCCAGTAGTCCTTTTGCGACTCTGTGCCGCCCAGCATGATCGGCAGCGAAGACAGGTTATTCACGCTCATTGAGGTGCTGATGCCGGAACACCCGTAAGCCAATTCCTCTGCAACGATGCACTCTTCCAGCACCGTCGCGCCGGGGCCGCCGTAATCCAGCGGGATATTCAGGTTGACGAGGCCGATTGCCCGCCCCTTATTGATAATATCAATTGGGAACTCTGCTGTGCGGTCAAAATGTTCCGCTTTAGGAATAATCTCTTTGGCTGCAAAATCTCGCGCTAGTTTCTGAAGTTGTAATTGATCTTCACTAAGTTCAAAAGAAAGACCGTTCGCCGCATCCATAAACGCTTCTCCCAAAGCTCATTTTTGAGTAACGATACCTCAAATTATAGCGTGCGCGGGGATACAAGGCAGTAAATATTGCCGGGTTTACCCACTGATAAAAGTAATGGGTTCCCGGCGCAAAAGAGTATCAGGGCTAGCCGAAGTCTTTACCGCCTTCTACATCCCGCCCCGGTAATACCGCGCATAATCGTTCACCAGCAAATGCAGCGGCGCTTCATCTTCCTCAATTTGCGGGAAACGGCCAACATCCTCATAGAAGCGGTTGTCGTTGTTATCGTCATTAACATTTGAAATTTCGCCGACCAGCACCCGTTTTTCCGCGCCCCAGAACTTGTGATATACCTCAACTGGCAGGGTGATACTCTCGCCGGGGGTCAGCGTGATCTGCTCCCCAGCTTTTAGGTTGCGCAGCACGCCATCAACGCTCACAGTTACATCGCTGTCATCCAGCTCACCCGTAGGCGTAGAGTTGTACAGCTCCATCACCAGCAGCCCGCCGCCGCGATTGATGAAATCTTCCACCTTGTTCCAGTGAAAGTGCAGCGGCGTCACCTGTCCCGGTTCTACTACCAGAAATTTCTCGGCATACAGCTTGCCCTTACCACTGCGCAAATTCTCAGGATGGCCGTTGCGCACCGTGAACAGGAACAACCCTGCGCTGGCAAAATCGCCTTTCCCCCAGTCGGTAATGTCCCAGCCCAGCCCGTTGCGTACAATTTCAACTACCTCATGCCCTTTGGTCATCCATTCTTCAGGTGTCCAGTAGGCAAATGGCGGAAGCAGCAGCCCACAGTCGCGTACAAACGCATCAGCCTCGCGCATAATATGGTTAATCTCTGAACGCTTCATGGCGCATCCCTTCAAAATATAAACAGCATCTATGCCAGCAGTTCGTCAATTTCGGCCAGATCGCCAGCCGAAAGCTGCCAGTTTGCCGCCTCAACATTGTTGAATACCTGCTCATGTGTCATCGCGCCAGCAATCACTGAAGCGATCTGCGGGCGGGTCAAAAGCCACGAAAATGCCAGTTCAAGGATGTTATGCCCGCCATGCTCATTGGCGAAAGCGATCAGCTTCTCCACATAAACCAGCTTTTCATCGGTCACGAACTCGATATTTCCGGTTAAGCGCGTGCCATCGGGGATCGGCTGTCCTAAGCGGAATTTGCCGGTCAGCAAACCGCGCTCCAGCGGAAAATATGGTAAATATGCGATGTTCAGGCGTTCGCACTCTGGCAGCACGGCCGCTTCATCGCCGCGAGTCAACATGCTGTAATGATTTTGCACGCTCACAAACCGCGCCGCCCCCGGCATCACCGCCGATTCAGCTTCGCGCAGCATTTCCGCCGTGAAATTCGAGCAGCCGATTTCGCGCACTTTCCCCGCCTGTACCAGATCATTCAACGCGCCCAGCGTTTCCGCAATCGGCACGTCGGGATCAGGCGTATGAAGCTGGTACAGATCAATATAATCGGTCTTTAACCGGCGCAAACTGGCTTCAGCGGCGATGCGAATGTACTCAGCGCTTGCTCCCTTGCCCTGCCCAGCCACCTCATGACCAAACTTAGTGGCGATGATCACCTGATCGCGCCGGCCTTCCAGCGCACGGCCAATAAAACTTTCACTCTCACCGCCGCCATAAATATCCGCCGTGTCCAGAAAATTGATGCCCGCATCCAGCGCCGCATCAATCACTTTTAACGATGCATCATAATCTGCGCGCCGCCCAAAATTATTGCAGCCCAGCCCAACAATTGAGACATTGAGTGCGCCAATCGGCCTTGTTTGCATGGTTTACCCTCAGCGATTTTTGCGCGGATTGTAATGGGGAATGGGCAGACAGGCTATGTCCGCCAGCCAAAAGTGCTGAATGAGATCGGCGGTATTTTAGCGGGAGCGTACTGTTTACGCTTCGCTGAAGCACTCACGTCGTGGCAAAATCTCACAAGTCATTCTCTCAGCCTGAGATTACAGGACGCGGCATACTGCGTTCGGAGAAGCGATAAGGGCTTTCTACCGCGCAAAACGTTCTGCCGCGCGTGCCTTCGCTCTGGCGATTTGTTCCTCCCGGCTACGCGGCGGCGCGTTGGTTTCCAGCGAAGCCAACAGTTTGGCCGCTGCATTCGCAATTTCTTCAACCGCCGCATAATACGCCGCTTCATTGGCCTTGGACGGCTTGTTGAAACCGCTCACTTTGCGCACAAATTGCAGCGACGCCAGCCGAATTTCCTCATCGGTCACGGGCGGATCAAAGTTGAATAACGGCTTGATATTCCGGCACATCACGCTGCCCCTTCTTCTTTACATTCGCCATATACACGTACTGCTTGTGGCGCTTCAGGCCACCCCGACAAGCGATTTTATCGCCTTATCGCCAGTCACATTATATAAATTTCTCAGGTCTTGAATGATGTTATAGCGCCCCGCTCAACACCAATAATAGCTCACATGTTCTAATACACAAGTAAATCCTACTAAAAACAAATCATAAATCTATAGAATCTTTCGTTATAGACGATTCTATCAGGCTGTGAATTTGCTTCGTGCGACATGGCAATCATAGGGTTAACAGGCGGCGTGGAAATACCCGAAGATTGTGCTTTACACTGAAACTCCAGTAAATTTTGAGGGAAATGCACTATGTTCGTCGTATGTAACCGGGTCAGTATTCATCCCGATCATGCGCCTCAGTTTGAAGCCATGTTCATGAGCCGCGCCCACAAAGTCGATCAGATGCCGGGCTTCGTCAGCTTTCAACTCCTAAAGCCGATGAAAGCCAGTGATGGCTATGTAGTGATGGTGACGTGGGAAAGCAAGGAACACTATCATGCGTGGCTAAAGTCCGAGTCCTTCCATCAGGGGCATTCCCGCACTGGATCGCTTCCAGAAGGCACGATGACCTCTCCGCAAACCATTGAGCTGTACGAATTATTAGAGCATACAAGAGCTGAAGTCAGCTAAAACTTAGAAGGTGGAAGTTACAGGCAGGGATAATCGGTTTCCTGAGTTTGTCCTTACCTTTAACTTTCACCTTTTAGCTGTTCTCACCATCCAGCGTCAGCAAAAACGCCACTACATCCTCAATATCCTGCGCGCTTAAATCATGGGCGTAGTTCGGATACATCATATTGCGGTATCCAGGTGCCAGACGCGCCGAAGGATCAAGTATGCTCTGATGAATGTACGCCGAAGCATCCATCCCTTCCACCCTTGTTTCCGCTACATGCGCAATATCGGCTAAATTGGGGCCAACACTGAAACCGATGCCCCCCGCCACGATCTGATGGCAGGTGACGCACGGTGGCGCGCTACCGCTGCCATGCCGAAAAATACTTTCGCCATGCACAGGATCGCCAGCAGCCACAGGCGGCGTAGCAAGCGATCTTAGCAGCATCTGAATCTGACCGGGAGTACACCCAGCAAGCGCGCTAACCAGCAGAATACCTAAAGTGAGTTTAATGATTGTTTTCATGATTTAGGCATAGAACAGGCGGAGCATCAGAAAGCTCCGCCTGAGTTGTAAAACGTATTTCTGCTAGAGTTCGATTTTTACCACGCCGCCAGGTGTGCCGGGCACAAAGGCAATGGTGCCGTAGCTTACGTACAGCGCGCCATCCGCGTCCATCGCCAGGCCAAACGGCGTCACCAAGCCGCCCGCTACAACCGTATTGCCATCAGCCGAAAGCGCCAACACGTCGCCGGGGCCAGGCCCCTGTTCGCCCAACAGGAACAGCTCAACCGCATATAGCGTATCGCCAGCCAGCAGAATATCAGTTACGCCAGTCAGACCAGCAAAAGTTTCAGCGAGTTCGCCGTTTGACCAGCGCTCAACACGGCCAGCCCCCGGCGCAATGCCTGCGCCCAGGAAGCCCACGTAGATATCCCCATTTTCAGCCACTTCCACCGAAGTCGGCACCGAATTATCCGGCCACGTCTGAACGACGGCCAGGCCATCGGCTTCTGTCCAGCTATAGAGCGTATTCGCGCCCGCATCAGCGATCAGCATTGTTCCGTCAGCCATCCAGGCAACATCGGCAACATTGCTGTCAATTTCGTTACCATCCGGGTTATTCTGAACTTCATAGTCCCACATGCTGATGATGCGAACAGGGAAGCCAGTCGTCATATCCAGTTGAGCAATCGTGTTAGCGAGCGGGTTGTACGGGCCAGCCTGCGAATACAGAACCCATAGCGAGTCCCCGTTGGGGATTGCGCGGTAGACGCCTGTTGTTTCGCTTGGAAGCGCGAAGCTGGCGATGCCTTGCAGTACGGTCGAAACAGTTCCATCCGCCGCCACGCTGATCACTGAGCCTGATAGCCCCGCGCTGATCGGTGCGGGTTCAGGTTGATCCGGGCCAGCCATCATCAGTGTATCGCTGCCGCCGTTGCCCGCAACCGCCACCAGCAAATTGCCATTGGCATCAAAGGCGATGCCGCGCGGCGCGAAAATATCGCCAATAATCGTTTCACCTGGAAGCGGCGGCATGTCCTGCGCAAAAGCAATTCCGGCAAAGCTGAAAACCATCACCAGAACCACAAAAACCAGCAGTATTTTGGAACTTTTTATGTGCATGATTCTTCCTCTCTGTGTTCTACGATGCACAATACATCCAGAGGAAACAATATAACCATATACATTATCGCGCAAGTATGTATTTCTTTATATTAGGCTGGTTTCAGAAGCCTATCATAGTCCACGAAGGGTCTTAAACAGCCTAAAAAGGCCTATCATTTTAGCTGCACCACGCCTGTATTACGTTCTGATACACCGCAGCGCATCGAAACACGCTGTCCAGATAAACGTATTCAACGGCTGCGTGCGCGCCTTCCCCATTCGGCCCGTAGATTACAGTTGGGATTCCCGCGCTGCCCAGCACCGCGCTGTCCATCCATGCCCACATCCCCGCATAAAGCGGAGCCGCGCCTGTTTGTTCCACAACTGCATTGTGCAGTGCGGTCACAATCGGCGCGTTACGTCGAATTTCATAGCCGGGGCGGAAAAGTTCAACCTTTACCTCTGCGTTAAACGAGGGATCTTCTTTCTGCTGCCTTGCGATAGCTTTTTCCCACAGGCTGATCGCATCCGCATCCGTCTCATCAGGCAGCAGCCGATGTTCCACCCTTAACTCGCAGGCATCTGGATACGTGCTCCAGCCTAACCCACCTTTAATCCCGCTGGCATGCACACTGGGACGCCCCAGCAGCGGATGATCCTTGCGCCCCAGCGTATCGGTTTCAAAGGCTTCCAGATCGCCTAGCAACCTGCCCATATGGGCAATCGCATCGGTGCCCTCGGTATACAAACTGCCATGCGCCGCGCGCCCTTTTGTAGTGACCGTCAACCAGGCAAACCCTTTATGCGCGATCACAATATCGCCGTCCGTCGGTTCCACCAGCAGCGCGGCATCAGCGGTGATTTCTTCCTCAACAAATGCATCCATGCCAATGCTGGCGTATTCCTCATCGCATACAAACCCCAGAATCACGTCGCCAGCCGGTTGGTAACCATCGGCTTTCAGCGCCGCAATCGCGCCCAGTATCGCCGCCAGCCCGCCCTTCATGTCATAGCTGCCGCGCCCGTACAGCCGGTTTCCCTCAACTCTCCCGTCAAACGGATCACCTTCCATATTCTCAACGCCAACCGTATCTGTATGCCCGGTCAGCAGCAGCGATTTTCCGCTTCCTGTGCCCTTCCACCGCGCAATCACATTAGGGCGATTAGGCGCCGCATTGACGAAATGCGTTTCCAGCCCTAGCTCATCCCGGCACAATTCCAGCAGCCACGCCGAAATCTGCCCCTCACCCGCCCCACCATGCGCTAAATCAGGGTTAATCGAGTTAATCGCTACCATTTGCTGCAAATAGCGGGTGATCAGCGTGTGGTCTAGGGGCATGGGAACTCCGATTCACTAATGGGTAAAAAGTTGAAGCAAGCGCCAGACAATGAACAGCAATTATTCAAACCTTTGATTCGCATCTGCGCTTTTAACTTTTAACGCTTATTTCTTCTTCTTTGGCATCGCCAACACGTCATCCACGCTGCGCTGAAGCCATTCCGTCAGGCGGGCGTCGTCATCCCAGATATACGGCGGCACCACGAGATACAACCGCGTCCATGAAAGATTGAGGGCATCCGGCGCTTCTTGCAGCAAATCGGACTGTGTTGATTTCGCAAATTTAAGCGCGGGGCCTTCGCCAGTCAGCACGAAGAAAATCCGTTCGCACACATAACCGCCAATCCCCCCGAACATCTGCCGAAAATCGAGATCAACCTCTGGAGGTGGCATGGGAAAACAGTATTCGATCCGTTGAATCGTTGATTTGTGCAGCGCTTTATCAGTCATAAAGATCCATCAATCCATAAGCAGCGGCCAAACCTGCGCCGGATGTATGCTGGACGCGCCCGTAGCAGCAGTGATCTGCCAGCGGCAAGTTTCGCTGTCGCAAATGACCGGCTGAGCCGTGCCAATCTGCCGCACCTGTTCAAATAAAGGTTCGCCCACCTGCATCGCGATCTCGTATTTCTCTACTTTGACGCCATACGTTCCGGCAATCCCACAGCATGCAGCATCTGAAAGCCGCACCTGTAGATTAGGAATCAACGCGAACAAGTTCAGTGCCGGTTGGCCAATATGATGCAGCTTTTGCTGGCACGGCGCGTGATACAAGATCATGCTGTTCAGCGGCAAGGCGTGAAAATCGGTTTTTAGCTCCCCGCGCCGGTGCAGTTCCAGCAAAAATTCGCTGATGTCATAGACCTTAGCGCTCACAGTGTCACGATCAGGGTGTTCTAGCTGAAGAATTTCGCGGTAGTCGCTTTTCAGGCTAAGCGTGCACGATGTACTTGCCCCAACGATGGGGATTTGCTGGCGCGCGTATTCAGCCAGCGAGTCGAGATTCCGCGCTGCATACGCGCGCGCCGCTGAAAACTCTCCGTTGCTTTGCATCGGCAAGCCGCAGCAGTTCTGTTCTGGCAGCACAACATCATAGCCATTATGCGCCAATACCAGCACCGCCGCTTTCGAAGCATTGGTGTCATAATAGTTTCCGGAACAGCCGTGAAAATAGGCAACCTGCCCGCGATATGGCGCTTCAGCCTGCGGCTTATGCCTGGCAAACCATTCGCGAAAACTCTGAAATGACCAGCGCGGCAGCGGCGCGTCACGGTGAATCCCGATCACTTTTTCAGCCGCAATCCGCGCCAGACGTATGCTCATGCCAAAATTCAACACTGGCGCAAATTTGTGTCCCAGTTTGCCCAGCAGTTCAGACCGCCCCAACACCCGATTACGCAGCGGAATATGCTCATCATAGAGCGCTTCACGGGCGCGGGTATTCATCTCCATGATCTTCACGCCGTGAGGGCATACCAGCGAACACACCCCGCACCCGGAACAGTAATCCACGCTCTTATCCGGCGATTCATCTCCGCGCCCGCCGTCAAAGCGAAAGCGCTGTGCCTGCGGGCCAACTGTTTTCGGGCCAGGAAAAAGATCGGTCACAGGCGCAACCGGGCATGCCGAAGTACAAATATTGCACTTTACGCACAAATCCGCCGTAAAACCCACTTCTTCATAGCCAGCGAAAGAGGGGTGGTCAAATAGCTGAACAGGCTCGCTCATAAAATAACCGCTTCGTCTATATGGCGAAGTGTACCGCAAGCGAAAGAAAAAGCACCGAACCATACACCACCCCTGCATCCCACCGCATTATTAAGAACGAGGGTCAGATCTTTCGCCTTTTGCCCTGTTCGCAAGGCGTGATTTTGGGTACACTTTTATCGTATTTGTCATGCCGTAGTGGAGGTCATTTCATGGCAACGGATGCGCGCTCGTGGTTTTATTCCACCCCAACCCCCCGCCCTTTTTTCATTGAAGAGCGCGTGAACCATACGCTGTGGACTAACCGTCTCGCCAATATCTATATGACCTGCACGCAGGCAGAAAACCCGATCCGCATGGTCGGATCATGGGCGAATGAAATGCCCGTTGAGTTTGAGTGGCAGCCCGGCAAATGGTTCATCCTGCGTATGGGCGAAGAAAATAAGGAAATTATCGGCGTGATGCGCCAGATTTTGATGTTCCGCCCCGCATTCGCCTATCGCGACCCTGACAATCGCTTCATCGTTGAGTGGCACACGGATGGCGGCGAGGAACGTTGGAAAGAAATTCAGGGCATCCCTCAATTTCAAGGGCTTCGCCGTTTGCGCAAAGCACAGCCGACGCCCTGATCCCTATTCATCTAAACACATATAGACCGCCTCATAAGCGGTCTTTTTTATTTCCGCCCCGCCCTGGATGCGCTAGCTGAGGAAATGAGGCCGGGAACGCCTGATGAGGGCTTTACACCCTCACCGGCAGTTCGGCCAGTCCGCGCAATACATACGTCTTGCGCCGCGCCGGGTCACTCACCGCTAACTGTAAATTCGGCACCCGCTCCGCCAGCGTCGCAAATACGATCTGTCCCTCAAGCCGGGCAAGTGGCGAGCCCAAACAATAATGGATGCCGGCACCAAAACCCAGATGCGGGTTATCCGTGCGGGTAATATCCAGCGATTCTGGATTCTCAAACTTTTCAGGATCGCGGTTGGCCGCGCCAATGATCGTGATAATTTCCTGCCCTTTATGGAAATTCATCCCATTCAGTTCGCCGTCCTCAAGCGCAAACCGGCTGGTTAACTGCACCGGCCCGTCATAGCGGATGAACTCCTCAACCGCTGTTTTAGCCAGCCCCGCCGGATGCGCCGCGAACAAGGCAAACTGATCCGGGTTTCGCAGCAGCGCCAGCGTGCCATTGCCAATCAGGTTCACCGTAGTTTCGTGGCCGGCCACCAGCAGTAGAATGCACATCGCCAGCGTTTCTTCTTCAGACAGCCGATCCCCTTCGGCGTCTACCGCTGCCAGCGCCGACAGCAAATCTTCACGCGGGTGACGCTGTTTCTCAGCGATCAATTCCCGGAAGTAAGCGTTAAATTCATCTGCTGCCCGCGACGCCTGACGGTAAACTTCTGGTTCCTGCGTCATCTCAAACGATCCGGCCAATGCTCGCGACCAACCGCGAAACGCGTCCTGATCATTTGAAGGCACGCCCAGCAGTTCCGCGATAATCGTCACCGGTATTGGCATCGCCAGCAGCTCTATCAGATCAGCTTCACGTTCATCCAGCAGTTGATTGATGGCGGCATCGGTCAGCGATTGCGCCTTATCGCGCAGCCGCTCAACTATACGCGGCGTAAAGGCTTTATGTACCAGGCTGCGCAACCGGGTGTGATCCGGCGGATCGCGATTCAACATCCATGACTGAAAAACGGCAGAGACGGCGCGCTGATCTTCCGGCACGTCGCCCCAGCCCAATTCTTCGCGGGTTGCAATTTTCAGAATTTCGTGGCCAAAGCGCTGATCTTTTAAGACCGCGCTGCAATCGTTATGCCGCGTCAAAAACCACGTGTTCCATTCAGCATAATGAAGCTGTGGCATGAATTGGCGTATCGCCTGGTAATAATCGTAGGGATTGGCCTGAAATTCGGGGGAAAGCGGGTTGAACTCAAAACTTTCAGCTTGCATGCTGTCTCCATTTTAGAGCGTATCGCATAATCTACATTACGTGATCAAGGTTGAAATTGTTTCATCGTGACTGCTCGCCTGGCGAAAATGATCATGGAGGCCATTCACCAACCGGCTGTGCGGGAGATTAAGAAACAAAAATCGCCGGGATAAACTCCGGCGATTTTTTCAGGCGTTGGCTTAACTATTTTTGTCGGCAGGCTTTAACGGATAGACGCCGATCAGGATTTGATACTCATAAGCTGCCGCGTCAGAAGCCGGGCTGTCTCGTTTCTTCAGATCCAGCTCTGCGATCATGTCATCAAGCCGCTTATAGAAAACCTCTGCTTCCGCCTCAGTCATTGTGATTCGTTCACGGGTTATACGCAAGCGGCGCGAAGTTGGCGCGTTCTGGCTCATATCAATGACGCCAGTGGCGGCGCCGTGCAAAATTTCCCTGCGAATCGGGTCAATCATCGCGTCCAGCGCGGTTTCCAACCCCTCACCCTGATCGCCACCGGGGTTTAACAGGGAACGTTCGATAGCGAAAGTTTGCGAAGTCGCCTGATACTGCTTCTCGATGATACCGGACACAATGCGGGTTTCAGTGACGGTGATGAAGCCCAGCTCTTCCAACAGATTGAAATGATAGTACAACTTGGTGGGCGCCAGCCCGATTTCAGATGCGACCTGCTTAACCGTTTTCGGCGTTTTCAGCATCAGTTCAACAATTTGTTGGCGCAGCGGGTCTGCGAATACCTTAAGTTGCTCTAGCGTTTTGATGGTAAATCGTTCAGCAGGCACAAAATCTTGTGCCGCCGATTGAAGTTCAGTTTCAGTCATGGATGTTTGTTCTGGCATGTATGCTTCATCCAATGCGCTACCCTTCTAAAAAAGGGGTAATTCAGCAATGGACTTTAAGAATACACGCTATCGCAGCGCTTTTCCAGCGAGGTTCAAAAATCAATGGCGGCCTTAGCCAAATATTTTGCCACCTTGCCGGTTACCGCGAACTGCTCTGATTATTTTTCTGTGAGCGATTCACTTCTTTCTTCACCCGTTCACGATCCGCCTTTTCCATCCGACGTTTTATTTCATGATGCATGATTTGATATTCGCGAGACATGTGCATTCTCCTAAAACCCAGCGCTTCCCAATGCTCAATTGACTTGTTTTCACCAATTGAACTTATTTAAATGATAAACCCGATTCAAATTATGTCAATAACTAATTTCAACATTCTAATCTTTTAAAATCGCGCAAATGATCTATCATCAGCGAATTAAGAATTTACGAACCTGTTGAGAAACGGCACAATTGCGTCATGGATCGCTTACGCCGCCTTAGCCAGCGCAAATTCGTTCGGGACACGCTGATTTTGCAGATCGGGAAGATCAGCGTCACCGCGCTAAGCCTGATTTCAACCATTCTGGTGACGCGGGTTTTAGGGCCGCAGCAGTACGGCCTGTACGCGCTGGCAGATAACCTCTTTGTTCTGTTCACGATCATTGACATCAGCGGCTCTACTGCCAGCACCAATACCCGCATGGCGCGGGCTATCGGCGCAAACGACGCCGCCGAAGCTGCCAACGTGCTGGCTTACGGGTTGCAATCCAGCATCGTCATGCGGTTGATCATCGCCCTGCTTCTGCTGCTCATCGGGCCAGCTTTTGCACATGCAACTCAGGGAAACGCCACCATTGGCGCTATGGCTGTTGTGCTGGCAATTGCCAGCCCTCTGGATGTCATTTACGCGCAGCTGCTTCTCGCTCTGCAAGCACGGCGCTCAATGACTGCCGCCAGCGCCATGCAAACCACCAACCAGCTCGTTTTGACCGTGCTGATGATTGGCGCAGTGCTGGTTGTTCCGCAGGCTGAAAGCCTTGTGGTGGCGCGGCTGCTCTATTCAATCATCACGCTGGCGATCATCCTGATTGTTTATGCACGCCTACGCACACGGGGCAGTTTCATACTCCCCCGCTTAAGCGCGCTAGCTGGCCGCATGATCAGCCAATCTCCCCGCCCCTACTGGCGCTTTGGGGTGGCCAACGCCATTGATAAAAACATCTCCAATCAATTCATTTCGCTGATCATTCAGCTAGTCGGCGCGTTTGGCGGCAGCCTTGCGGCAGGCTACTTCGGGTTAGCAATGCGCGGCGTGGCGCAGGTTACAGTTCTGGGCGTCGCCGTGCTTGAAAACCTGAACTCGGCAATCCCGCAGGCTATCGGTCGCGGCGATTACTTCAATCTGCGGCGAAACTTTGCGCGTATTCAGGGCGCGGTCACGATCTACAGTATCGTTTTATTCGGCATCATGGCGCTGTTTGCGCCGCTGCTGGTACCACTTCTTTTCGGGCAGGAATGGCGACCTGCGATACCGGCAGTTTGTTTACTGGCGATCTACGGCGTGATCACCGGCATTGGCGGGAACTTTGCCCCCTTATATCGCACCTTTGGGCAAATGCGCCTGGCTATCGGGGTCAAAATCGCGGCGTTAGTCATCGCGCTGCCCATCGCGTTTTTCCTGATCCGCGCCGCTTCCGAAGGCGTGCGATTGAACCTATCGCTGCTGGCTTCATTCACCCGCGCCGCGCCAGATTTAGCCGCAGGAATCGGCGCTTCAAGTGCGGCGGCAGCGGCGGGCGCGGTATCTCTCAATATCCTGTATGCTATTTCAGTAGGCTTAACCGCCATTTTCACCGTGCGCGAATTGAATAAACGCGCCAACGCAGATCGCAGATGATCTTATTTGCGGAGATGTGTAAAATCGCTGTGCATCGCTACTCGAAAGGATACTCACAAATCAACACAGGTTTTCTTTGGATATTTGCCACGTCGCCTTACTACTGAAATAAATATGATAATGCGCTCATCCAACATCGTTCATGTCCGAAAGGAGCCGTCACTGTCCTAAGAAGGCGGTGTACAACCCGATTATGAAGATTCTCATTATTGGCGGAACGCGCAATCTCGGCACATTCATGGTGCCTGAGTTCATCCAGCGCGGCTATTCCGTCTCGATATTAAATCGCGGCTTGACGCGCGACGACCTGCCTAAGGCAATTGAACGTTTACACGCAGACCGAACCGATCCTGACGAGTTACGCGCGGCGCTAAAAAACCGCAGTTTTGATGTCGTGATAGATAATGCTTTGTACAAGCAGCCTGAAGCCGAAACTATCATCAATATTCTTGATGGCAAAGTGGGTCAATATATCTTCTTAAGCAGTGGGCAAGTGTATCTGGTGCGTGAGGGTTTAGAGCGCCCCTTCTTTGAACGTGATTATGGCGGACGGCTGATGCCTGCCCCTAAAGTAAACACTTTTGGCTACGAAGAATGGCTGTATGGAGTGGATAAACGCCGCGTTGAAGATACGCTGTTTGAGGCGAATGCACGCAGCAGTTTTCCCTCCACCTCGCTGCGCCTGCCAATGGTGAACAGCGAACGTGATCATTACAACCGGACTTATGCCTACTTCCTTAGATTGCAGGATGGCGGCCCGATTCTGGTTCCCAGCACGCCCAATTTCCGACTGCGGCACATTTACGGGCAGGATGTTGTCGCCGCCTGTTTACGCGTGATTGATACCGGTCTGGGCAAAGGCGGCGCGTATAATATCTCGCAGGAAGAGACGGTTTCGCTGGATGAATATCTCGAACTGCTGGCGCGGTTGATGGGGCTGGAGACGCCGCCAATGCTGGTTCGCCTGCGCCGCGATTTGCTGGAAGCCAATGGTTTCCTGCCGGACTGTTCACCGTTTAGCGAGCGCTGGATGAGCGAGTTGGATAACACGCTTAGTAAATCTGAGCTTGGCATGACCTACACCCCACTGGCAGAATATCTAGGGAAGATCGTGCGTTACTATCAGGAAACGCCACCCCCGCAGCCAGCAGGGTATCGCCGCCGCCGCGCCGAACTTTTACTGGTTGAGCAAGAAGGCGCAAGCGCGGTTTCGTAACATAAAATTGGCAGCACAGAAAGACAGGAACACGCATGACTGTAGAATCAGAGGGCGATCTCAAGAGCTTAATGCGCATTGGTCAGATTGTGGGCGAAACTGTGCGCATCATGGCCGAAGCGCTGCGCCCCGGCATCACCACCAAAGAACTAGATGAGATTGGCGCTGCATATCTGAAAAAGCATCATGCCCGCAGCGCCCCGATCCTGACGTATAAATACCCCGGCTATACATGCATCAGCATCAACGATGAGGCGGCGCACGGAGTACCCGGCAGCCGCGTGGTCAAAGCTGGCGATCTGGTCAATATTGATGTTTCAGCCGAATTAGACGGTTATTTTGCTGATACCGGCGCCAGCTTTCCGGTGCCGCCAATCACCCCGGAAGCCGAATTCCTGTGTGATTGCACACAAATGGCGCTGGATGCTGCGCTGGATGTGGTAAGCGACGGGCAGCGGATGAACGTCATTGGACGCGCGGTTGAGTCCATTGCGTCAAAGGCAGGCCTGCACATCATCCGCGATCTGGGTGGGCATGGCATTGGTCGTGGGCTGCATGAAACCCCGCGTAATGTGCCGAATTATTACACCAATCGCGCCAAAGAACGACTGGTAGATGGCATGGTCATGACGATTGAACCTTTCCTGACTTATGGCAGCGGGCGGATTTTCACCGCGAAAGATGGTTGGACGTTGAAAACTTCTGATGGGCAGCTTGCTGCACAGTACGAGCATACTATCGTGATCACCAAAGGCAAGCCGATACTGGTGACGGCAGTCTAGGTATCAGTCCATTCGTTCGACTGGCACGATCATCTCACTGTAAAATCTTCAAATCAATAAGCGCGCTATGTCAGGGTACATTTCTGTACCCTGATTTTATGTTACAGGTGCATTGTGGGCATTTTTCTTGGATTAGCAGCGGCAATTGGCTGGGGAACAGGCGATTTTCTTGTGCGCGGGGCGACCCGCCGCATTGGCAGCTTTCTCAGCTTATTTTATATGCAGTGCTTCGGGCTGCTATTCATCCTATTGGTGACTATTCTCAGCGGAGAACTTTTCGCGGGTATTGGCAGAATTGACCCCCCGGCAATCGTCTTACTGGTGCTGACCGTCGCCATCGGTATCGCAGGTTCGCTACAGCTTTATCAGGCATTCGCTACAGGTATGCTGGCAGTGGTTTCGCCAATCACCGCCAGTTATGCCGCAATTACGCTGGTGTTATCGCTGCTCAGCGGCGAGCGTTTGACGATAGCGCGGGCGGCGGGGATCTTAATCTGTCTGATAGGGGTATTGTTCACCTCTATCGAAAGAACTAAAGATAAGGCCGCCGATGGCAAGCAGGAAGCAGCAGGCTGGCATTTGCCACCCGGCGTGATCAACGCCATCGGCGCCGCCATATGCTATGGTATCGTTTTCTGGCTAATGGGCTTCTATGTGATCCCGCGATTGGGCAGCCTGTTTTCAGTCACCGCCACCCGCTTCGGTTCCGTAGTGATCGCCATGCCGCTGCTGGCACTACTGCTGCGCCAAAGTTTGCGCCCGCCATCAGGCCGTGACCTGAAAATTTTGCTGGCGGTCGGGGTAATTGATACCGCCGCGTTTGTAGCCGCGATGATCGGCGCAACCAGCGAACAGGTGAGCATTGTAACAGTACTGTCGTCCATGTTCAGCGCGTGGACGGTGCTGCTGGCATGGATTTTCTACAAAGAGCGCCCACTCCGGCTGCAATGGATCGGGATCACGCTGATATTTATTGGCATTGTGCTGGTGAGCGCAGGCGGCTAGTCTTCAGCGAAGATGATTTGCCCGTCATCCATACTGGTGATAGTAACCAGCGATTCTATCGGGATGTTATAGCCGCTGCGCAGCATCAAATCGCGCCCGCCTTCAAAAGTCTTTTCGACCACCACGCCGACGCCAACAATGCGCGAACGCGCGCTTTGCACCATACGGGCTAAAGCGCGAAGGGTTTTTCCGGTAGCAAGAAAATCGTCAATGATCAGCACATCCTGATCCGGCGGCAAAAATTCTGCTGAAACCAGCAGGTTAACTTCCATGCCTTTGGTATGGCTGGGGGCAGTTTCCAGAAACACCGGCCCGAACATGGTGATCGGCTTGATTTTGCGGGCATAGACCACAGGCACGTTCAAGACCAAACCGGTCAGCACTGCGGGGGCGATGCCAGAGATTTCTGCTGTGAGGATGCGATCAATTTTGTGGCCTTGAAATCGCGCTGCCATTTCCTGCCCCATCCCCATCATCAAATCAGGGTATATCTGATGATTGAGCAGGCTGTCAATTTTGAGGATGCCACTGCCGAGATTACGCCCTTCTGCCAAAATCCGTTCTTGCAGCGCCAGCATTTGAGCCATGTTTTAGAATGTCGCTCCTGTTTGACCACCAGACTCTTCAAAAACTTCAGCAAACAGCATTTCAACGCTATTTGCAGGAAAGCTACTCAAGATTTGGCCTGCGGCTTGCCCATCCGGCGAGCGCAGGGATTCTTCGAGAAGTGCCTGGCTTTCAAAATAGACTTCAAGTATACGAAACAGGTTGGTTTCGCCACGCGGCGAGCCAAGAATGTGAATTACCTGGCGGCGAGTGATAAACGGCATGTGCTCAATCAGCGCCAGAAAACGATTGTAATTCTCTTCAAACACCGCGAGGTTTTCGGGGCGCTGAAATAGAATCATGAATTTGACCATAAGTTACAAACTGAGCCGTAATGGAATACCTGTGCGGGTATGGATTATGTCTCTGTATCCCTGAAAAACCAAGTGTTGCAAGATGCGGTGCGGTGAATTTTGAGGAGATGATCACCAGTTCAGCCCTCAATCCTCTCACTATGCGGTGAGTGAAGGAGTTAACCGCAGCCGGATGAGGAGAGATTAAAGCTGTATCTCCCGTTTTTCACCACTATTCTCTACGGTTGCCGCTTGAAAACAAGCGGTTTTCGTTTACAATGTTGGCAGGTCGGCCCCGTAGCGCAGCGGTAGCGCAGGTGCCTTTTAAGCACTTGGTCGCAGGTTCGAATCCTGCCGGGGTCACATTCTAAAACTTTACTTGAACAGGTGGCGGAAGCGTCACCTGTTTCGATTCTTGCGAGGTTCTCCGAAGTTTCCTCACCGCCGCTTACAGACCAAAATAGAGTAATAGTTTCCCCTGCGAATGCCGTTGTTGGGATAAGGGGGTCTGGAAATTGGGGGTAATCGTTAACCATCAGCGCTAGCTAACTGAACAATATTTCTACCCCTCAATCCCGATTCCCTTCCCCCGTTTGCGTGGGAGGAAGGGA
>LMZS01000075.1 GCA_001567085.1 Chloroflexi bacterium OLB15
TCACCGCGCGCGCGTAATAATGGTCAGTTTTTGACCAACAGTTGGAATGGCGCGGTATCCAGCGGCGCGAATGCCATTTTGATCGTGAGCTGGAACGAGTACATTGAAAACAGCCATATTGAGCCGAGTCAGGTTTATGGCACCCAATCGCTGGACGTACTGCGTCCGCTGGTCGCGGCGTGGGAAGGCGGCGGCGGGGGCGCACCCGCGCAGGGTGGCGCGGTAGGTTCGCCTACAGGCGTGACTTATCTGGTGAACTCAAATCTGCGCCTGCGGGCTGCGCCGGTGAGTGGCGAAGTGATCACCAGCGTTCCGGCGGGAACAACGGTAGACGTGATCGGGCGTACTGGCGATAATGGCTGGCTACAGGTGAACTATGCCGGCCAAAGCGGGTGGATGTCTTCCAGCTACGGCGTACTGAATGGCGATGTGAATGTGGTGCCGGTGACTGGCTAGACGATCACACGAACGGAAAATGACTGGCAAAGGGTGAGCAATACGCTGCTCACCCTTTTTTGCGCTGTAGAGATTGTGCAGAAATTAACAATCTTCTCATTGTATTTGTGGGGGACGCTCCCTATAATGACAAATCAGTAAGTTAAGTCGTTTGACGGGAGATGTAAAAGCACATGACCACACTTGTCGCGGTAGTTTATAAGGACGCAGCAACAGCTAATGCCGCATTGGCTAAACTGCGCGATCTTTCCAACCAGTACTTGATCGAGCTTGAAGACGCAGTGATTGTTACCAAGGATCAGAAGGGTAAGATTCAACTGCATCAATCCGTGAATCTCACGGCTGCTGGCGCGACTTCGGGCGCATTCTGGGGCATGTTGATCGGCTTGATCTTCTTCATCCCGATTGGCGGTTTGGTGATAGGCGCGGTGATGGGCGCGCTGGGCGGTAAACTGAGCGACTATGGCATTGACGATAACTTTGCCAAGCAGGTGTCATCTAAACTGGAACCGGGCAAGGCCGCGCTGTTTCTGATGGTGCGTAAAGTGACTACCGACAAGGTTCTGCCCGAAATGGCGCCGTTTGGTGGCGAAATTCTACAGTCGAATTTGGACAAGGACGCTGAGGAAAGAATTCAGGCAGCCTTGAACAACCCGGCATCCCCTGAAGCCTAATCGCTGCGGTTGAGTGTGTACCCTGTACTCCCTGCTTAGCGTCATGGCGAGGGCGAGGAAGATAGGGGACGACAAATCTGGCAAATAAAAAACGCCCGCGAAATTCGTGGGCGTTTTGCTTTGATGGTAATGTAAATCACGCTTTATTCTTCAGCGCCGCTTTCCGATTCAGGGGCAGGCGCTTCTGGCTCATTGTTTGCTGGCGCGGCGGCTTCCGGCGCAGCAGCGGGTTGGGCTGCCTGCGTAGTATCCGTCGTCCAGTCTATATCCAGATATTCGGCGCTGTTCACCCGCCTCAAGCTCAACCCAAGACGACGATTCTTGATGTCTATCTTGACGATGCGCAGGGTGAGCTTGTCGCCTTCGTTGACCACTTCTTTCGGGTGATTCACGCGGCGATCTGATAGTTCTGAGATATGGATCAGCCCTTCGATCTCTGGCAGATCAACTACCTGCGCGAAGGCGCCAAATTTCGTGAGCTTGGTGACTGTGCCTTGTACCAACTGACCGGGGCTGTAGGTGGTTGCCACTATATCCCAAGGATCAGCGGCAAGCTGCTTGATGCTTAGCCCGATGCGTTTGGCTTCAGGATCAATGCTGATGATACGCACGCGAGTTTCTTCACCCACTTTCAGAACTTCGCGAGGGTGATTCACATGCTGCCAGGATAGCTCGGTCAGATGTACCAGCCCTTCAGCGCCGCCAATATCAACGAATGCGCCGAAATCTTCAAGGCTAACTACGCGGCCAGTACGCTCTTCCCCCTGCTTCAACTGAGTGATCAGGCTTTCCTTACGTTTCTCGCGGCTTTCTTTAGAAGCCATGCGCTCGGAAAGGATCAAGCGGTTGCGGTCACGATCAACTTCCATCACTTTCACCACGATGGGTTCATTGACCATTTTGCCCCAGCGCTGTTCAGGGGTTTCATCTTCGGTGGCGCGCCGGCGTTCGGCGTTCATCTGGCTTTGCGGGACAAAACCGCGCAGACGACCAAACTTGACAATTAAACCACCCCGATTGTAACCAGCGATGCGGGTATCATAGGCCTGCTGGTTTTGACGGTATTCCTCAGCCGACTTCCAGTCCTGTTCTTCAGCGGCAAGGTTGATGGACACCACCGCGCTGCCTTCCTGATCGCGCGGGTTGACCACGTATACGGCAACCTTTTTGCCAACTTGCAGGTTTTCGAGATCGCGTTTGTTGATCCGGTCAATTTCGCTGCTGCGGATCGTGCCGACAGCTTTACCATCCAGATCAACTTTGATGCTGGTTGGCGTAGTTTCGGTGATCATCGCTTCAACAATATCGCCGCGCTTAAAGGCGGATGGAGCTTCTGCTGGTGTGCCGGCGGGAGCGGGCGCAGATTCTTCACTTGGCGCAGCTTCGGTAGAAGGCGCGTCAACTTCAGCACTCACCGCTTCAACTGAATCAGCGACAATTGATTCAGGGGCTTCAGCCGAACTTTCTTCTGAAACCACAATCACTTCGTCGGAAGGAGCAGGCGCTGCCTGGTCACTTTGGAACCCACTGCCGGTTTCTGGCAAGGTGTTCTCTTCCGACCCGGATGAATTTAGAACCATAAAAGCAAATCTCTCCCGGAAAGGGCGGGTACGGGTAAATATTATACTGAGGCGCATCAAAGACGCAAACAACAGTTAAAGTATTACAATTCGCGCCGCAAATTGAAAGTAATTGGCTTTAAGAGATGAGGGGATAAAAAAGCGCACCTGTTTTAACTCAGATGCGCTTATTTTTGAGGCGAGCCGCGTTTTAGTTGAGGATTTTGCGGCCAAAGATAAGCCGCGCCACAAACACGACGATCAGACCGCCGATCACGCCGACAACGATGCTGCCGATCAACCAGATATCGCTGATGCCTTGCAGATTGAGCAAGCGCAATACGAATGTGCCGACGATGCCGCCGACCAAACCAAGGGCGATATTGCCGACGATGCCAAAACCCTCGCCATCACGATCAACGAGTTTGCCGACCAGCCAGCCGGTGATCGCCCAGATGACCACCGCGATCAGCACTCCCCACAGCGTACCGATGATCCCTGGCAGAATCAGCAGCGCCAGAATGATCAGCGCGATTATTGCGATTAAAGCGACCATAATACGTACATCTCCCCATTGAATAGCGCTTCATACAAATAGATATACGAAGAATTTATCAGGAAGTTTCAGGTGATGATGGGCAGAGCCATGAGCAGGTTTTTAAATATGCTTGACTCTCACGTTACGTCATCGTTTAGGATGATATGACTGAAAAGGATGGCGTTTTGTATACCGTAAAACAGCTTGCGGCGCTGGCAGGGGTGACCGTGCGAACGCTGCATTACTACGATGAGATCGGGCTGCTGCGCCCGGCGCGAGTTGGCGAGAACGGCTACCGCTATTATGACGATGCGGCTTTGCTGCGGCTTCAGCAAATATTGCTATATCGCGAGTTTGGCATGGAGCTGTTACAGATTAAGGACATTCTGGATAGCCCGGATTTCGATCTGATCGCGGCTTTACGCGCGCATCGTGAGGTTTTGCAAGACCGGATTACGCGCACTGAAAATTTGATACGCACGGTGGATGAGACAATCTGCCATTTAGAAGGGGAAAAGCCGATGAGTGGCAAGCAGTTGTTTGGAGCTTTCAGCGAGGAAACGCAGAAGCAGTATGAGCGCGAGGCAAGATTGCAGTATGACCCGCAAATCGTGAATGACTCGATTAAACGCTGGAACCACTACAGCCAGGCAGAGAAAGATCATATTCTGGCGGAAGCGGGGGAAATTTACCGCGATATGGTTGAGGCGATTGAAGCGGGAAGAGCGCCACAAAGCCCGGAAGTACAGACGATTTTAGAACGCTGGCACAAGAACATCTTCCATTTTTATGAGCCGACGCTGGAAATTTTGCGCGGATTAGGGGATGGCTATAACAGCGATCCGGCGTTTATCGCCAATTTTCAGAAGCTGCATCCTGATTTGCCCGCTTATTTGCAGCAGGGCATCACGCAATATGTGGACGATCTGGAAACGGCAGAGATTGAACGTATGCTGGCAGAAGATGAGGCGCGGAATACGCGGCGCCTTGAGTAAAAAAACAGAGGCGCTTATCTGCGAGCGCCTCTGATATATTCCCGATTTAGCTGCTGATCAGTGTGTGAAGGCGGGCGTCGAAACGATCATCTCTTTGAAGATGCGTTCCAGCGCCATTGTGTGGCAGCAAAGCCCGCGACTTTGGAAGAAGGAGCAACTGCATACCCAGAGGCCATCTTCATAGGTGGTGATATGGGTGTCGTTATCTCCCTGGAAACTGACTTCAAAGCTGGTTAGCTTGATGCGGTCTTGTTCATCGGCGTAACGCATCGCCTTTTCAACATCTGAGACCACATTCTGGCCGGGCGCGTAGTGAAGCGGCGCGCGCTTCAACATCGGCTTATATAGTTTTTCGAGTGCCATGATGTGTGGGCAAATGCCATAGCTTTTATAGCCGGGGCAGGTGCAATCCCAACCCTCAGGGCCGAGATGAATGGTGTAGCTACTGTTATCGCCGCGAAACTCGGCAGTTAGCGCGTTGAAAGTTACGCGCTCCGGTTCTTGCGCATACAGTTTGGCTTTCTCAATTTTGCCGATCATTCCGTAGTCCATAGCGCTGCATCTCCTTAAAGAAACGAGGCCGAAAGGTAAATAAACGAAAAGCACGCGGGCGTCAAACAGCCTCGCGTGCTTTAGAAATCAGTGGAAGAAACGTCTTTATATCATGCTTCAATATCATATATTCAGTTTAACGCCGCGTTAAGAGACTGTCAATCAATGCTAGCGTTTGAAAAGGCAACCGGATGTTACAGGTTTTACACCCTGAAATGGCCTTATGCTTCGCTCAAACTGCCTTGTATGGGCAGGTTAGAATTGGCAAATCATTTAAGACAATAGTGATGAATGTCATCAAACCTGGTGACGATCTGGCAAACGGCAGCGCGCTAGCGATCACGCGCCCGTCTGACGCGAAAATACCGGCGGGTTATTGGGTGTAATGCCCAAAGATCACCCCCGTCCGTTGTTATTGTTTTCTAAAGAGCGGCGGTTTAGAATACTTTGTAACTCTTGTCACAAACACCAGAGGACACCCTCGAATGAGAAACTCAAATCACAAATATCTCGTCATTCCCGGCCCGGTGGAAGTGCGCCCAGAAATTTTGGATGCACAGGGCGAATGGATGATCGGGCACCGCTCTACGGCGTTTGCGGATCTGTTCGCGCGGCTGCAAGCAAAACTTAAGCAGGCATTCGTGACTGAAAATCGCGTTTTTGTTCAAGGCTCTTCTGGCACCGGCCTTTGGGAAGGCGCTTCGCGTAACTGTATACGCGACGGCAAAAAGGCGCTGCATCTGGTCGGCGGCGCATTTAGCGAACGCTGGGCTGAGGTGAGCAAGCTGAACGGAAAAGCGGTGGATGTGATCACCGTGGACTGGGGCAAGGCGCATACACCGGAGATGGTGGAAGCGGCGTTAAAACAGCAGACTTATGACGCGGTATGCGTGGTACATAACGAAACCAGCACCGGCGTGACTAACCCGATCAAGGATATCGCGGCGGTAGTGCGCCAGTATGATGACACCCTGATGCTGGTGGACACTGTGAGCGGCTTTTTGGGCATTGAACTGCTGACCGATGAGTGGGGCATTGATGTTGCCCTAACCTCTTCGCAGAAGGCATTTGCGCTGCCGCCCGGACTGGCGTTCGCGGCGGTGAGCGACCGCGTGCTGGAACGCGCCAAACAGGTCAGCAACCGCGGGTACTATTTCGATTTTGTGGAAATTGACGCGCTGCTACAGAAGAATAATACGCCTTCTACCCCGCCAGTTTCGCTGATGTTCGCGGCTGACCGCCAGTTAGAAGATGTGTTCAGCGGTGAAGGGCTGCAAGGGCGCTGGCAGCGGCATATCGAAATGCGCGATCTGACCGTGAATTGGGCGCAGGAACGCGGGCTTGCCGCTTTTGCGGAAGAAGGCTACCGCAGCCCGACAGTTTCTACGGTGGCGAATACCAAAGGCTTTGATATTGACGCGATGGCTAAGTTCATGAGCGGCAAAGGCTTCTCGATGGACAAGGGCTACGGGAAAATCAAAGGCAAAACCTTCCGCATCGCGCACATGGGCGATATGCAGTTAACCACGCTCGAAGAGGTGCTTGGCGGGCTGGACGAATTTTTGGCGACGTTGAATTGATGACTCGCGGAGCAACCATGACTTACCACGTACTCGTTCCTGATAATGTTCACGCTTCGGCGGTGGACGTACTGAAAGCGGCTGGCGACGCGCTGGCTTATACCGCGCGCGGGCAGATCACCCGTGACGAACTGCTGGCTGAAGTGGCGAACGCCGATGCGCTGGTGATTCGCAGCGCGCACAAGATTGATAAGCCGGTGCTGGATGCGGCGCAAAACCTGAAGGTGATCGCCCGCGCTGGTGTTGGCGTGGATAACGTTGATCTGGTGGCGGCGACGGAAAAGGGCGTGATCGTGATGAACACGCCGGATGGAAACACCGTGTCTACCGCTGAGCATACTTTAGGCTTGATGCTGGCGCTGGCGCGGCATATTCCCCAGTCGCATATTTCGATGAATGAGGGCAAGTGGGATCGCAAGTCTTACGGCGGCATCGAACTGCGCGGTAAAACGCTGGGGCTGGTCGGCTTCGGGCGGATCGGGCGGGCGGTGGCTAAGCGGGCGCTGGCTTTTGATATGACGGTGGTGACTTACGATCCGTATATCAGCGCGGAACAGGCGGCCGCGGCAGGGGCGGCTCAAGTGACGCTGGATGAGCTGTTCGCGCAGAGCGATTTCATCAGCCTGCACGCGCTGTTGACCGACGAAACCCGCGATCTGGTGAACAAAGAGACTATCGCCAAGATGAAACCGGGCGTGCGTATCGTAGATGCGGCACGCGGCGCGCTGATCAACGAAGCTGATCTGGCTGAAGGGCTGCGAAGCGGGCAGATCGCCGGCGCGGCGCTGGATGTGTACGCGCAGGAACCGCCCGACCCGAATAACCCGCTGATCCACCTGCCGAACGTGGTACACACGCCGCATCTGGCGGCCAGCACCGAAGACGCGCAGATTGTGGTGGCGGTGGAAGCGGCGCAGTTGGTGGTAGATGCCCTGCTGACGGGAAACTATAAGAACGTGGTCAACCCGGCGGCGCTAGGGAAGTAAGGCGCTGAGTAGGGGCAGCGTACCCGAATAGTTATTCACGAAGGCCGGCGCGTGGTATATCATGCTCCGGCTTTTTGATTGCTGAAGAAGATTTAGAGGCGAAAATGACGCGGTTAGCGGTGCTTTCGGATATTCATGCCAATTTGCCGGCGCTGGAAGCGGTGGTCGCCGATATGGCGCAGTTCCATGTAGATCAGGTGATCGTAGCGGGCGACATTGTGAACTGGGGGCCGTTCAACCGTGAGGTGATGGCGTATGTGACCGCACAGCGCTGGTCAATGATACGGGGTAACAATGAGCTTTACCTGCTGGACTACCTGACGCCGCGCGCGCCGGAATACTGGAGCGAATATACGCTGCCGCCCTGGCTGCGCGAACAGTTGAAAGACTGGCTCTACTATATTGGCGGGCTGCCGGATGAACTGCAACTGCGCTACCACGACGCGCCGATGATACGGGTGCTGCATGGCTACCCCAACAACCCCTGGCGGGGCATTTTCCCGGATACGCCAGAAGCACAGGTGCGCGATCTGTTGGTGGGGGTGCAGGAAACGACGGTGATCATGGCGCACACGCATATCGTGATGGATCGGGTGGTGGGTGATTGGCATCTGCTGAATCCCGGATCGGTGGGCGCACCGCTGGATGGCGATCCGGCGGCGAAGTACATGATTTTGGACGGCGACGCGGATGGCTGGCGGGCAACCCAGCGGCGGGTGGAATTTGATTACGCGCCGCTGTATGCCGAATTTGAGCGCCAGAAGTTCATCGAGCAGGTGGGCGTAACCGGACAATTGATCATTGAGGAATTTAAAGACTCGCGATTACGGGTGCAGCCGTGCCAGATATGGTGTAAGGAAACGTACCCCGGCGAAGCGCTAACGGTTGAACGGATGCATGAGTTTTTGAGCAGCGTTGACGCAAACCGGTACATGCCAGCGCCATACAGGGAATAGCAGCGTCACCCTACTACCCCGTAGGCGCGCACCGGAAAAGTGCCAAAGCCTTTGACTTTTACGGGCACCGCTGAAAATTTGAAGCCGCCGTCTGGTAAACGGGCGAGATCACAGAGATGTTCGGCAATCGGGATATCTGAGCCAAGCAGGGCGGTATGTACGGGGCGTTCGCCGCCTTCGGTATTGTCTATATTGAATGAGTCAATGCCTACCAGCTTCGCGCCAGCCTTGACCAGAAAATCGGCGGCGTCTTCGGTTAGATAGGGATGGCCTTCAAAATATTGATCGGTGCGCCAATGGGCATCCCAACCGGTATGTACCAGCACAGCTTTGCCGCGCAGGTTCAAATCGGCAAAGGCGGCGCGGGTGATAGCGCGACCATTTCGGGCGGCGGCACGAATGACGATAGCATCCAGATTTGCCAGCGAGTCTAATGGCAATTCGGACAGGTCTTTGCCGTGCGCATAACGATGGAACGGGCTGTCTACGTAGGTGCCGGTATTGGCGACCATCTCGATTTTGCCGATCTGAAATTCGGTGCCGGGGGCGTAGCGCTCTCGCGATGCTTCGCGGCTGAGGTAATCGCAGAGGATGGGCGCGGGCAGCCCTTTATAGGTGATCATCCCGTCTTCGACGGTGTGGCTGCAATCAATCAACATGGGCGCAACCCGCTTATGCGGCTCGGTGATGATGGTTTTGTTGAGGATTTGCACATCACCGACCATCAACAGGTTTAGATCGCTGACGATATAGGCAGCTAAGGCGGCATCGTCAATCTGATCTCCCTCAATATCAAGGCGGAAACCCTGCCCCTGCAAGCCGCCGCCATTGCTGAAACTGATATTAAAGTCGAACTTCACCCGCTTCTGGCCGGCATTCATGCTTTTTACCCTTTGCGATAATGACGTTTGTCATCAAATGCAGATGCTTGTAGAAAGTATAATTACTTTGCAGGGTATCGTCTTCCCGAATCATGTGCAGGGAGCAGAATTGTGAAAATTGGCATTGTGGGTGCGGGGTTTGTGGGCGCAACGGCGGCTTATGCGCTGTTGATGCAGGGCATCGGGCGCAAGATTGTGCTGGTAGATATTAATAAGGCGCGGGCGCAAGCGGAAGCAGACGATCTGTATCATGCAGTGCCATTTTCTTCGCCGTTGGAGATTATTGCAGGCGATTACGATGCGCTGGCGGGCGCATCCATTGTGATATTGGCTGCGGGGGTGAACAGCGCTTCGCCCGAAGAAACGCGGCTTGAACTATTAGGGCGTAATGCCGAAGTTTTCAGGGAAGTGGTGCCGGCGGTATTGAAGGCAGCCCCGAATACGCTTTTGCTGGTGGCGACCAACCCTGTGGATATTATGACTCACCTGACCGCGCGTTATGCGGCTGAAGCAGGCGTTCCGGCAGGGCGGGTGATCGGCTCTGGCACAACGCTGGATACGGCGCGTTTTCGGGCGCTGCTGGGGCGCAAGGTGGGGGTGGACTCGCAGCACGTACATGCCTACGTGGTGGGCGAACATGGCGACTCTGAGGTGCTTACGTGGTCAAACGTGACGATTGGCGGGATTGATCTTGATGAGTTCGTAATTCAACGCGAAATGGTTTTGAATGAGGCTGATCGCGCTGATATTGACCATCAGGTACGGAATGCCGCGCCGCATATCATCAGGGGGAAGCGGGCGACGTATTACGGCATTGGCAGCGCGCTGGCGCGAATCGTGAACGTGCTGCTGCACGATCAGCGGGCGATCATGACGGTGTGTACACCCCATGATGAGATCGCGGGGGTGCCGGATGTTACAGCTTCGCTGCCCCATTTGATCGGCGGGCAAGGCGTGATTGACAGCTTCCCGCTGAAATTACAGCCGAACGAACAGGACGCGCTGCATAACAGCGTGACGATTATCAAGCGCTATATTGAAAAGTTGTGATGCGGCTTAGCGCTGGAAAAGGCGTGAAATTCACGGGTAATTTCACGAATACGTAGTATACTGAGCGAAAGATACGGGCGCTTAGAATTATGTACTTAATAGACGGTCACAACCTGATCGGGACAGGCTTGCTGGGTTTTTCGCTGGATGATCCCGATGATGAGATGAAACTGGTGGAACTGCTGCGACGTTTTGCGGCAGGCAACAGCACGCGCGTGACGGTATGTTTTGACGGCGGGCTGCCGGGGGGGATATCCCGGGCTTCAAATTCGGTGGTCAAGGTAATTTTCGCATCTGACCCAACGATTGCCGACAAGCTGATCATGCGCGAACTGCGGGCTACTAAAGATACTTCGCGCTGGACGGTGGTGAGCAACGATGCCGAGGTGCGTAAAGAGGCCAATCTTCGTAAATTTAAGACCGCAAAAAGCCACGATTTCGCCAAACTGCTGATGCAGCAAGCGCGGGGTAAAACTTTTCCTTACCCGACAAATATGCTCAAAAAGCCGGGGCGCGATGACGATGATCCCGGCAGCGCGGCCACACCACGCCAAACGCAGCAAGACCTTGATTATTTTGCCAAGGCCTTCAAAAGCGAACCGAGAACCGGCAAGCCGCCACGCCCACGCTAGGGCTATCTGCGGTTAGCTTCCATCCACTGGATTGAAAAATCAATCAACGGACGCACGCGAATCAGCTTGCTATGCGCTTTGCCGATGCTGCCTGCGCGCACAGCGCCGGGATGCGCGGCTTCAAAGGCTTCGCCGATCTGCGGAAAGTCTTCATCATCTAATTGCAGAGGGTGATACTCTACCCACTGGCGGATGCCGTGAACCAGCATGGCGCAGGACTGCGTGACGCGATGCTTGCCGGAGAAATTGGCGCGGTACTCTGCAAGGTGCATGGCGGTATTGTTGCCGTAGCCTACGCCTAAAAGCAGCACATAGCCATCCAGATTGTAGAGATGGGCGATGGGTGAGCCTTCGCCAATGTCATCGTCCAGCGGATGATTAGCAAGCAGCGTTTCAGCATGTGGGCCGCGCGCGGCGAACGAGACGACGGGGTGGCTGCTGCGTTTCACGCCGGGAAAGGTGCGGAAAAGTTCAGGAATCTTGCCGATTCCGCGTGTGGGGGTGATCGCGGGATCATAGGCGGGCATGTGATCCCGCACAACAGGCCACCATGATTCAGGAATAGGCGGATTTTGCCAGAAGGCGGGGTCGGAATTGTGGGTGCTGTGCGCGGGCATCATCACCGTACCGTTTTCGCCTGCTGCCGCGATCAGCGCGGTACAAGCGGCCTGAGTGCCGCCGACAACCCAGCCGATTTTGCTGAGACTGCTGTGGACGATGAAGGTCATGCCGGGGTGAATGCCTAAGGCGCGTAAATCGTCTGTGAGCTGCTGTATGGTGAATGGCCCACCCCCGGCAACAGCCTGCGCTTCACGTTTCACAAACGCATCAAAGCCCATAATACCCCCAAATTGAGAGAACAAAATGGCGCAGATTGCCTGCGCCATTGAGTATGACAGCCTATAACCGAAGTGGCTATCTACGGGAGAGCGCCAGCAAACGCAGCACCGAAACAAACAACCAGATGATCCCTAACACCAGCCCGAAAGCGGCGTACCATGCCATATAAGATGGCGCGCCAGAAGCGGCGACCATTTCAATAAATTTGAAGTCTGGCGCAAGACTGAGCGCGGCCAGAACGACGATGAATACGGCAAGGCCGATGCCAATTGGCGTGTTGGTGAAGAACAAAACACCGATGCGCGGGTCGAACAAGCTGAGCAGCCAGATGACGAAGTAGCCGAGCAGTAAGCCGCTCATGGCTACCACGATGGCAGAGACAAACCCCGGCGTCACCTTGATGATCTTAGTGCTATACAGGATGAGCATGCCGAGGAAAATGGCGAGCGTTACGACGATAGCCTGCGCCACGATGCCATCATATTCAACCGCGTATGCGCGACAAACCACGCCGATCACGAAGCCCTGACAGAGCATGTAGATGAAACCGACGACGGCAGCGGCTTTATAGGCAAAGATACCAACCATGGCGACGATAAAAGCGATCATGCTGATGCACCACGTGGCTGGTGGAATATCAACAACCTGTTGGTTTCCGATGCTGAACACTTCAGTTTGTGACCAGCCGAAGATGGCGGCGATGATCATGACCAGAAGAAGCAGCCCGGCGCGTAAATAAACGCTGAGCGTGGTTAGTTTGGCGTCGCTGGTCCCGCCCTGTTGTTCAGCTTTCTGAAAGGCGGCGAGATTGAGCGCCGGATTGCCGGATGATTCCATCAACCCGCCATTGTTTTGCGTCGTTGCTGCCATATCACTATGCCCCCTGAGGCAAAAAAGATTACCAGGTAAATTGTAGCCCTAGATTAGACTGCCCACCAAGATTTGAGGGATGCAAGATCGCCGTTGAAGGCGCTGCGATTGGCTTTGCCGATGCCGGGGGTCTGGTGGGGCTGGGGGCCACTTTGCCCGTTAGTGAACTGCCACAACGCCCATGTTATCCATAGGGCGGGAACCACCGGGGTATTGGTATAGCTGGCAACCCACAGGGCGCACCTGCTTAGCTGTGAGATTGTGCCCGGCGGGGCAAGGCGATTGAGGTATTCGGCGCTGGTATAGAGTATGGGCAGGCGACTCGTGCGTTCGAGAATCCGGCGGGCGAAGGCTTCAGCTTCCAGAAGGCTCATGCTCTCTTGAGGGCTGAAAGCGTTGCTTTCGAGATCCAGCGCTAGCAGGGTGGTTTCATCAGGCTCAGCCGTTTTCAGGAAGTGATCGGCCTGCTCCAGCGGATCGCCAGCTGTGCCAAAATGATAAGCGCCCCAGAGCAAATCATTGGTTTTCGCCTGCTCACGAAAAGCCTTATAGCTGGAATCGACGTGGTGTAAGCCTTGCGAGGCTTTGGCGATGATAGCAGCGACGCCACTTTGTTTAGCCTGGGTAAGGTTGACGCGGCGATTGTAGCTGGAGAGATCAACAATGCCATTGAAGATGTTATCCGGGATCGGCTGTACGGTGATAGCGGCCACCAGACCGGGGCCAAAGGGGTGTCCGATATGATTGCGAACACGCCAATTGCTGCGGTGCGCGCCGATAGCCGCTGGTGCGGTCATGGTGAGCGTAATATCGGCTTCTTCGCCGGGCTGTAATGCCGGAAGATCAACCCGCTGCGGGGCATCCCACGTGCCGCCAGAGATATAGGACAGGTAATAGCCGGGTTTCCATGCTTCTTCACCGGTATTTTGGATGCGCCATGTTTGGGTAATCGATTCGCCGGGGCGCACAGCTGCCTGCGGCAGGGTGGTATTGGTCAAAATTTTGAAGGTGTCCATCACGCTTTCTCCGTGAAATAGGGTTTTAGCCGCTTTGCGTAGGCACTGGCCCCGGCTGAATTGGAAGGTAGATAATTTCTCCGGCGCGTATATCATCGGGATTAGTGATGCAGTTGGCTGACATAAGCGCGGCGACGGTGCTAAACGTAGATTCGGCTAAAAGCGTGAGCGTATCGCCAACCAGAATGGTGTAGGGTACCCAACCTGCTGGTGTTTGCTGGCATGGCGTCGCCTGCGGCGTGCCGTCGCCAGTGCCCGGCAGCGGGGTGATGGATGGCGCGCCGATGAAGGTTGGCGTCGGTTGAATAATGGTTGGCGTGGGCGGCGGGGTGGGCGTTGCCTTGATCAGATTGCAGGCGCCAGCGACAGCGCAAAGCACTACCAACAGCAGCAAGCCAAAGCGATAATGTATAGTAGCGTTCACGCTGCGCCCCCAATGGTGTGGAACTACGCTTATCAGTTAACCACAGCGCGGGAAAGGGCGCAACCAACCAAGTATCTTCCCCCTGACTCTATGGGTAGACCTTAAGGATAGGGGGCTTCACCATTTGAGTACGATTTCGTAGGTAGATCGTGAGAGCGCTGAAGAATATTTCGAGCAGAGATACTGATTTGCCGATGGACACGACAGCTTTAGACCCACGCTATATTGAACTGCTGGCAAAACAGCTTCCGCCCAGCGGCGCGGTACTGCGCCTGCTTGATTTAGAGGGCAAGGCTGGCGCGGGGCTGCTGGAACGCCGCGCTGATATTGAGATTGTAGAAAACAAGGGCTTGCCGAATATGCCAGAAAACAGCGTGGATGCGGTGCTGTTTTCGGCAATGCCGGACGATAGTTTACTGAGGCATGGGCTGCGCGCTTTAAGGCCGGGCGGGCGGCTGATCGGCATTGATCCGCAGGGCGGCGCTAATCGGGATACCGTTGATCAACTGGAAACCGCCGGGTTTATTCGCATTCTGGTTGAACCTGCTGAACCTGCCGGCGTATTGCTGCGCGGAGAGAAGCCGCACGAGACGGACGATACGCTGACGCGCATTGACGTGGTGGCGCGGCAGGAAACGCCGCGCCCTGATATGCGCATGTTTAAGGGGCGGAATGTGTATGTGCTGGCGCGGCAAACGCCGAACAAGCCAGCATGGGCGCTAAAACCGGGCGAAAGGGTGCGCTGGCATGCGGTTGGAGTTGAGGAAGGCGGGCAAATCGCGGCGCTGGCTTTCAGCAGTCTGCCGAATGCGGTGGCGTTCATGCAGCGAGCGGTGCTGGCAGGCGCGGTGCGCGATGTGAATAAGGTTGCCAAATACAGCCGGGAAGTAGCGGAACAATGGCCGTTCATGCTGGTCATTAACCCGATTTTTAGCGAGATGGAAAGCGCGATTTACGGGGAAATCGAAGTTGATCCGGCCACAGCGGTGACGGGCGAGGAATGAGATATTTGCCGGCAGATGGCCGAAAAGCCGTTCAAAAAACAGTATTCCTACAGCACCGTCAGCTTGGCGAAGTTGGCTGAGAGACGCTTAAAACCCACGTTATCGAAACGGACTTCTACTTCTTCATCATCTCCGCTGCGCTTGCTGGTGATCACGATGCCAGCGCCAAAGGTATTGTGAAATACTTTCATGCCGGTTTTGAATCGGGTTTGCGGCTCTGGCGCTTTGGGTTTTGCATCACGCCCCGGAAAGGGAATGACTTTGCTGCTGGTGGGCGCGGGGCGCTGTGCAGAAGCGCCGCCACCCCATTCCCATGAGGTTGATTTCTGATAGCCAGAGCGATCTTTCAAGGCTTTGATCTTGGGCGAGACGCCTTCAGTTAGCTCTTCGGGAATATCTTCGAGAAAGCGCGAGGGGGCAGAGAGCATACTATCGCCATAAAGCGTGCGGCGGAAGGCGTAGGTCAGATAAATTTCGTCTCTGGCGCGGGTGATGCCCACATAGAATAAACGGCGTTCTTCGGCCATTGCATCTGGTTCAGAAAGCGAACGGCTGTGAGGCAGCAG
>LMZS01000076.1 GCA_001567085.1 Chloroflexi bacterium OLB15
GGGCTGCGCTTCAACTACAGCTTCCGGCTTCGCTTCGGCAGCGGGCGCATCGGTTGTTTTTTTCAGGGGCGGTGGTTACGGCTGGCTTCTCAGGGGTGGGGGCGCTTGCCGTCGCCGCAGCGGCAGCAGCATTCACCTTCTCTTGATACATGCTGACCATTTCAACCAGTTCGGCTACCGGCAGCGGTTTGGATAGATACGCATCACAGCCCGCTTCCAGGCAGCGTTCCTTGTCACCCATCATCGCATAGGCAGTCACGGCGACAATCGGTTTGCTCACGCCGTCGCTGCGCAGCTTACGCACCACATCCAGCCCGCCCATCTTCCCGGCGAGTTGCAAATCCATCAGGATCAGGTCAGGGTTGTCGCTGGCAAAATTCTCCAGCGCCTTTTCCCCTTCGTTGTAATACAGAACCTCGTGCCCCCCCATGCGTGCGACCCGTTGCAGCAAGGAAATGTTGGCGGGGTTATCTTCTACATAAAGGATACGCATGTTAACTAGCCTTTTCTGCTTCGTATGCTGCTTCCTGCGTATACATCACCTCATGGTCACCATACGCTTCGGTTTCCTCAGGGTACCGCTGCACGATAAAGCTCAGGGTGCTGCCTTCACCGGGCGCAGATTCAGCCCAGATACTTCCTCCCATCAAGGTGAGCAGCTGCCGCGAAATCGCCAGGCCAAGACCTGCGCCGGAACGCGGATCGCGCTTGCCCAGATCGGCCTGTTTGAATTCTTCAAAGATGAGTTCAAGGCTTTCAGCAGGAATACCGCTGCCGGTATCGTGAACGCTGACCACGATGCCTTCGTCAACTTCATAAGCAGAAACGGTGATTGAGCCTTCGTCCGTGAATTTCGCCGCGTTACTATACAGATTCAGCAGTACCTGGCTTACACGGGCGCGATCTGCATACACCAGCGGCAGGGTTTGCGGCAAATCAATTTTAAGCTGTATCGGCTTTGCCCCAACCAGACCACTGGCGGTTGACACCACATTGTAGATCACGGGCGTCAAATCAACCTTTTCCATTTTTACTTCGAGTTTACCGGCATCCACTTTAGAAAGGTCAAGAATATCGTTAATCAGGTTCAAAAGTTGGCGGCCTGAAATATAAATCTGCCCAAGGTCGGCTTCATAGGCGCTGGGCAGTTTCACACCGTCATACATCGCCGGAAATTTAAGCATGGTTTCGCTGAAACCGATGACCGCGTTCAATGGGGTACGCAGTTCATGGCTCATATTGGCGAGGAATTGACCGCGATAATGTTTGGCTTCTTCAGCTGAGGCGCGGGCGGTATCCAGCGCAGAGTTCACCTGCTGAAGGTCTTCGCTCAATGCCTCTGCGCGGCGTAAACTGCGCTCTAATTCCATCCGGTTGTCGAATAATTCGTTAGCTGTACGCCGTTCTTTTTGATAGTTCGCAAGCGCCCAGTCAATAATCTGGTATAGGTCGCCCGTCACCTGAATTGAGAGCGCCGCCGCCAGAATGATCAAGCCGATGGCCGCCAGATGATACGTGGTAAACGTATCCGCTGTATCTGCGATCATCGCCGGAGCGACGATGATAATCGCCGAAGCCAATGTTGCGGCAATAACCGTATGCAATGGGGGCAGCAGCAACCCGATCATGAACACGACAACTGGCAGGGCAAACGGGGCTATCACGTTTACGACTGGGTTATCTATAAAGAATGTCAGGGACACCGCGCCGACTGCGCCCAGTGAGAAGGCCCACGCCGCCAGCTTATAGTGATTGCGGTTAAGCAAAGCGCGGGTTACAAGGCAGGCCAACACCAGAATAACAAACGGGCCTAACCCTTCCACCACATTGGTGCGGTTCAGCGCCGTAAAAGACAACACGATCCAGCCGAGGATAAAGCTTACAACGGCGGTCGCCCTCCACAACACGCGAAGACGGTCGGTACGGACTTCACTTGCGAAGTCAAGTTGCATCGGCAAAGCAGTCATGACGTTCCACTTTCACTGACCAGCGTGCAAAAGGCACAAAAGGGAATCAACAATTATGTTCATTCTGTATGAATTTAACGTCGAGAAAACATTGAGAATTGAAAAAATGGCTTACAACTATCTTTTCTTCCCGTAATTTTTTGTGGTGTTAATAAGGAATTCAGATTCAAGGTATGATTGAATCTGCAAATGTTCAAATTTTGACGTATACAATTTAATCTGTTTGCGCCAGCGATTTTCGGATACAGGCGCGTTAATCTGAGGTAAAGCATGACTGATTCGCCCGCTACGCCGCCGATGAAGCCCGTTGCTCCCGCGTCGTCAACAGCTTCTGCGCCCAAAAAGCGGCGTCAACCCGCGCATACAACCGATCAGGCAGCCCCCGACAACCTGCTTGAAAAAGATGTGAACTATCAACCTCAGTGGGATCGTTTGACCCGTTTAATGGTCACGGTCTTTTTGATTGTATTTTTTATCTTTATCCTGTTCGTCGTTGGCCCGCTGCTACAAACGCTGATTGTTGCGTTGATTCTGTCATTCCTGATGTACTTTCCCGCGCGCTGGCTCACACGGCGAACCTTGTTCTCGTGGGCAGGCTCAGTTGTCTTGTGCTACTTCCTGCTGGTTAGTTCGGCAATTTTCGGGGTTGGCGCGCTTATTCCACCCGCTGCCGACAGCATTGATTCTGCCGGGCGCGGGATTCAGCGCCTTTATACTGATTTCCAGAATTCGCTGCGCGAATATGAAGAAGAAGATGGGATCATCAGCGTTTTTGGCGCGCCGATTGATCTAAATCCGGTGATTGAGCCGGTGCGGAATTTCATTCTGGGCAACATCACTCCCCAAACGCCGCCTAAGGAAGCGGGGTTCCCCGTCGATTCGGAAACCGAATCACCGGTATCCGCCCAACCAGCAACTCAGGGGTTTGATATTCAAAGCATCTTGCAGCAAGTCTCGTCTATGTTCGGCATCGTTACCTCTGCGGTCACGTCTGCTCTTGGAACAGTCACGGGGTTTATAACCGGCTTGCTCTTTGCGGTATTTATCTCTTTTCTGATCATGCTGGATTTACCGCGCTTCAACCGTTCGTTAGGGGACTGGGTACCAGGAATCTACCAGCGGGAAGCGGCGTTGATTTTTGAAAAACTTGAGCATATATGGACTGGTTTCTTTCGTGGACAGGTGATCATCGGCATCACCATCGGCCTCATCACCTTTATTCAACTGACGCTTATGGGCTTGCCCAGCGCGCTGGTGCTTTCGATTGTGGTCGCGCTCATCTCACTGATCCCTACTATCGGTGGCTTCATCGCGCTGGTTCCATTATTTTTTGCTCCGTTATTTCAGGGTTCAACCGCCTTTCCAGAGATGTCCAATTTTACCTTCGCCCTGTTGGTGGTTGGCGCTAACCTGGTGATCACACAGATCATCTGGAATGTGGTCGCCCCGAAAATTCTGGGCGATGCGCTAAATCTGCCAGTTGTGGTGATCATCGTCGGCGTGTTCATCGGCGCGGCGGTTGGCGGCGTGCTGGGCGCGTTCCTGGTCGCGCCAATCATGAGCACGCTCTGGTTGATTGTGAATTACCTTGTGCGTAAAATTGCCCAGAAAGACCCCTTCCCCGGCGAACACCCCAAATCGGTGCTGGGCGCGGCGCAGTTCACAACCTCTGATGTTTCCGAAGATGATGACTTGATGGCGGCGGCCAACGAAGCCGATGCCCAGGATATGACGCCCCTCTAGCGCGCGGCTTGCGCCAGCAGGTAAAAATGGCTGGTTTTAAGCGTGATTATATTGATGCGCCAAAACCGACTACGGAGACAGCAGCGGAAGCACCCGCCAAATCAGCCACAGGTTAAGCGGCAGGAACAGCAGGATCGGCAGCTGCGCCCCCCAGCGCAGTCGTTGACTGCGCCTGCGCCATAACAGCGCCCAGCCATCCAGCCCTAACGCCACGAATAGGCCGAGCGGCAGCAGGCCGGGATATAGATAGCGCCCCTGTGCCTGAAAAAATTCGGCGTTGTAGTAGATATACTGCATCACGGCGATGAAGCCGAGTACGCCCATAACCAGCCAGCCAATCACCTGCCAGCGATCTAACTGTGCCCGCCCCGGAACTTTGACGAAGAAGCGCATCACCCATCCGATGAGTACCGCCAGCATGAAGATAAATATCGCGGTATACATCCACCCTTGTAATGGGAAAGCCATCCAGCCAAACTGCCCCCAGAAACTGTTATAGGTCAGTTGAATAAACAATTGCAGATAAGCAGCTGTGCCATTGGCGGCAATATAGTCGGCGGTACGTAGTTGATCTGCCACGACACCATCATGCGCGCCTAGCCCTAAGATATCAGGAAAGCCGTAGACAGAGATATTACGCAGCCACCAGGCTCCGGCAATCACCAGGATCGGCAGCGCGAACAAAATCACTGCCCTGATAAACAACGTGAACCAGCGTGCGTATTCGGGTTCACGGCGGCGCGAATAATCTTTGAACAGCATCGCCATCGGCACCACGCCCACCAGCAGCAGCGTGTTCACTTTGGTGATCAACCCGATGCCCACCACGGTGCCGAGCAGCCAAACAGGGATACGATCCCCGCGCAGATAACGCATCAGCAAATACAGCGTCAGCGCAATGATCAATTCAGACAGCACGTCGTTATTCACCGAACCGACCACCGCCAGATGCTGCGGGATCAAGGCGATCAGCGCCGCCGCGCCCCAGGCGATAAACCAGCGTTCATCGCCCACCAGCACCCGCGCCGCCAGATAGGCAAATGTCAGCGCCATCACGCCGAATGCCACCGAAGCAAGCCGCATCGCCGTCAAGCTGCCCTGCGTGACGCTGTATACCGGCGCAAGCAGCAGGTAATACAGCGGCGGCTGATGATCCT
>LMZS01000077.1 GCA_001567085.1 Chloroflexi bacterium OLB15
TTTACACCTTCATCCTGCGCGGCAACAACTCCTCCAAGCATTGCTAGCAAAAACAAACACACGACAATTGGTAACAACCTACTGAACTTCATGGGAATTCTCCTTAAAAATGCACAACATTACTTTTGCCTATCTAACGAAATATCGAACGATATCCGTAAAATAGCTATCCATAGGCTTTTGCTTTTATGCGGCGTGACGGCTGACCGTCCACTTATCAATTGCCACAGCCAAAATGATGACAACGCCGATAATCAATTCCTGCGCAAAAGCCGAAATCCCCAACAACACCAATCCATTACGCAAAACGCCGATGATTAAAACGCCCAAAATCGTGCCGAGCATGGTGCCTTCACCGCCAGAAAGCGATGCACCGCCGACAATCGTCGCAGCGATAACATCAAGCTCTAACCCTAGTCCGGTGCGCCCAGCCTGACCGCTTGGAAGAAAAGCCATGCTCAAAATACCCGCAACGGCAGCGAGCAAGCCCATGATGATGAACGCCCAAATTTTGACTGTGAAAACTTTGATGCCGGAGACACGGGCCGCTTTTTGGCTGCCGCCTACCGCATAAACACGAAAGCCGAAGGTCGTCTTTGCGAGGATAAAGCCACCAATCAAGGCAATGACGATAAAAAAGACAAGCTGCATCGGTATTTGACCGAACAGATAGCCCTGACCGATGAAAGTGAACTGATTGAGAACGTCAGGCAGAGCGCCTTGCCGCGCATTTACAGTCACCGGTTGCCCATCGGTGATAATCAAAGCCAGACCGCGAACAATGCTGAGCGAGCCTAATGTGGTAATGAACGATGGCAGCTTTCCATAAGTTGAAAGCACCCCGTTCACCACACCAATAGCGACGCCGATGAGCAGCCCTACAGCAATAGCTGGTATGAGTGTCCATTGTTGTACTAACAACATGCCAGTGACCAGCCCGGAGAGAGCGTAAATAGAGCCAACCGACAAATCAATCTCACCTGAGATCAACACAAAGGTCATGCCGACCGCCATAATGCCGATCAGCGAAACCTGACGCCCCACATTGAGGAGATTACGGGCGCTTAAAAATGCGTCGGTGGTGATAGCTAGAAGCACGCACATCAGAATCAGGGCGATAAAAAACGCCGGATTCTCTCGCTGAGAAGAGACGGCGAATACGCTGGCCTGTTCGGGAAGCGGGTGTGGTTTGCAGCTCTGAAGTTGTCATAAGGTACGGTTTCCTTTAAATCAATGGCTAGAGCAATAAAACTAAATGCCCTGCTTACGTTAAAGAGATCGAACGCTTGGCTTTATCCACCAACGCCTCTGTAACTTTGTAGATGGTCTTTCGATCATCTTCAGTTGCCTGCCCGACAATCTCTTCAACCAATCGGTCACAGCGATTGTGGAGCGCATCCCGGTCGGGTAATGCCGGGAACTTCTCGCGCAAAACACTGAGCCACTTACTGCCATAATGGGCATGGATAGTTTCATCCGCCCAGTCAAATTCCATATCGTGCTGACTTACATTATCGTGATAGCTGGCGAATGCCTCCGCACGCTCATGTTTCTTGCCAATATTCTTGGTTTCAAAGTAATGCAGCATCCCAAGACGAACGATTGGATCCTGCCCGTAAGCCGCATCAAATATGTAAGTCCCCAACGGAATGTCTTCCGGTTGAAAACCCCATCCTGTCAGGCGGGCATACCCCATCCAGGTATGCCGCGCTTCGTCATACGTCCACCGCGCAGCATCCAAAATGAATTCCCAATCAAGTGAATCCGCGAAGAAGTAGAGAATTGCTCCGCCTGTTTCTATCGCCCACACCTCGTTAAGGTGGCTCACAGCGCTGCGAAGCTGCAGCATCATGCCATCGCCATAAGGAAAGCTGCTATCAATGACGTTTGGCCAGTAATAACGCACAAGTGCAAATCTGGAATCACGAGCGGGAACCTCAGCAAACTGGAATGGGACACGAAGCGGGGTCACAATATCCTGCTTTGGCGCGCGCGGCGCATCCAGCCCAAAGCCAACCTCATCCATCTGGCGACGCAGCGCGTTCACCCATTCATGCGCCTTGTCTCGCTCAGCATCAGAGCTATCCGCCAGATATTTCAGAGAGAACTGCTCAAGCTGTTGAATGTGTCGCTGTTTATCTTCCACTGCCCTTTTAAGGAAATGAATAGTCGGGCCATCGGCAATCAGATCGCCTATTTCCAAATAAGACTGGTATGCATTGAGCAGCGCAGGTTTAAACACACGTGCCAACGCCATAAGGAATGCCGCCGGGGTAGGAGCATCTACAGCGGCTTCAAACAGGTTTACCACTGGGGCATCATCGGCAACTTCAAGTAACCGACTGGGAAATCGCAGTTCAAAAACACGTGTTCGAAGGGCATCTGCAACGAGCGCATCTTCCCAGAACATACGGGGAAGTTCTATCTTCATTTCTAGCGGGGCAACGCTGGCAACCCACCCTGCCTGAGCGATGATTAAAGCGCGTTCACAAAAATAGAAGCGCTTCAATATCTGCGCGGTATCCATGCGCATATAGCGACCACGCTCATACTGGCCGGGTAAAAATCCTTGCGCCTGTTCCATAATTCTCTCTAACCCTTTAATCAAAATTTGATTTCAAGATAGCCGTTATCGGCACCGATATGATCTCGGCCTTAGCGATAAGCAGGCATGGAAAAGCCCGCTAACTATTCCTAAATTCGAATAATTGACTGCATAATCTCCGGCGCGCCATTCAATAAGTTGAGCGCATCTCCGCGCAAAACTGTTGCTGACAGGCGGAAGCTATCGCCTCGAATCCAAATATCTGATGCTTCAATTGCGATGTTGGATTCAGAATAGGTGATTTGTTTCCCGTACATCACAGGATCACCTACCGAAATATCAAGCGCAGAAGCAACCTGTGCATCTGCAACACAGGCTTCAAAATAACGCTGCGCCCAGCTAATTTTCACTCTGTAATCGTATTCCATCACGTCAAACAGGCGGCGGTGAGCAAAATCCTTAAGCTCAATTTGGGGGAAATATTTAACCGGTGTGTAGTTTGTAAAAAAGATGATCGGCTTATGCTCAACGTAGCGCACCCGCTGCAAGCACAGAAGAGGCTCTTCTACGCTTACCTTGAAGATGGCCGCCATTTCTTCATCGGCACAGATAATTTCCTGCCGGAGCACGCTGGTGGTATAGGCAATATGCTGTTGAATGAGGCCTTCAGAAAAGGTGATCAGGGTTTCTGCAAGGGGTTGTTCAACTTTCTTGCCCGCGACGAAAGTCCCTTTTCCGTGAATACGGATGAGCAGCCCTTCATCTGTAAGCGACTTTATCGCGTTCCTTAACGTCCCGCGATTCACATTTAGCTCAGCCGCAAGCTCATCTTCAGCCTGAAGCTGATAGTGTTCAGGCCACGTCCCCTCATGAATATTATGCCGCATCCAATCTTTAATCTGCTGATAAATAGGAATTGGGCCAGAACGCTCTATTTTTGGCAGCATAAATGTAACCATACCTATATATACATTGCTGTACATCTGCAACATTAACGTCTATTGGATACAATGTCAACAAATACCATGCGCCCAGCGTTATTTTAGATTCCAGCGCTTTTGCAACGGTCACGAAAACTGGCAGATAACGATTGGGAATTACAGCGATCACACAGCGGGATGGTTGTGTATAAAGGGGTCGTGCGATAACTCAGCATGTTTGTTTTTCAGGGGCAACCTATCACTTTCGCCTAAACTGGATGCCGACAATTCCGCTATCAAGCACATAGCAGCAGTAAATCACCCGCCCAGTTAAAAGCCGGTCAATTTGCTCTCGTGTGAGTTTCTATACTATCGTGTATAGATTGCCCACCAGCCCACGCGCCGCCTCACACAGGGAGCATCGGCTTTACCCTCCTGGAGATTGATTGATGAAATTTGGCCTGACAATGCCGCCCTTTGGCCCCTATGCCGATCCCAATTATCTGGCTTCTACCGCTGAGGCTGCTGAAGCCGCAGGTTGGGATGGCTTCTTCATCTGGGATCATGTCGCTTACGACAATCCAGCTCACCCTATGGTTGATCCCTGGATCGGGCTTGCGGCGGTCGCTATGAAAACCAATCATTTATGCCTTGGGCCAATGATCACCTCGCTGGCGCGACGGCATCCATGGAAAGTCGCCCGCGAAGCAGTATCCCTTGACCTGCTCTCAAAAGGACGTTTTATCATGGGTGTTGGGCTTGGAGATCCACCCGAACGGGATTTCGGGACGTTTGGCGAACCCGAAGACGCGAAAATTCGCGCGGCGCGGCTTGATGAAGGATTAGCTATTCTCGATGGGCTGTGGAGCGGAGAGCCTTTCGCTTTTCAGGGAACACACTACACGGTTAAACAAACCGTATTCCTTCCAAAGCCTGTTCAACAGCCCCGGATTCCGATCTGGGTGGGCGGTGGATGGAATAATCGCTCTCCCCAACGCCGCGCAGCCCGCTGGGATGGCTACTTCCCGCTGAAATGGCGCGGCATGGTATCCGTAGATGAGTGGCGGTCTATACAAGACTATATTCTGGAGCGACGCGCCGCTGACGCTCCGTTTGATTGGGTGCAGGGCGGCGCCACCCCCGGCGATCATCCGGAACAGGCAGCGGAAATCGTTGCGCCCTATCAGGATATTGGCATCACCTGGTGGGTAGAGCATCTTGATCCCTGGCGTTTTGGGCTGGGTTGGGACGAACTGCTTACCCCGAACTCGGTTGAACAAATGAACGAACGCATCCATCAGGGGCCGCCAAAACTCATTTGACAAATATTGTGGAGGCTTTTATGCGCGCTTGTAAACTCAGGATCAACCCGCGCTGGTTAGAGCATCCGCTAGCTGAACCTGCATACCGCCAGCGTCACCCTGAAGCAGTTGCATATGGCATCATACAGCGTAGCTGACGATATTGTTCAACCCGCGCAGCCTTATTCCGCTGGCTTTGGCTTGCCGCGCAGCAAGCCTGCCAGAACGCTGGGCGTTGAATCGTCAATCACCACCGCGCCAACCGTTTTCTGATAATATTCGATTGGCCCCACCGCGCCGATAATCGCGTAGATATATCCCTGCGCCAGCATATCGTGCATACAGGCCAGCATGATCGCCTTGCCAATGCCCCGCCCGCGCGCAGTTTCGCTCACGCCCGTCGGCCCGAAAAATCCCCGTGATGTGGTATCGTAACAGCCAAAGCCAATCGGCTGTTTATCTTCAACGGCGATAAAACAGGAAACCGGCATCCTGCTAAAGGAAACATCGGCTTCACTTTCCCAGAAAGCGCTGAAATTTTCACGCACCCACGTGACGACGTGATGTTTTTCCGGCACCAGCGCGCGGCGAATAGTCACGCCCTGTGCGGCTAATGCTTCAATCTCATTGACCACTGGCGGCAGCCTGTAAAGTTTGACCAACATATCCGTCATGATTTAGTCGTCCGCAGCAACCCGTTCTGCCAATCGTTGTTTTGCCAGTATGGCGCGCCAACCACTGGCGGATATTTTGACACAGGGAACTCTTGCAGCTTCAGTCGTTCGCACAGGCTGCGACTCAGCACATTGCTCCCTGCAAGCATTCCTCCGGCGAAAGCTATTGGCAAATCAGGCTCACGCAGCAAAGCAGCCGCCGTTTGCGCCATTTCGGCAAGCTGTTTTGCGCCATCTTCAAGCATAGCGCGCGCGCACATATCCCCGGCTTCCGCTTCAGACAACACCAGTGGCGCCAGCCCTGCTACCCGCGCTGTAGCCGTCATTGGCTGACCATATAACCAGCCGATCAGTTCTTTGGGGTGGTTGAATTGCAGTTGTTCGGCTGTTCGCTGTGGCAAACGCGATTGCGCTTCTTGCGGCGAAAGCGGGTGTCCATCAGCAGCGCGGGTGAATAATCGCAGCGCCTGAAGCCCGATCCAGTAGCCGCTGCCTTCATCGCCCAGTAAATAGCCCCATCCACCAACCATTGTGGCTTGCCCTGCGCTGTTCACCGCGTAAACCGCGCTGCCGGTTCCAGATAGCACCAGCACACCGCGCCGCTGGCCGTGTGCGCCAACCAGCGCGATCTCCACATCTGAACTCAGCGCGATGAATGGCCGCGTTAAAACATCGCGCATAACTGCTTCTAACCACGCTGCTGAATGTTCTACTGAAACGCCAGCAATGCCAACGCCGACAGCCTCAATGTCGCTTTCGTTTAAACTGGCTTCCGCCAGCGTTTCACGAATCGCCGTCTGTATCAGGCTGCGCGCGGCTTCTTTACCGATGCTGCTGGGGTTTGCTGAGCCGTATTCACGCTGGTGAATCACCGAAAAATGATCGTCGCATAACGCCAGGCGCAGGCGGGTTCCGCCGCCATCAATGCCAAGATACATGCGCTTTATTCCTTAATTTCGCGCCGCATCTATGAAATCGCCTTCCAAAGCCAATCATGCAGGGCGCGGCGAAATTCGTATATACCTTCTTTTTCCCGCCCGTAATACACGCGGTTGGTCATGCAAGCCACAACAAGCTGCTTATCAGGCTCTATCCATAATGATGTGCCGGTGAAGCCGGTATGCCCATAAGTCCGCGCGCCGAAAAGATCGCCTGCTGACGATCCGCTGTGCGAGCGCATCATCCAACCAAGTCCGCGCCGTTCAGCGCCAGTGACTTCCTGTTCGCTCGTCGCCTCAGCCATCAATTCGGGCGCAATTCCCGGCACCTGCATGCTCGCCCACGCCGCGCCAAAACGCGCAACATCCCCTGCCGTGCTGAATAACCCGGCATGACCGGCAACGCCGCCCACGCCATCGGCATTTTCATCGTGTACTTCACCCCATATCCGCCGTTTGCGCCACGTGAAATCTATTTCCGTTGGCACAAGATCGCCAAGCGCCCACCCCGCTTGCACCGGGTTGAAGGTAGACGCGCTTAATCCCAGCGGATCAAGCACGCGCTGTTGAATGGCCTCTGCCAGATCGCGCGCGCCGCTCAAGCGGGTGACCGCCTCGCCCAGCAGCATCAGGCCAATATCGCTGTATCGCACTTCCTCACCCGGCTGAGAGACAAAAGCATATTCATTCAATGCCGCCAGCGCGCGCGCCCAACGTACCTCTCGTGGTATCGGATCGACTTGTATTGGCGAGGCTGGCGCTGCGCCGCTGGCCTCAAATACTGCGCGCCATGCAGGCAGGCCGGATGTATGCGTCAGCAGGTGATACAGGGTCACCAACGATGGATCAACAAACTGGCCGATCTTCTCTTCAGGTGTTGGCAGCGTTACTTTGGTATGCGGATCCTGACCGCCATCCATAGGGCGCGGAGTCAGGACGCCAAATTCAGGCAAAATCGCCACCAGCGGGGTATGTAACTCAGCCTTCCCCTCGCTGATCAGCGTAAGCAGCGCCGTTGTGGTGAACAGTTTGGTTAATGAAGCCAGATCGAAGCGTGTATCTGGCTTAGCCGGCGTTATTTTAGTGTTAGGATCAACCCAACCCCATGCGCCGTGTAAGATTTCACGCCCGGCCTGATAAACGCATAAGCTAATCGCTGGAAAACATTCCCCGACATATGGTGCGATGAACGCGTCTATCTCTGTCATTGGCTGCATGGGCTACCCGTAAAGCAAATAAGGCTCGCGCTGCTTACGAAATTCAAAAGCAACTTCACTCCAACCCGCAGTCAGTTCACTCAAGGTTGCGCCATCATCTATCGCGGGGCGAACTGCCATATCACCAATCAGGCGATCAAACGGATAAGCGCCATTTTCACCAACCACCCAGCCAAAAGAATCAGGCACAAAATGGCGTAGTTCGCGTATCACACCTAACCACGTGCTTACCGGGTCAAATGCTCTGGACTGCATGATATGCGCTTGAATGCCCGCGCAGTCTTCCCCGCTGTGCTTGCTGGCGGTTGGGCGAAACACGTGCGGGCGAAATCGCACGCCCGGAAACGCAAGCGCGTTCAGCCGGTTCGCCACTTGATCGGCATCAATACCCGGCGTGCCGATCACCTCGAAGGGCAAGGCTGTGCCTCGTCCCTCGGAAAAGGTTGTGCCTTCGATCAGGCATGATCCCGGGTAATGCTGTGCGGTCACGAAGTGCGCCATTGCCGGAGAAGGGGGTATGAACGGAATACCCGTTTCATCCCATGTCATGCTGCGCAGCAAACCAGCGCAGGAAATCACCGTCAAATCAGCCGGATGATCCAACCACAGCGCATTGATCATCCGCGCTAGCTCGCCAATCGTCATGCCATGCTGTATCGGGATCGGAAAACGCCCGACAAGCGAAGCACATTCTGGATGCAGCAGCGGGCCGCGAATCATATCCCCCAATGGGTTAGGGCGATCCAGCACGAACACCGGCACGCCATATTCGCCCGCTGCGTCCATCACGTAACTCAGCGTCCACAAAAAGGTGTAAAAGCGCGCCCCAACATCCTGTATATCGCACACGATCACATCCAGCCCATCCAGCATCTCACGGGTTGGGCGAATATGCGTGCCATAAACGCTGTGAACGTAAACACCCAGAACTTCATCATAACCAGAAGCGAAATGTTCGCCATCACGGCGCACGCCATGAATACCATGCTCTGGCGCAAATAGTGAAACGAGCGTTACCCCGGCACGCAGCACATCCAGCGTCCGTTCCAGCTTATTGTTGACCGCGCTAGGGTTGGTAAGCAGCCCAACGCGACGCCCTTTCAAAACTTGAAAGTCATATTCATGCAGTACGTCTATTCCAGTGTAAATATGGCTCATGGCAGCGCCACCGGAATAGATAACCGTCCATTAGGGATAAATTCGCCCATCAAAACATCAATGGCGGCATCCAGCGAAGGCGCGCTATCACCACAGGTACAAAGCGCGGCGCTTGCGCGTGGCAAAACCGGCGCATCAAATGGTGTACGCAGGCACAAAAGGATGCTGTTTTGCGCGTTCTGAAGCAGGGCTTCAGCGAAGGCGCGCTGCTGGGCGTTCCATGCAGCGTTACGTGTGGCAACGATCACCCAATCGGCGGCGCGCGCAGAAGCTGTTAATTGCTCCGCCAATGCCGCTTCAAGATCGCCGCCGGGCAGCGAATGAATCTCTATTTCGGGCAAACGTTCGCGCAAGCGCTGCGCAAAACCGGTCTGACCGCCCATTTCAACAATTCCACTTTCCAGTACAGAAGCAAATTCAACAGCCAGCACCCGCCCGCGCAGCGATGGGATTTCGCCATACAGCAGCACCGTTCCGGCACGCGCCGCTTCCTCCATAATGGCGAGGTGATCAGGATGGCGTATAACCTCCAGATCGGGCGCTGCGGTGATAGCAAATTGTGATTTTAGTTTTTCCACCCGCGCGCTGGCTGCGTCAATAATTTCTTCGCTCACATCGCCATTCATGACCGCTTGCAGCAGGGATTCATAGGCTTGCGCCTGCATCTCCGGGGTGTGTGAAACCAGAATCACATCAACGCCCGCTTTTGCCGCCAGAATTGCAGATTCGCCAACGCCATAATGATCGGCAATCGCCTTCATTTCCATGCAATCAGTGGTCACCACGCCATCAAAACCAAGCTCGTCACGCAGCAGCCGTTGAATGATGACCGGCGAAAGAGTCGCCGGGTAATCCGGATCGAGCGTTTCAATGATCGTATGCGTAGTCATGATGCTGGCGATGCCGGCGTCAATCGCCGCCCGGTAAGGCATCAAATCGCGGTTCAGCAGCTGCGCTTCCGAAACCGTCAATCTGGGCAGCGCAAGATGCGTGTCAATCGCCGTCTCGCCTAAGCCCGGAAAATGCTTCGCGCAGGCGGCAACCCCCGCGCGCTGAAAGCCCTCAACTGCTGCTTCGGCAAAGCTGCTAACCTGCTCTGGATCAATGCCGAATGAGCGCGTGCCCATCGTCGGATTTTCAGCGCTGTAGAGCAGGTCAACAGCGGGCGCGTAATCCCAGTTAATGCCTATCGCGCACATTTCTTCGCCAAGAACCGCCGATACCCTTTCAGTACGCGCGGTCTGCTCGTCCGATGCGGCAGCTAAAGCCATCGCGCCGGGGCTTTCGCTGAACCCCTTCCGCAGGCGCGCCACTGTCCCCCCTTCCTGATCGATGCCGATCAGCAGCGGGTATTTTGCCGCTTTATGCAGCGACGCCGTTAAACGGGCAACCTGCTCTGGCGTATCAATATTGCGGGCAAACAGAATCACGCCGCCAGCGCGCCCTTGCGCCAGCCACTCCAACAAATAATCGGGCGCTTCCAGTCCATGAAAGCCTATAGTAAACATCTGCCCGACTTTTTCCTGCACGGTCATTTGTTGCATCAAGATCAGTTCCTTTATCGCCGCGTCTATCAATTCCTGAACGGCAGGGTTATTTATCTACAAGTTCCCCTTACACATTTCGCAGCACCACACGGAATTTGTAGCGATCTCCCCGGTAAACAGACTGTACATATTCTATCGGCCGCTTATCTTCTGTGAAGACGACGCGCGTCATTGAAAGTACCGGGTTGGTCGGCTTAAGCCCCAGAACCGTGAGTTCCTCACGTGTAGGCATACGGGCTTCAATGGATTGTTCCGCATAAGTCAAAATGATGCCATATTCCTCGCGCAGCACCTGATAGAGCGACTCGCTTGAAAAGTCATGTCCCTCTAGTAAATCCGGAAAGCGGGTGCTGACCAGATTTGCGGTTTCAATCGCAACCGGTTGGTCATCGGCAAGGCGCACGCGGCGCAGTTGAATCAAGCGCGCGCCAGGCATAACGTTCAGAATCAGGGCAATATCGTCCGGCGCCGCCACCATCTGCGCGGAAAGCACCCGGCTTGAAGAAGAATATCCTCGCGAGCGCATTTCATCCGTGAAGCCGGTCAGAAAATTCAACTGCTGCTGGTAAATGACCGAACTGATAAAGGTGCCTTTGCCCACCTGAGCATAGACCACCCCGATCCGCTCAAGTTCCTTCACCGCTTTGTTGACGGTTAATCGGCTAACCTTGAATTGCTCTGAAAGATCGCGCTCCGAAGGGATACGATCTCCGGGTTGAAAAACGCCGTTTTGTATTCCGGTTAGCAGGTATTCTTTAATTTGTTCATAGAGTGGCTTGGATGATTTTGCATCAATCATGATATTTTCGGCTGATTAGCACGACCCCCAAAACCAGTACCCCACCCATCAGAGCGCTGCATACGCTAAGAATAAATTCAGGGCTTCCCGGCGGCTGAAAAAACACCATCAATAAGCCACAGCCACCTACAAAAAAACGCCGATGCGTAGAAACCCCTTAAGTGACTCATTCAACATAAGGCATAAGGGTTCCATCCTGCTGAAGCGGGATGCAGGCGGCTTCCTGCATATACCCTGGCGGAACAGCTAATGCTGGCAGTTCGTTATCGCATCGCCCCGGCTGAAAGAACGGGCATCGTGGATGAAAAGCGCAGCCCTGTGGTAACTCCGTCAAACGCGGAATATCTTCCGAGCGCAGCACCAGCGGCTGCTTTTTGCGCGTCACTTGAGGATCAGCCTCTGGCACGGCTGAAAGCAGCGCTTTTGTATACGGATGCGCCGGGTTGGTGATCACATCCTGCGTTCTGCCAATTTCAACGATCCGCCCCAGATACATGACGGCGATACGCCCTTCCCATGCAAAGTATTTCGCCAGCGCCAGATCGTGCGTGATGAACACAATCGCCAACCCCAAACGGCTGCGCAGTTCTAGCAGCGTTTTGAGAATGCCAATCCGGATGCTGACATCAACCATGCTGACGGCTTCATCAGCGACAATCAGGCGTGGTTGCACAGAAAGCGTGCGCGCAATGCTCACCCGCTGGCGCTGGCCGCCGCTTAACTGGTGCGGATATTTACCGACAATTTCTGCCGCCGGGGTTAGTTCGGCCAGCGTCAGCAAATCCCAGATGCGCTTACGCAGTTCAGCCCGATTCTTCACCAATTTATGTTTGACAAGTGGAAAAGCCAGAATTTGCTCAACGGTATGCGCCGGGTTCAAAGAAGCGAAGGGGTCTTGATGAATGATTTGCAATTCGCGGCGCAGCAGGGATTTCTCTTTCCCCTTATAACTGTTCCGATCATGGCCTTCAACCAGAATTTCACCCGCTGAAGGTTCCAGCAGGCCGACCATCATTTTGCCAGTGGTGGTTTTGCCGCACCCGCTTTCGCCCACAAGGCAGAGGATTTCATTCGGCTGCACGCTCAGATTTATATTCTGAATGACGGGTATACGCTGGCGATTTTTCGTGAACCAGCGCGAGATATTCCGAAGCTCAAGGATCGGCGTCTCGCTATCAGAATTCGGGTTCGCGGCAGATTTAGATGAACTGATCGCAATCCGTGAAGCACTCACAGGCACTATCTCCGCTGGCTGGCGAAAACTTGATCGGCGTGATGGCAGGCTACGCTGTGGCGCGGATCATCTTCCGTGACGAGTAAAGAGGGGTGGTTTGTGCGGCAAATTTCCGTTACAAAAGAGCATCGGGGATGAAACTTGCAGCCCCCCGGTGGCTTGATCAGGTCTGGCGGGCTGCCGGGGATGCTGTGAAGTTCTTCCGAGCCTGTGCTTAAGCGCGGCGCGGCATTCAGCAAACTAAAGGTGTAAGCATGGCGGGGGTGATAAAACACATCATCCACTGGCCCAACTTCCACAAGCTCGCCTGCGTACATTGTGGCGATACGATCTGCGATCTCTGCGGCAACCGCCAGATCGTGGCTGATGAACAGGATGCTGAAGTGTAATTCTTCTCGCATCTGCTCCAGCACATCCAGAATTGAACGCTGGGTCAGAATATCCACCGCCGTAGTCGGCTCATCCATGATCACAATCTGAGGATTGAGCAGCAGGCTAATTGCCAGCAAAACACGCTGGCGCATGCCGCCGCTTAGCTCGTGGGGAAAAGCGTTAAAGACACGGTTGCCGTCCAGCCGCACCTTTTTGAACAACTCCATAGCGCGATCTTTCGCATCGCTTTTGTTCACGCCATGCGCGGCAGCCGTGTCATATACCATGTCTGAAATACGGATGACCGGGTTAAACGCATTAAGCGCGCCCTGAAACACCATTGAACATTCCGACCATAAAAAGCGGCGCATCTCTTTGTTATCCAGCGATTGCACATCAATAACCGTGCCATCGCGCTTTGTATAACAAATGCTGCCGCTTTCGATGGTTGCTGTTTTGGGTAACAGGCGAATCAGCGCCAGGTTCAGCGTGGTTTTTCCGCACCCGCTTTCGCCGATAAAAGCTAGCGTTTCACAGGGATACAAATCGAAAGAGACATTGTTAACCGCGCGCACCTTGCCACGCCGCGTTTGGTAGGTCACGGAAAGATCGCGCACTTGCAAAATTGGGCTGCTCGAAGAGGTCATCAAATTTGTCTCACACCCCACTACGCAGGCGCGGGTTGAAAATTTCTTCCATACTGCGCGTAAATAACACCAGTGAAAGCTGGAACAGCGAAATCGCGATAATCGGGGCTAACAGCATTGCCGAAGCGTTCGGGTTAAAGAGCGCGCCTTGCTGCCTTCCCATGAAGATCATGACGCCCCAATCCGGCTCTCGAAGCGGAACAAGCCCCAGCACCACAAGGCCAACCACCGCATACATCGCGCTGCGCAGCGAGAAAATAGCATTTACGGCCACATAACTGACCATATTCGGGAACACTTCGTTCAAAATGATATGCCGCAGCCCTAAATCCAGCGCCACCGCCGCCTGAACATAATCGCGCTCACGCAGGCTTAGCACCTGCGCGCGCACAGCCCGCATCAGTGAAGGCCAGTTAAGCAGCGCAAAGAGCAGCGCCAGATAAAACGGATTGTCGAAGGAAACCAGACTCGCCAGCACCAGCAAAAGCGGAAACTGGGGGATCGTCAAAATAAAGTTGGACAGCGCGATCAGAAACTGATCAACAGCGCCGCCCAATAAGCCCGCCGCCGCGCCGAAAACAAACCCGATGATGGTTGCCATCAACCCGGCTTGCAGGGCAATCATAATGAGCGACTGCCCGCCGTAGATCACATGCGACAGCACATCACGCCCCTGCCAGTCCAGTCCCAGAGGGAATTCCTCAGATGGCCCCTGAAACAGTGAGGTTGCGCCGGGCAAGCGGCGATCCATGTGAATCTGACCGTCATATTCGATGAATAACGGCCCAAACACCGTCATCAGCACGAAAAACATAATGCCCAGAAAGCCGATAAAACCCGTTTTGTTGCGAGTCAGGGCTTTGAGGGAGCTGCGCACCCGATCCCCGAACTGTGCCAGCCCGCGCAAGAAAGCCTCGCGGCTGTTTTCCTGAAGCAGCGCTGTCTGGCCGTCATCCGTCTGTGCCAGATCGTACATTGCGAAGGGGTCTTGCCGGTTCACATAGGCATAAGAAACCACAACCGAACTGCTGATGATGATCATCGGCACGCCGCCAAACAGCCCGCACGCGAAGCCGCTAAGCACGCAGGCGATGAAGCCAATAATTCCGGCGCGGAATTTGCGGTAATGAATGCCTACAATCAGTGGAATTAAGCCGCACAGACAGCCGATAATAAAGCCGGTCGGGGTTGCGGTGGTTGCAAAGAGATCGCCCATCTCATTCGCCCTTATCGCTGCCCAACCGAACACGGGGATCAAGCAGCCCAAGCACAAGATCAGAAACCATGTTAGACAGCACCACTGAAATTGTGATGATCAGGAAGAATCCTTGCATGGTTGTGTAATCTCGTGAGGTGATCACGCGCAGCAGGTTGCGGCCGATGCCGGGATACTGGAAAAGTTCTTCAATGATCACGCTGCCGCCTACAACAAAACCGATGCTAATCGCCAGACGGGTGACGAGCGGTAGCAGCGCGTTACGCCCTACGTATGCTGTCAGGATGCGCCCTTCTGAAAGGCCGCGCGCCTTCGCTACCGTGATGTGATCCTCACCTAAAGTAGCTATCGTGCTGCTCTTCATGGTCAAGATCCAACCGCCAATGGAAGACATCACGTATACCAGCACCGGCAGCATCGCAAACTTGAAGATGCTGCCAATATATTCCAGGGTGAATCCCGGCGGGATGGTGGGGTCAACACCGCCGCGCATCTCGCCAGGATTAAACAGTTTCCATTGAATGCCAACCACGATAATCAGCAGCAGCGCGATAACGTAGTCGGGAATGCCATAAATAAATGAAGCAATAACAGTCACAATATTGTCGAACAGGCTGCCCCGCCAGTAAGCCATCGCCATGCCTAGCAAAACGCCTAGCGAGAAGCTGATCAACAAAGCGATCCCCACAGAGAACAACGTCCAGGGTAAAAATCGCAGCACTTGCGAGATAACCGAGGTTCCCGGAGAAGTGATCGACTCGCCAAGATCGCCTTGCAGAAGTTTACCGATGTAATCGGCGTACTGTTGCAGGATAGGGGCATTGGGATCGAATTGGTAAAGCGCCGCCACCTGATTAGATGCTTCTTCAAACGTCAGGCCGCGCTGCATAAATTGTTCTATTTTGATTTCAACCGGATTGCCGGGCATCAAGCGGATCATGAAAAAGGTGAAGGTAATCACCCCGAAAATTGTCAGCACCGCCTGCACGATGACCCGAACAGCATAACTGCCGAGTATTCGTCGTATACGTTGCCACAGCGTAGGAGTAGAAGGCTTTGCTGGTGAAGTTGTTGGAGCAGACCAAGATGCCAGGCTTGTCATTCGTAGCGTTTCCTTGGAGTTTGCAACCACTTTCACCTGTTAGGTGAAAGTGGTTGCAAACCATGTTTACTTTCGAGGGAACAGCTTCAGTCTAGTTCCTCTGAATTACCTATGCGGCGCCAGGGCCGGGGCTGATCACGCCATTGAGCAAGTACCAGATCATCGGGTGATCGCTGCCGGACGGGTTTGACAGCCATGTATCTTCGGTGGGGACGCCAGCGATCAGGTTTTCGTTCAACGGCTCGATGCTGCGTTCCACGTTGAGCGGAATGTAAGGCATCAAGGTATTGATGATCAGGGCGACTTCGCCAGCGCGTTCGCGATGCACTTCAGGATCCAGACCATCGCTGGCATGAGTGATCATGCTGTCGAGGTCAATTTCTGCGCCGTTCCATTCAAATTGCATCGGGAAAGCGATACCGGGTTGATCGTCCGCCAGCGCCGTGTTGAAGCGCTGAATGGGGCCGTAGAACTGCGTGGCCGCAAACGGTGAACCAGATGCCCAGCTCCAAACCGAGAGCGAGAAATCGCCGTTGCGAATAGCGGCAGCGGCTTCTGCCCAGGGCAGCGCGCGCGGGGTGATGTCGAAACCGAAGGCGTTCAACTGGGCAATCGCGTCCTGCGCGGCGCCAGCAAAGTCTGCGAATTCCGCCGGGAATGTATATTCGACGCTGATCAAGTTACCATCTGCATCTGCCCATTTGCCATCCGCATTCAGGGTGTAACCAGCGGTGGTCATCAGCTCTGCGGCGGCATCCAGATCGTTCGGATACAGATTCAACTGATCAATGACATCCTGATTGAGCATCTGCGGTACGTTATCGTCAAGCAGACCAGCCATATAAACGGTGGCGCGCGCGCCGATGCCGTTGGTCAGGAAGGCGTTCTGATCACGATTGATCGCATACGCCATCGCCTGCCGTACTTCAAGGGTATTCCAGGGGGCATTTTCATCCGCGAAGTTGAACAGCAGCGCCGGGCCATAACCACGCGCAAGGTCAAGCAAGCGGATGCCTTCAGCCTGGAACGACTCGATGGTGGCGGCGGGATAAACATTGGTCGCGTGACCGAGTTCACCGCTCAGAACCAGCGGGGTCGTGGCTTCAGTTTCACCTGCCCACAAACGCAGCGAGCCAAAATTGACATCATCAGAGAAGATGCTGTTCGGCTGCCAATGCAGGGTCATGAACGCATCGCCCACATCATCCATCGTATAGTTATACGGGCCGCTGGCGACAATTTCAGTGGGGCGGAATTCAGAAATAGCAGTATTTAAAGCAGTCCACGAATCATCGCCACGCACAGCGCCAGAAGCAACCAGATCCAGAGCCTGCTGTGCCAGTTCACCGTAGGTTGCGCGAGAAACAATATAGTCCTTCAGCAGCAGACGTTCCGCCACCAGTGAAGGCTCGCCGCTGAACGTGAAACGCACGGTATGATCATCAACCGCCGTAACATCCGAAATATAGTTAAACTGCGTCCAGCCCATAATGCGGCCAATCGCGTAGGTGACGATCACATCTTCAGAAGTGACCGGGTCGCCATTGCTCCACATTGCATCCGATTTCAAAGTGATTTCGTAGTAAGAGCCGTCATCAGCGAAACCCCAGCTTTCGGCAAGCAGGCCTTCAAATTGCTGAGTGCCCCAGTTGTAGATTGCAGGCGGAAGTTCAACATAGGCACGGAACACTGCGCCGAGATTGGTGCCGAGACCATTTCCAGTAAAGCCATTGAAGTTATGGTCAGGCGGAAGTACGTAAGGCCATGTGCCATAATACACGCCCGAAGGAGCATCATCCTGCCCCAACGTTGGAACAACCACAACGCCGAGCGCAAGGATAACCACACAAAACAACATAAACAGCCGTTTCATTGATATTCTCCCTTGCAAAACTGCCCAAAACTAACGAAGTGTTCTAATACAGCACCATGCCCAATAGCCAACCTCCTTGCTGGTCTTGATTAAGCGGTATAGTGTGGATTAGTCCACCTAAGTTAACGCGTCATTCGCTATCGTGCAAAAAGAGGTCGAATCGCGCGCGTTTATAGCGATCCGACAGTGTTTTTTCGCCTCTCAGGGTTGGCATCCTGATCGTTCAAAATCGCCATTTATCCATAATTCGCGCTATTGATTGAACTGGCAGAATCAAAAACAGCGGCACAAACGTATGCGCCGCTGTTTTTGTCTATAGCTTTACAAAATCTGCGTTACTGCATCGGGTTACGGCTAACCAGCACCAGCGTCCCCGGCTCAAACAAGGTCGCGCAGGTGAACCCTGGGAATTCCGGCACCGTATAACTGCCGATAATTTCCGGAACACGCGGCGCGTTTCGGGCAGCTAGCCAGATCAGCGTGCCAGCTCCGCGCAGGCAGAATACGCCGCCGCCATCGAAGTAAGTCAGGCCTGACGGGCTAAAGATGTCTATCGCCTGAATCACGCCGAGCTGCAATATTGCCTCAATACCGATATTGCCGCCGTCGTACAATGGTGCGCCAAACCATGTTGTTGCGCTGCCATTCTGGAACATCACACGGATATTCACGGCATTGGCGATAGCATCCGGCAGGCCAACGCGGGCTACCCCACCATCTTCCGTGTTGATAGCATCGCCATCGGGCACATCGGGCGGCGGCGGGTAAGTAGCATCTTCGCTGCTGGGCGGGTCGGTAGGATTAGGCGTTGGCGTAGCGCTGGCGCTGTTTACCGTGATCGTCACCGTCGCTGCCGCCGAATTTGCCGCGCCATCATTGGCGGTATAGCTGAAGCTGTCGCTGCCCGTATAACCCGCATTCGGCGTATAGCTGAATGAGCCATCAGGGTTCAGCGTCAGCGTGCCGTTGGTTGGGTTCACAGCGATAATCACCGTGAGTGGGTTGCCGTCCGCATCCGTATCATTCCCCAGCACGCCCGGCGCAGGAACATTCAACACAGTATCCTGATCAACGCTGTAAGCATCGGCGTTTGCCACTGGCGCGTTGTTGCTAGCCACAGGGTTAATGGTGATGTTTACGGTAGCGTTATTAGAATTGGCTGTCCCATCGTTCGCTTGATAAGTGAAGCTGTCACTGCCTGTATAACCTCCATTCGGCGTATAGCTGAATGAGCCGTCTGCGTTCAGTGTCAGCGTGCCGTTGGCGACATTATTGACCAGCGCCGCCGTCATCGGATCGCCATCCGCGTCATTGTCGTTGCCCAGCACGCCCGGCGCAGGGATATTCAGCGTCGTATCCTGATTGATAACATAGGCGTCATTCCCCGCAGTCGGCGCGGTATTTCCGGCCACCATGTTCACGGTGATCACGACCGCCGCGATATTCGAGTCGGCTGTGCCGTCATTGGCCTGATAGGTGAAGCCATCACTGCCAAAGTAGCCAGCATTGGGCATATAGCTGAATGAGCCGTCTGCGTTCAGTGTCAGCGTGCCATTAGCGACATTATTGACCAGCACCGCCGTCATCGGATCGCCATCCGCATCAGCGTCATTCCCCAGCACGCCCGGCGCAGCGATATTCAACTGCGTGTCCTGATCCGTGTTATAGCTGTCAACATTTGCCACTGGCGCAATATTCACCACAACCTGATTGACCGTGATGCTCACCGTCGCGATATTGCTGTTATCCGTCCCATCATTGGCGTGATAGGTGAAGCTGTCCGCGCCAAAGTAGCCCGCATTTGGCGTATAGCTGAATGAACCGTCTGCGTTCAGCGTCAGCGTGCCGTTGGTGACATCCGTATCCAGCGCCGCTGTGATCGGATCGCCATCCGCATCCGTATCATTCCCCAGCACGCCCGGCGCAGCGATATTCAGCGTCGTGTCCTGATCGGCAGCATAGTTGTTGTCAACAGCAACCGGCGCAGTATTCGGGGCTGGGTTGATGGTAATCGTGACCGTGACGGTGCTGGACTCCAATATGCCGTCACTGGCCTTATAAGTGAAGCTGTCGCTGCCGCTGTAACCTGAAGTTGGCGTGTAATCAAATGAACCATCTGCGTTCAGCGTCAGCGTGCCGTTGCTGACATTGTCCACCAAAATCGCCGTGATCAGGTCAAGATCAACGTCGAAATCGTTATTCAGCACGCCGGGGGCAGCAATATTGATCGGCAAATCCTCATCGGTGATGTAATTGTCATCAAATGCCTCAGGCGCATCGTTCACCGGATCAACATCAATACTGACGGTGACAATATTGCTGGAAGTAACGCCGTCGTTGGCGTGATACGTAAAGCTATCCGTGCCTGTATAGTTGAGATCCGGCAGATAGGTAAACGAGCCGTCCGCGCTCAGATTTAGCGTGCCGTTAGTAACGTCGCTGTCAAGCACGGCGGTCAGCGGATCGTTTTCATCATCGGTATCGTTGAGCAGCACGCCCGGCAATAACACCGTGAGCAGCGTATCTTCATCCGTGTTGTACGCATCAGCGACGGCCGTAGGCGTGTGATTCGGCCCATTGACCGTGATATTCACCGTCGCGATATTGCTATCTTTCATGCCGTCAGTGGCATGATAGGTGAAGCTGTCCGTGCCTGCATAACCAGAATTAGGCGTGTAATCAAATGATCCGTCTGCGTTCAGCGTGAGCGAGCCATTGCTGACGCTGCTGTTGATGACCGCAGTGATCGGGTCACCATCTGGATCGGTATCATTCCCCAGCACACCCGGCAAAGGAACATTTAGCGCCGTATCCTGATCGGTATTGTAACTGTCATTGTTAGCAACGGGCGCATTATTTCCACCCGTGCCGGGCGGCATTTCGATAGCGCCAATGTCGCAAACTGCATTACCATCCAGATCGCCATCGGTCGGGCGTGGCCCGCCCTTCTGATCTGCCATCCAGGGGCAGGAATTAGCCGCCGGGTTGCCCCCATCTACCGCCGGGCTGCCGGGCATCAATTGATAGTGATCGGCTGCAAATGCGCCGAGATCCGCGCCCATATTCACACGATCCGTCCCCTGCAACCCTGTACAGCCAGATGTGTTCTGGATCAGGTTGAAGCCGGAAGAATCAATCTCGCCGTTACAATCAGTGCCAATATTATTCGCCACCAGCGTTTGATACAGGCGCGCAAAACCGGTGGTGCTGGCAACTGCAATCCCGCCGCCGGTAACCGCCGTATTCCCGGCAATTGTCAAATTTGAAAGCGTAATATCGAAGTTGTTGAAGGTAGGCCCAAAATAGACGCCGCCGCCAGTGGTCGCAACGTTATTGGCGATGGTCGTATTATCCCAGGTGATGGTATAAGTGCCGGTGCGGAACATCACCCCACCGCCGTTCACCGCCGTATTCCCAATCAATGCCGAGCCGCTGACGGTTGTTTCATCAATCACATAAATCGCGCCGCCGCCTTCGGTGGTGAAGTTGTCTGCAGCGTTGGAGCCGCCAGCATAGTTTCCACTAAACATCGAGCCGGTAATTGTGGTCGCATTATTCAGATACAGCGCGCCGCCGCTGCCATCAGGAGCCTGATTTGCGCTGAACGTAACCCCATTAATCGTTAGCGTTGCATCCTGATTAAAGATCGCGCCGCCACCTTGAAAATCGCCTGTGCCTTTAGCGACGTTGGCATTGAACGTGCCGCCATTGATCTGCACTGACCAGCTTGCGCTGTAAATTGCCCCGCCATCCTGATCGGCTTCGTTACTCTGAAAAGTGACATTGTTAAGGATAGTGTCGCCGCTGGTATACAACGCGCCGCCGCCAGTAGTGGCGCTGTGCGACGTGTTATCAGTGAAAAGGGTGTCGGTGATCGTCAGCGAACCCCCATAGCTGCGCATCGCGCCGCCCTCAAACCCGGTTTCCAGGTTACTGAAGGTGGCATCGGTGATGATAATGTTGCCGCCGCTGTTGAAGATCGCCTGTCCGCCATCCGCGAAGGTGATATTGATGAACTGCATGGTGCGGTCAGAGTCAATGTTGAACGCATAACTATCATCCGACGGCTGAATGGTGACATTGCTCTGCCCGTCAATCGTCACATTGTAATTCATCGGAATTTCAGGAAGCGTATCCAGATTGTCATCAATGATCAGGGTTCCGCCGCCTGCAAACTGAATGGTATATACACCGTCGCTGTTGGTCGCATCGCAGCCATCCACCGTATTAACATCACCATCCAGATCGGTATCTGAACCTGATGACACGTCGCCAATGGCTTGTAAGGCTTCGCGAAGCTGGCATTGCCCGTCAATTAAATTCGTCAGGGTATCATCGTCGAAAGTATCAATCGTGATCGTAGCTGAAGCGGCAACGGGCTGAATGTATATCAGCACGCCCGTCAATAAAGCCAGAATGAACACAACCTTTGAACGCATCTCTTTACACTCTCCCCATTTGATCGCTTCTGTGCCAACCATAAGAAAAAATCGTCAAGAGATCGTCAATTAGCCTTCTATATAATTGATATTTACAGCTTTTTTGCAGTTGTTTCGCGCTTTAATCAAGTTGTCTGGATCGCATATGCTGCCTATACTTAGGCTGAATTGACATAGTTGCTTCGCCTGTGCTGGTTTTGGTTATTGTGATCTGCTGCCCGGTAATCGCATGACACAGCCGCTCGAAATCATTACGCTGGGGGGTCTCACCATCCAGCGCAACCAGGTTGTCGTTACAGGCTTTGTCTCGCGCAAGGTTGAAGCGCTGCTGGTTTATCTTGCCTGCGAACCCCGCGAGCACCCCCGTGAATTCCTCGCCAACCTGCTCTGGGACGATGTGCCTCAGGCACGCGCAATGGCAAATTTACGTATGGCGCTGTCCAGTTTGCAGCAGCAGCTTGAAGATTACGTCGTCGTTACACGGCAAACCATCGCCATTAACCCTTACAGCCCTATCAAAATTGATATTCGCGAGCTGACCACAACCCTCGACAAAGCTGAATTGACATGGGCGCGCGCAGGCAGGCTGCCCCGTTCGCTGATTCACGATCTGGATGAAGCATTAAGCCTGTATCACGGAGATTTTTTGGCCGGTTTTCATCTTCGTGATAGTCGTGGCTTTGACGATTGGCGATTGCTTGAGCAAGAACGGCTGCGCGCCAATATGATCGCTATCCTTAATAGATTGGCTGAACAGTTCCTTGAGCAGCGCACCTACGCTGAAGGCTTGGATTACGCATCGCGTTTGCTGCAATTAGACCCGCTGCGTGAAGAAACTCACCGCCTGATGATGCAGCTTCAGGTTGGGCTTGGTGAACGCAGCGCGGCAATCGCCCAATACAAAACCTGTGAGCGGCTGCTACAGCAGGAATTAGGGGTTGAACCCTCTGCGGAAACCATCCACCTATACCAGCAGATCGTGCAAGGGGTAGTTGAAACGACTGCTCCCGCGCAGCCCCCAAAACACAACCTGCCTTTCCCATCCACGCCGTTCATAGAACGCCCTGCTGAGCAAATGCAAATAGCCGAGCGCCTGGACAGAACAGATTGCCGCTTACTCTCGTTAGTTGGTCCCGGCGGCACAGGCAAAACCCGTCTGGCGCTGCATGCGGCGCTGGAACGCGTGGAAGATTATCATGACGGCGTGTATCTGGTCACGTTTAACCCTGTTGACTCTCCGGCCTATTTGCTTCCGCCTATTGCCGCTGCCTTGAAGCTGAAAACGGGCGACAACCCCATCGAAGATTTGTTGGACTATCTGCGTGATAAACGCATGCTGCTGATATTGGATAATTCTGAGTACGTGTTGGAAGGCGCGTCAGTTCTGGACGAAATCCTGAACCACACACAATGGCTAAAAATAATTGCGATCTCACGCGAACGCCTCCAATTACAGCAGGAATGGGTGCTGCCCATTGGTGGTCTGGAATGCCCCCCCGCCGGGACAGTAACCGATCCTGAGCAGTACGGTGCGGTGCAGTTGTTTGCCTACAGCGCCCGCCGCGTGCAGGCACATTTTTCGCTGGATCAGGATTTTGAGGGAGTGAGGCGGGTTTGTGCGCTTGTAGAAGGGATGCCGCTCGGTCTGGAACTCGCCTCAGCATGGACAAGCGTGATGTCTGTTGCCCAGATCGCCACCCAGATTGAGCAAAGTCTTGGCTTTTTGGAAACAGCGCTTCGCAACGTTCCTCAGCGTCATCGCAGCATACGCGCCCTTTTCGAGCATAGCTGGACGATGCTCAATGAAGCTGAACGAGATACGCTAACCCGATTATCCGTCTTTCAGAATAAATTTGACTTGCAATCTGCGGAAGCCGTAGCCGAATCCACTCCGGCGATCATGCTTTCGTTAGTCGAAAAATCGCTGGTTCGCAGCAGCGTTAAGGACAGCTATGACCTGCATTCCTTACTGCGGCGCTATGCGGGTGAAAAACTACAGGAAAGCGGCGAAGCCAGCGCAACTTTTGAGAAGCATGCGCGCTTCTTTACGCAGCGTGTTGAGGCAGATGCCGCCGCCAATCAGGAAGAGCGCACCATTGAATACTATGAAGACGCGCGCGCTGCGTTGGAATGGTTAGCAAGCACGCGCAACACGATGCTGCTGCGTTTATCTTCTGCCCTGGATGGCTTCTGGCAGCGCAGCGGCTACCTGGCGAAGGCCGTGAGTGGTTAGACCGGGCGATTGAATTAGTTGATGCTGATACTCCGGCGAAACTGCATGCCAGTGCCTTGAACGTCGCAGGCAAACTGGCATGGCGGCAGGGCGATTTTGAGATTGCCGGGAAATACCTTCAGCAAACAGCCGAACTCGCGCGCATGATTGAAGACAATACGCTCTTGGCAAGCGCGCTAATGTATCTGGCTATCTCAGCCTGAACATAGGCGATCATGAAGGCGCGCGTGATTTCTTCGCCGAAAATCTGGAGATCGCGCGCATCCTGAAAAACCAGAATATGATAGCGAAATCGCTGGGTAATCTGGGGCTGCTCTTGCAGGAATTAACCGATTACGCCGCCTCGAAACGTTATCTGGAGGAATCTGTAGCGCTTGCTGAGCAAATGAACGAAGATGAATTGACGTTAGTCATGCTCTCCAATTTAGGCGTTACCGAGTTGAAGCTGCAAAATTTCGAGCTTGCCGAGCAGCACTATCAGCGTGCGTTGGGGTTAGCCCGTAAGATCAATTCGCGCATCAACATGGCGATCACGCTTGTCAATCTGGGTGAGTTGAAGCATTTCGCCGGGAATCTGCAAGAGGCTGTCGTCGCTTATGCCGAAGGCCTTGAGCGCCTGCGCGAATTTGGCGACAAACTCAGCCTCTTGCAAACGCTTGAAATGATCGCTTTTGTCCTCATTGATCAGGGCAATTTTGAGACGGCGATTCAATTATATGAAGCGGCAGCGGCGGAGCGAAAAATTCTTAGCACGCCGGTGATTCCGCGAGAACATGAGCGCCATAAGCTGTTCCTGGATCGCGCGCGGGAACAATTTTCACAATCCGCCTATGCCAAAGCGCAAGCAGTGGGGCAAACATTAAGTTTGGATCAAGCGATTGATCTGGCGCTTAATGACATTCAGGCATCATGACCGCGCGCTGCTTCGCACCAGGCAGGCGATCAAGACCAGCGCCGTAGCAGCGGCAGCGGCAAGCGCGCGGATCGCGTTCAACTGCATCCAGCGAGAGCCTACGCCGTGATAGTCGTTCCGCAGCTTTTCCGCTTCGGCATCTGAAATACGGGTAATATCAACCTTCTCCAACTGGTTATTCAGCGGAACATTTCCCCCGCCAGTGATCCCAAATACGCCGATAATCTGAAGCGCCGCCGCCGCCAGTAAATACGGGAATTCCGCGCCGCCCCGCATCAGAAACGCGGCTAGCGCCAGCAAAACGCTTGGCCCAACAAACACGGCCATAAAGATCGGATTGAGTATTTTGACGTTAATGATCTGCATGATCTCGATGTGCGTTTGTGGCTTTAATGAGCGCAGCGCAGGCACAACCGTGTTTGAGAAAATGAACAGCAAACCTGCCAGTACCCCTGAAAGTGTTCCGCCAACAAGCAGCAGGATATTTTCGAAGACCATCTCAATGTTCTCCCTTTGAATAATATTGAATTGAAGTGCTGAAAAATCAGATTACGTTCTAAGAAACGCGCTCAACCGGAACCTGTATTTCAGAAATCAGGTCGCCACCATCTGCTTGCCGGGGCAGTTGCAGCGAAAGTTCGCGTATCGTCCCCGCCATCCGGTAGCCATTCTGCTCTGCCCATAGCCCAATCTCCGCATACCCTACGTGTATCGTTTCCAGCGCCCCGGTGATCACGGTGGTCGCCATCGTTTCAACCGGGGGCAGTTCGCAGCGCTGCATAAGCATCCCATTATCGAGCGGCACAATAGCTGTGGTGCTGGTCTCGATCACCCGCCCCATCTGCAAATCCATGTTGAATTCAACAACATCATCATCGTGGCACATTACAAACGGCAGCCCGTAGCCGCTTTTATCCGGCAGCGCCATCATGATCTGTCTGGTAAGTTCCAAAGCGTGCTGAAAGTCCTCAACAATCGTGCGTAAGCTCATCACTGATTGCGCTGAAACCTGCTTCATCACCACGTTCAGCGGCTGGCGGGTTTCAGCATTCCGGATTGACTGCAAGCGCGATTCAATTTTGCGGATACGCTGAAGTTCTGCCTGTAACTGCTGCTCAATTTCGACCTTCTTAAGCAGCAGCATCCCCTGCATTTCTTCAGTCGAGATGTGATCGTTCAGCATCCGGCGAATCTGGTCTAGCGATAAGCCAAGTTCCTTCAAGGCTAGAATTCGATTCAACTCCGCCAGTTGTTCAGCGCTGTAATAACGGTAGCCAGAGGCCACATCAATACGCACAGGTTTTAATAAGCCGATTTCGTCGTAATAACGTAACAGCCGTTTAGAAACCTGCCCCAATCTCGAAAACTCACCCACACTGAACATCGCGCTGCCTTTTATGCTGATACGGCCATCTTAGCCATTTACGTAACGTGAACCTCAAGCGCTTCTCATCATTTACTCATTTTTCAAATGGGCTTGAACGGCTCTCGCTTACCAGCCTTGATAGCGAGATAATAGAATAGCTTTGGTTTCAATGACAGAGATTATCCCATGAAACTAACAATTATCGGCGGCGGTGGCGTGCGTACCCCGCGCTTAATACCTTCCCTGATAAAACGCGCCGCGCGGCTTGATTTAACCGAAGTTTGGCTGATGGATACCGACGCCGAAAAGCTCTCGCTGATTGGCGGCCTCTGCCAAACCCTTGCCCGTGAAGCGCCCTTCAAACTGGCGCTGACTACCGACGCTCACGCCGCCATCAACGGCGCTAACCATGTCATCACCGCTGTTCGCCCCGGTCTGGAAAAAGGCCGCGCCACCGATGAGCGCATCTGCTTCGCTCATGGCGTGCTTGGTCAGGAAACTACCGGCGCGGCGGGCTTTGCGATGGCTATGCGCAGCATCCCCGCCATCCTTGAATATGCGCGGTTGGTCGCTGAAATCGGCGCGCCCGGCGCATGGATCTACAATTTCACCAATCCCGCCGGTTTGGTCGCGCAGGCGCTGCACGATTCCGGCATCGAGCGTATCGTCGGCATTTGCGACAGCGCCAACGGCGCGCAGCACGCCGTCAGCCGCTATCTGAACGTTCCCAATGAGCGCGTACATCACACTGTTTACGGCCTGAATCATCTGTCATGGACGCCGCGCGTACAGGTAGATAAAGATGCCAGCGGCGGCGAAGACGTATTCCCCGCGCTGCTATTTGATGAAGCTTCGTACATGCCACCCATTTGAGCATGTTCGCGCCGGGTCTCATTCGCTGGCAGCAGGCCTTCCTGAATGAATATCTGCATTACTTCTATCACCGTGACGAAGCGTTAGCCGCCCTGCTCAGGAAGCCGGAAACACGCGGCGAACAAACCATGCGTCTCACGGGCGCGCTTTTAGAAAAACTGCGCGCGCTCAAAGGCGATCCTGAAGCCAGCCTCGCCGCCTATCATGAGGTGATGGGCGAGCGCGAACGTACCTATATGGCGCATGCCCGCACCGAAGGCGAAATCAATCCCACCGCTGCCGAGCCAGATGATGAAGCTATGCCGGCGTCGCGCTGGGTTGTGTAGAGGCAATCCAGAACGATTCGCTGCACTATACCGGCCTCAACGTGCCAAATCGCGGCGCTATTGATGGTATGGCTGATGATGATGTTGTAGAAGTTGGCTGCTGGGTGGATGGAAGCGGCATCCGCGCCGAAGCCGTCGGCACGATTCACGATGATCAGCTGCGCCTGATGCAAACCGTGAAGCTTTATGAGCGTCTTGGCGTGCGCGCCATTCTGGAACGCAGCCGCGCTTTAGCCATCGAAGCGCTCACCATTCACCCGCTGGTCGGTTCTTATCCGCTGGCCGAAAAACTGGTAGATGCGTTTTTAGCAGCGCATCGCGATTTAGTTGGAGAGTGGGGCTAATGTCAGGGCAAACAACGCTGCCCTGACATCAGCTTAACTTCGCAAGGGGGATATTATCGCCCGTACTGACCAGATCAGCGGGGCGTTTCGGCAGTTTTTCCGGCGCATCCAGCAAACTGCCTCCCCCTTCCTCTAAATCACCCGATCATTACCGCCGTCTATCGGAATTTGCGCGCCCGTCGTGCGTGCAAACACTGATCCGCACAGTTCTGCTGCCAGTTCGCCCACGTCGTGGCTGGTCACTTCCACTTTCAACACATTGTTGGTCTTGTATTGCTCCACCGTCAGCCCGTAATGTTTGGCGCGGTTTTCCAGCACTTCCGGCGTCCACAGGCCGGTATCAAATACCGCGTTCGGATGCACCGTGTTGATGCGTATGCCATCGCCACCCCATTCCAGCGCCGCCACCCGCGCAAGTTGGGTCATCGCCGCCTTAGACGCCGAATATGCCGCCGCCCCCGGCCCCGGCGCAGGCACATTCTTCGAGCCGATCACCACCACCACCCGCCCGCCGCGCGGCGCAAGTTTTACAGTGGATGCGCCTCGCGCATCAGCACCAGATTCGAATCCAGATTGATACGCAGCACCTTATCCCAATCCGCCAACCCTAACTTCGCAATCGGTGTGCCGCCGGGGAAAATGCCCGCGTTCAGCACCAGCATATCCAGTCCGCCATAACGCTTGACCGCAGTTTCAAATGCCGCCGCGATCTGTGCTTCATCAGTCAGATCAACCGTGATCCCCAGATAATCCGGGCGCTTGAATAACGTCTCAATTGCCGGGTTGATGTCCAGCCCCACAACTGCCGCGCCCCGCGCCAGCAGCGATTCTACGCAGGCTTTGCCGATGCCGCTGGCCGCGCCAGTCACCAGCGCAATTTCGCCTGTAAATGCCGGGGCTTTCCCGCCAGCGCGCAGTTTCGCCTGCTCCAAATCCCAATACTCAACATCGAAAATGTCTTCAGCAGGCAGCGCTTCGTAATTCTGCATCGCGCGCGCCCGCGAAATCACCGCTATCGTGTGGCGGTAAATATCTTCTGCAATCGCCGCTTCCTTCGCCGTCTTGCCGATGGTCAGCAGCCCCCAATCAGGATCGAGCACGATACGCGGCGCCGGATCAAGCATAGTGAGCGGTGTAGCGCTGCGATGCTGATTGGCCTCAAAATAGGCGCGGTAACTTTCCTCATAAGCCGCCACATCCCGCCCAACCAGCGGCAGGCGCTTGGTGCGTATCACATGATCCGGCGTCAGCGGGCCTTGCAGCGCGATCTGCTTCAGATCGGCGCGGCGGGCAAAACTCAACGCCTGTTCGTCGGTATGCGAAGCCATAATCACCGCAAACCCCGCTGCGTCTGAAAGTTCGCGCCGAAAAGCCGCTAATACCTGCCGTTGGGGTTCATCCGGTGGCGCCACCTGTGGGTACTCTACTCTCCACGCATGATGCCTCTCAAGATACTGTTCAGCTTCATCTACCAGCGCGATCATGCGCTCATACGCTTCTTTCGCCGTCTCGCCAAAGGTGAAAATGCCGTGTTTCAGCAGGATCATGCCCTGCGTGCCATCGTGCGCCTGTCTTGCAAATTCTTCAGCGCACAGCCGCGCCAGCTTAAAGCCAGGCATGATATAGGGGATGATCACCATGCGTTCGCCGTAAAGTTCTTCAATTCGCCGGCGACCATCTGGCGTATTGGTGATGGCGATGATCGCGTCGGCATGGGTGTGATCAACATACTTATGCGGGATCAGCGCGTGTAAAATCGCCTCCACCGAAGGCGACGGTGCGCTTGCATCAATCATGGATACGCGCAGCTCGTTCGCCATCTGAATATCAGAAAGTTCAGGCAGCGTCGCCAGATCAAGCAAAACATCCATCTTGCACGGCGAAAACCCCTGCGGCTGAATTGTCTCTAAATCCCACCCGCTGCCCTTCACGTACAAAATATGCTGTTCGCGCCCGAATAAATCTGACTGCGTGATCTTCACTGAGGTATTGCCCCCGCCGTGCATCACCAGCGATTTATCCCGCCCCAGCAGCCGTGAGGTATACACCCGCTGGTTCAAATCCCCCGCATATTCCGCAGCTTCAGTTTCGTTCCATAACGATTGCATCGCTTAAACCTTTTCGTTCATGTCAGCAGTTGTTTTATAGCGGCGGATCATATCACCTTCGCCGCTGGTGACGATCAATTCATAACTGTTCCGCTGCGCGCTGTGGCAGCATAGTCACGTGCCGCGTATGGTCTCCATAATGTGGCGCTAAAAGAACGAAAATTATCGGCGGTACTCGTCCAGAAATGCAACCCATCCTATCCCCCTGAAGCGTAATCAGCCAGCCCGCGTTATTTCACCGGCATTCCTTGCGCTGGCTTCAACGTGCAAGCTGCCTGTTTGTGCATATTGCCCTGATTTATTCGCCCATCCCCAGATCCTCGCTGCCCTACATTCGCTCAAACTTAGGGCAGCATCTTGAATTAAGAAATTTTATCCAAATCCCTTGTTGACAAAGGCATTGGCACACGTTACGATTTGTTTGTGGGAGCGCTCCCAGAAATATTCAAGTGTTATCGAAAGCATTGCGCGTTTTTAAAGATTTTTGCTGAAAGAACCTGCTAAAGATTCTCCCTTTGCTGGTGATCCCACAGCGTTAGCGCCATCCTTTCAATACCACTGTACCGGCTGCGATATTTGACCCTCCCGCGTGATCGCCTATGAAGGCGATCGGTGTTTACTAAAAGGCTCCACACGGTTTGGATCTGAGAGGAAGGAGCAGCGTATTCAAAATTTTTGTTACACGGATCACCAAGCACAACCTAACGAAACAAACCTTTAGGGAGGCATATTTACAATGAAGTCCAAAGCTCTAATTTTCGTAATCGTCGCCATGTTCGCAGTGTTGGCATTCCCCGCACTCGCGCAGGATGGCCCCACTGAAATTACTTGGTTCGTCGGTCTCGGCACCGGCACCCAGCCCGAACAGCTTGAAGTGCAGCAGCAGGTTGTGGACGCCTTCAATGCATCCCAGTCCGACATTCACGTTACATTGAATGTTGCGCCATCCTTTGAAACCGCATGGGATACCTTCGCGACCCTCGTCGCCGCTGGTACCGCCCCCGACATCGTTGGCCCCATCGGCGTTGGTGGTTCACACCGCGCTGAATGGCTGGACATCGGCCCGTACATTGAATCCCTCGGCATTGACCTGAGCGTGTTCGATCCGTCGCTGGTCGCGCTCTACGAAACCGCCAATCAGGGCTACAGCGGTCTGCCGCTGCTGGTTTATCCTTCGATCACCTACTACAACACCGACCTGTTCGACGAAGCTGGCCTGAACTATCCCCCGTCAGAATTCGGCGCCCCCTACGTATGGGCTGATGGCACCGAAGCGCCGTGGGATTACAACACCATGCTCGAAATCGCCAAGGTTCTGACCGTTGATGGCAACGGCAACGACGCCACCAGCGCCGATTTCGACCCCAGCAACATCGTGCAGTACGGCCTCAACTTCCAGTGGGCGCGTATCCGCCTGATTCTGACTGACATTCAGCCCGAATCCACCTACTACAATGCAGAAACCAACACCGTTCCATGCCCGATAGCTGGCGCGTAGGCGCCCACTGGCTGCAAGATGCCATCTGGACGCACCACGTAATGCCGAATCGTGCCGCCGCCGTCAGCGAAGCGCTCGGCGCAGGCAGCGACAACGTCTTCCAGACCGGCAAGATCGGTATGGCGGTTGTGCCTCTGTGGTACACCTGCTGCATCGGCAACTCGGTTGGCAACTTTGAATGGAATATCGCCCCGGTTCCGGCTTCGCTGGATGGTGAGCAGCACGTGGCTGCCGACGCGGATACCTTCCGTATTCCCGCCAGCACCAACAACCCTGACGCCGCCGCCCAGTTCCTGTATTACCTGGCAACCGTTGGCGTTGAGCAGTTGGCTCCCACTTACGGTGGTATGCCCGCGCTGCCCGAATTTGCTGAATCCTACTTTGAAGCGAAGCGCGCAGCTTATCCGTGGGACATTGACTGGAATGTTGTAACCGATAGCCTCGCTTACACGACCCCCGGCAACATGCACCACGAATCATGGCTGCCCAACTGGTCGCAGGTTTATGACCGCGAATTTGCCTTCCAGAGCGAACTTGAAGGCGATAATGGTGGCGCGTTGGACGTAGATGCCGCGTTGGACGCCTGGGTGGCTGATGCTCAGGCCATCGTTGACCAACCCGCAAGCTAATTCATTTCACGCAGTAAAAGAGGGGCGCGCTTCGGTGCGCCTCTCTCTTAAAATTCTCCTTTTGCGATGGTTTATAAACTAAGTAAAAATAAATTACCTTTGGAAAATTAGCTTTTTGAAAGCTGAGTCCGACAGGAGAGGCACATGGCTACTATTGATCAGACCCACACGGGTGCGCTGGCTTCAGAAACGGCGAACATTGGAGCGAATCAGAATAGCAATTCCTTACAGCGCCAGCAGCGCCTTTGGGGATGGATTTTCCTGTCCCCCTGGCTCATTGGCTTTGTAATATTCACAGCAGCGCCCATCATCGCATCCTTCATCTTTACCTTCACGCAGTTTAACCTGTCGGATGGTTCCATCACCTTTATCGGGCTGGATAACTGGAGGACGCTGGTCAGCGACCCGCTTACGATCACCTCTCTCGGCGTCACCTTTAAGTTCGCTTTAGTCGCCATACCCTTCTGGTTGATCGTTCCCATCCTGATTGCCTCGCTTCTCAACTCAAAATCGGTAAAAGGCAAGCCGCTTCTCAGAACGCTGTTTTACCTGCCCTATATCGTTCCAGCGGTATCCGCCATCTTTATCTGGCAAAGTGTTTTGAACACGCAGGCAGGCTGGATCAACCGTATTCTCCGGCTTTTGGGCGTGCAAGACCCGCCAGCCTGGCTGCAAAACGAAAGCTGGATTCTGATCGCCTTTATGATTATCGGCCTGTGGGGCATCGGCAATGCTATGCTCACCACGCTGGCAACCATGCAAGGCGTGCCTACCGAGCTTTACGAAGCGGCTGAAGTGGATGGCGCTGGCCCGCTCACCCGCTGGCGTAAGATCACCCTGCCAATGATCTCCCCCGTCATTTTCTACAACCTGGTACTGCTCTCCATCGGTGTGATGAACTACTTCGTGGTTCCCTATATCGTTTCGCGCGGCACCGGCCAGCCTGGGCAATCTGCTTATTTCTTCAATATGCATCTTTATAAAACGGCCTTCGCCTACGGCAACATGGGCTACGGCGCAACCCTTGCCTGGGTTATTTTCGGAATCTGCCTGTTAATTACCGTTGTTCTGTTTGCGACCTCCCGTCGTTGGGTGTACTACTCGAGTGGAGATTAGTCATGGCCGCTGCCGCTAACCAATCAAAAGCTGTTAACACAGCGCCCTTTTACAGCCATCAACTGCGGAAGTTTGGAATCATCTCCATCCTCACGCTGTTTGCCTTTATGCTGGTTTTTCTGTTCTTGCTGCCCTTCGCCAATATGGCGCTGATCTCGGTCAAAACCACCGATCAGATTACCGAAGGCGCCACCGGGGTGATCTGGCCGATGGAACCCATCACCTATACCTATGACGGCGATGGCGATGGCGATCAGGACACCTATGACCTTTATATCGTCCCCATGCCCGATGGCTCTACGCGGCAGTTGGCTTTGGTGCAGCCGGGGCGTCAGTCAAGCCAGTTCCTCGATCCGAGTAATCCTGAAGCCGGGTTGATCGCCTGGGAGGGAAACTGGCGCGGGCTGAGCAGAGTTACCGAACTACACCCGCATTTTGAAAACTTCCAAACCGCGTGGGATATGCTGGATTTCCCGAAAGTGTTCCGCAATACCTTAATCATCGCCCTGACCGGCATGATCGGCACGCTGCTTTCCAGCATTTGCGTGGCTTACGCTTTTGCCCGTTTCCCAATCCCCGGTAAGAATATCTGGTTCATCATCCTGATCGGCACCATCATTCTGCCCTCTCAGGTTACGCTGATCCCAACCTACGCCTTCTTCGCCAAAATTGGCTGGACAGGCACCTGGCTGCCGCTGATCGTCCCGCACTTCTTCGCCAACGCCTTTAACGTGTTCCTGCTGCGGCAGTTTTTCATGACCTTGCCGCGTGAGTTAGACGAAGCGGCTATGATTGACGGCGCTGGCCCCTTCAAAGTGCTCACCAGCGTGATCATCCCCCAATCGTGGGCAGCCATCATCGCCGTCGCCATGTTCCATATCATCTTTGCCTGGAACGACTACTTCAATCCGTTGATTTACTTGCTCGGTCAACCCGATCTTCTGCCAATTTCGGTTGCCGTTCAGCAGTTCAATTTCCAGTATGGCCCACGCCCGGAACTGGTGCAGGCAACTTCGCTCATGGCGATGGTGCTCCCGCTGGTGCTCTTCTTATTCGCGCAAAAGGTCTTTATGCGCGGCGTGGTCATCACCGGCGTCGAAAAATAACCAACCACATCAGCCCTCTTGCATGAAACAGGACAGGGACACCCGCAAGTGTCCCTGTCTGCAAGACAGGCAAATTGCTCCAGCCAAATCATCCGGAATACTCGCGATCACATACACAAGATGAATGGACGATGAAAAAAGTACTCTTCCTGTTTGCCATTCTATGCCTTAGCGCCGCTGCTGTTTTCGCCCAGGATGGCGTATTGACGGTGGATACCAGCCAATCACGGGGAACCATTAGCCCCTTCGTCTACGGCTCCAATCTCGGCCAGAATGCCATTATCCCGCTTTCGATGATGGACACCGCAGCAGCGGCCGGGATCAATTTCGCCCGTCTCGGCGGTGGCGACAGCGACCGCTATGATCTGCGCAAGTCGATCATTGAAGTGTTCATCTTTCAGGCGCGCGCGCTCGGCGCAGAACCATTGGTGACCGTGCGTTTGGCGGGTGGTTCGCCCGAAGACGCCGCCGAAGCAGTTCGTTATGCCAATATCGAACGCGGGCATAACATTCGCTATTGGAGCATCGGCAACGAGCCGAACATTTTTGAAAGCACCGTCGGCGATGACTACACCGTCGAGCGCTTCAACGCCGAATGGCGCGCGATTGCTGAAGCGATGCTAGAGGTTGATCCCGATATCATTCTGGTTGGGCCAGACATCACCCAGTACGTTCCCCTCAGCGTAGATGGCGATAACATCGTCTATTCTGAAGGCGCGGACGGCGGCCACCCGCGTGACAGCGAAGGCAAAGACTGGCTGATTGAGTTCTTGAACGCTAACGGCGATCTGGTAGACGTCATTTCTTTCCATCGCTATCCCTACCCCGGTCTTGGCGCTACCCATGATGCCATCGCAACTATTGAAGACCTGCGCGTGAACAGCCAGGAATGGGACACCATCGTCCCCAATTGGCGGCAGATCATTCTTGATACCACCGGGCGTGAATATCCTATCGCCGTGACCGAAGTCAACTCCAATTCCAGCTTAAGCTGTGGTGGCGAAGCCAGCCTCGACTCTTTCTATAACGCGCTGTGGTTTGCCGATGTGCTTGGCCGCCTGATTAACAATCAGGTGGATATTGCCGCCTCATGGGATATGCAGGGCGTAGGCTCGCGCTGCTATGGGCTGATCACCAGCAACGGCGTCCGCCCGATTTACTATACCTACCTGATGTATACCCATTTTGGCAGCGAGCTGCTTAGCGCCGATTCCTCTGACCCTGATGTGCGTATTTATGCGGCGCTGCGGGATGACGGCGCTCTCACTATCATCGTGATCAATCTCGGCCCTGAAGAAGCCACCAAAACGCTCGATCTCGGTGATTTTGAGGCGGCTGGAGACGCTGAAGTTTGGCTCTTTGACGCATCCCACAACGCCGAGCAGCAGAACTCGATCTCGTTGAGCAGCGGCGCGCAAATCACAGTGCCAGCCCAGTCCATGACGCTCTATGTCCTTCCGGCGGCATGAGCGCCACGCCCGGCTTTCGGCAAACCCGAAACATCGCGCATTGATGAAAGCATGTGAAACAGTCATGTATCTTCTCTCCCAGTGAGAGAGCTAAGGATGAGACACAATGGAACAACCCTTCGTTCTTGGTGTGAACTACTGGCCTCGCAAAAAGGCCATGTATTGGTGGTCAAATTTTGAGGCGGCGGAAGTCGAAGCTGATTTCGCCTTAATCGCCAGCCTCGGCATGAATGTCGTGCGCGTTTTCCTGCTCTGGGATGACTGGCAGCCCACGCCCGACAGCGTATCGCCGGAATGTCTCGATAATTTCGGCAAGGTGTGTGATATCGCCGCCCAAAATGGTCTTGGGCTGGATGTCACTTTCTTCACCGGCCACATGAGCGGCCCAAACTGGTCGCCCGGATGGCTGCTAGACCCCGCCGCCCCGCCGCACTCTGAATATTTCTCAGAAGTTCGGCAGTTGATCAGCGGCGGCAAAATCGTTGAGAGCATGTACCGCAATCCCTATACCGACCCGCAGGCGCTGTCTGCTGAACGTCTGCTGCTGACCACCGTCGTCAGCCGCTTCAAGGATCATCCCGGCATCTGGATGTGGAATCTGGGCAACGAGCCTGACCTGTTTGCGTGGCCGCCAAATGCCGCCGCTGGCCGGGCATGGGTGCGCGAGATGACGCAGTTGATCAAGTCTATTGACCCGAATCATCCTGTCACTTGCGGCCTGCATGCCGACAGCCTGCACCGCGATAACGGCCTGCGGATTCATGAGGTTTACGCTGAAACCGATGTCGCCGTGATGCATTCCTATCCTATGTACGTCCCCTGGGCGCATGGCCCGCTTGACCCTGATTTTGTGCCTTACACCTGCGCCGTCACCACCGCGCTGTGTGGCAAGCCTACCCTGATGGAAGAATGGGGGGGCTGCACCACGCCGGACGGCGGCCCATCGCAGATATGGGAGTGGACGGCTTACGGCAATCCGCGCACCCAGTTCATGGCTGGCGAAGAAGATTTCGCCGCTTATATCGAAGCCGTGCTGCCGCGTCTGGTAGAGGTTGGCGCAACCGGCGCAATGGTGTGGTGCTTTGCTGATTACATTCCCGAACTTTGGGATTTACCGCCCTGTAAAGAATCGAAACATGAGCGTCATTTCGGCCTCGTTCGCCCTGATGGGACGCTTAAACCTCACGCCGAAGTGATCCGTAAATTTGCCGCCACCAAACCAACGGTGAAACCCGCTGTTCACACCGTCACGCTGAATGTGACGCCGGACGAATATTACCAATCGCCGGTTGAGCATTTGATCAACCATTACGCTGTTTACCTTGAAAATGCGCCGAATAAGTCTTAGTCAGGCAGGTGCATCATGAATCTGAGCCGCTTACACCATCTGAAAATCGGGGCAGTCGCTCTCGCCGTCTTTGCGCTGATCGCGATGATGCCAGTTTCGGGATACGCGCAAGATGAAACCGGAGGCGATCCGGCAGGTTTCCCCTCACAGTTCTTTGCGCCCTATATCTATCCCAACGCCTTCCCGCTGGCTTATCTCAAGCAGTTGACCGGCGTTCCCTATGTCACCTTAGCCTTCATTCTCGGTGGCACAGAGCCTTGTACGCCAGTATGGGGCAACGGGCGGCCAGTTTTGAATAATGATCTGCTGCTGCGCGATATAGATGGGCTAAGGGAAGCAGGCGGCGATGTCATCCTCTCTTTTGGCGGGGCAGGTGGCCGCGAGCTTGCCCGCGATTGCGACGATGTAGAGACCTTAACCGCGCAGCTTCAGGCCATTGTTGAATATCATGATGCCCGCTGGCTGGATTTCGATATTGAAGGCGTAAGCCTGCGCGAAACCGAATCGGTTGACCGCCGCAATCAGGCTCTCGCCGCGCTTCAGGCGTGGGCGGCTGAAGAAGGTCGCACGCTGGAAATCGCCTACACGCTGCCCGTTGCCCCCTATGGCCTGACTGAAGACGGGCTGAACTTGCTGCGTTCGGCGGTTGAGCATGGTGTCGTGGTCAATCTGGTCAATATCATGACCATGAATTACGGGGAAGAGTACCCCCCCGATCAGATGGGATCGCTCACGATTCAGGCTGCGGAAAGCCTGCATGCCCAGCTTGCGGAGCTGTATCCCGAACTCAGTGATCAGCAGCTATGGGCGATGATCGGCCTCACTCCGATGATCGGCCTCAATGACAGCGTGCCTGAAGTATTCACATTAGCCGATGCGGAATTGATCGCCGATTTCGTGATTGAAAACGGCATCCGCCTGACCGCGATGTGGTCAGTAGGCCGCGATAAATCATGTTCCGCCAATATGGCAATCATCAACGATACATGCAGCGGCATTGTGCAAGAAGATTTCGCCTTTTCAGCGATCTTCAACCGCATTAACCCGACTGAATCGTAAAACACTTTCCGCGCTGGGGCATCCAGCCCCGCCTCGTCGCAGGTCTATGCGGCAAGTTTGTTAAGGAGCAATATCTTGTCTGCATCGCCGCAGGTTTCATCACCAATTAAGGAATCTGTTGAAGCGTTACTGGCTGAAATGACGCTGGCTGAAAAGATCGGCCAGATGACGCAGCCCGAAAAAAACAGCATTCCCGCAGAAGATGTCACGAACTATTTCATCGGCTCGGTGCTAAGCGGCGGCGGCGGCAACCCTGCCCCCAATACCCCCGCAAACTGGGCGGCAATGGTACGCAGTTTTCAGGAAGCCGCGCTCAAAACACGGCTGGGAATCCCGCTGATTTACGGATCAGATGCCGTACATGGTCATAACAATGTATTCGGCGCCGTTTTGTTTCCGCACAATATCGGGCTGGGCGCCGCCCGCGATCCTGAATTAGTGGCGAAAATCGCCCGTATCACCGGGCTGGAAATGCTCGGCACCAACGTGCATTGGAATTTCGCCCCGGCAGTTTCGGTGCCGCAGGATATTCGCTGGGGGCGCACTTACGAAGGCTACAGCGAAGATACCGATCTGGTTATCGAATTAGGCGTCAGCTATCTCAAGGGGCTGCAAGATGTTGAACCCCGCGCGCTGGCATCCGTCAAGCATTTCGCGGCCGATGGCGGCACCGCATGGGGCACCGTTCAAACGTATGATTGGATTATGGGCAACTGGCAGTCTGCCGATGACCGCTGGAGCATTGATCAGGGCGACGCGCTGATTGACGAAGCCACGCTGCGCGAAATTCATCTGCGCCCCTATCAGGCGGCAATTGCCGCTGGCGCGCAGAATATCATGGTTTCATTCTCGTCGTGGCAGGGCATTAAAAATCATGGCAACTACCATCTGCTGACCGAAATTCTCAAGCAGGAATTCGGCTTTGAAGGCTTCCTCGTCTCTGACTGGATGGCCATCAACCAGATTGATCGCGACTATTACACCTGCGTCGTCACCTCAATCAATGCTGGCCTCGATATGGTGATGGTGCCGTTTGACTATAAGCTGTTCATCAGCACACTCACCGCCGCCGTCGAAAAAGGCGATGTCAGCATCCAGCGTATTGACGATGCGGTGCGCCGCATTTTACGGGCGAAGCAGTGGTTGGGCGTCTTTGAGCAGCCGTTCCCTGATGCCGCGCTGCTAAACGATGTCGGTTCAGACGAACACCGCGCGGTCGCCCGTGAAGCGGTGCGGAAATCAGTGACGCTGCTCAGGAACGAGAAGGATACGCTGCCCCTCGCCAAAGATACGCCGTCTATTTTCGTGGCCGGGCGCGGCGCGGATAACATCGGTTTACAATGCGGCGGGTGGTCTATCGTCTGGCTGGGTGGCGATGGCGCCATCACCGAAGGCACAACCCTGCTGGAAGGCTTCAAACAGGCGTCTCAAAATATTCGCTATGATGCCGCTGGAGATTTTAGCGATGCCCGCGCTGAAATAGGCATTGTGGTGGTCGCCGAGCCGCCCTACGCTGAAGGCATGGGCGATAACGATCAGCTAACCCTATCTGAGGAAGATATCGCCATCCTCAAGCGCGTTCGCCCGCAGGTAGATAGCTGGCGCTGGTCATCCTCTCTGGCCGCCCACTGCTGATTGCGGATCAGCTAGACCTGTGCGACGCGGTGATTGCAGCATGGCTGCCGGGCACCGAAGGCGCAGGCGTGGCCGATGTTCTGTTTGGCGATCACCCGTTCACTGGCAGGCTGTCATACTCATGGCCGCGCAGCAAAAATCAAATACCGCTTTCGGCGCTGAAGGCAGACAGTGAACCGCCGCTGTTCCCGTTCGGCTACGGCCTAAGCTAATCCCCCAATTTAAGCCGCATACAAAAAGGGGCGCAGATGTTCTGTGCCCCCTTTAATGTGTAACTTAACGCCGCGATCAGGCAAGCGGGCAGCGATTCCGCTCGAACGAGAACTGATACAGCTTGCCCGGCTCGCGCAGATCAGGTGACATGTAGGTGATCGTCTGCCCGTCGCTTAAGGCGTAAAAGGTGTTATTCAGCCCGCCCGCGCCGATCACCTGATTCACGCCGCTGGCCACCGCCTGCTCAAAGGCCGCGTCAATCTGCGCTCTGGTGATCGCTAAATCGAAAGTGCCCTGCGAGTTCAGGTCAATGCGCCAGTCGCTCACGCCGCCGCCGACGGTGCAGTAGAGCGCGTCAGGCGCGCCAAGATCGTAGGC